>NZ_KZ672780.1:201600-406020 GCF_001811085.1 Streptococcus sp. HMSC062B01
ATGGCGAACCAGAAGTTCAACCGGAGAAACCAGCTTATACAGAGCCGATAGGTACAGCAGGAGATACGGCCCCAGTCGAGCCTGCGCTTCCAGAATACACGGGTGGTGTTAACGGGGAATCAACAGTTCAAGCTGAACTGCCTAGTTTGCATACAGAGGTCAAGCTAGAAACAATTGAACCAAAGGTTGTTCACAAAACTGATGATAGCAAGTATCTTGATGAAGAGACAACTGTAGAAGGAACTCCAGGCCAAAAAGAAATTGTAACCAGCTATGAAGTCTTGGATGGCAAGCGGATATCGGAGCCACAAACAACTGAGCGCACCTTGCATGAAGCAGTTGATACAGTGGTCACTCGAGGTACTAAGACTCGCGTTAATAAAGAAGAATTAAGTAAGCAGCTAGCTTTAGCAGCGGCTGTGGATCCTGCAGTTTACACTAATCAATCCTACCAGCAATTGCAAGCAATTAAGAATATGGCTGAGTCGGTTTATCAAACTTCGTCGAGTCAAGATGAAGTAGATGCAGGTGTCAACCAACTCAAGCAGGCTTTAGCCGACTTATTGGCTCTTAAAACAGCGCCAACTCTGACTGTTTCAGCGGTTAAGAAGGATGAATTGCAGAAATCGGCGCAAATTCAATACCAGCTGACGGACAGGGATCAAGCCTTTACTAGTGCTCATGTTCGCCTGAAGAAGGATGGTCAATTAATAGCAGAGCAAAACTTGGCGACCGGTCAGTTGACTGCCAGCTTTAGTGGTTTGGACTACTACACACCTTATGATATCGAGACGACCCTGTCTTATGACTTAGGAAATGGCTCTGAAAGCAAAGAGTTAGCTCGAGAGACAGTTCAGCTTAACCTGAAGAAGGTGGAACTCAAGTCCATCACTAATGTCGCCTTGATGAAGGTTGAGAATGGCCAGACAAAATTGATGCCTACTTTGGCTGAAAAACCAGCAAATCTGGATCAATATTACCTGCACTTTACATCCGACCAGTTCAAGGACACTGTCCTGCCGGTTACCTCTATCGAGGAAGTGGTCGTTGATAACCAGCCTGTCTTCAAGATCAAGGCTCAGCTACCAGACTTGCTGCAAAGAAGCGCAACTGGCCTTCAAAACAGCTTTGACTTCTATCTGGAAAAGGCCAAGAAGCGTGAAGGGAATGTCTATTATGACTTCCAAGACCTTTTGGACGGTATCAAGGAAAATCCTTCTGGGACATTTATTCTGGGTCGCAGTATCAGTGCTAAGTTGATTGACAAACCTGCCAACAGCAAGTCTTACTTGCCAGGAGAATTCAAAGGTCAGCTGATTGGTGGTCAAAATGGCGAGCGTCATGCAATTTTAGACTTAGCGCATCCTCTATTTGATACGATTACTGGCGGAACGGTCAAGGATATTGACTTTAAGCGAGTCAATATGGTTTATCCAGATTCGCAAGCGGGCGATACTATTGCGACAATTGCTGCTCGTTTGAAGAATAAAGGAGTAATCGAAAACGTCAATGTCCAAGGCTACTTGGAAGGAAGAGACCATATAGCCGGTCTGGTTAACAATATAGAAGGCCAATCTCGAGTTGAAAATGTCTCCTTTAAGGGCCGTATTAAGTCCAAGGGTGGAAACTCTGTTACAGCTGGTATCGCAGGAACCAACGCCATGTCCTTGGTGAAACGTGCCTACGTTGAAGCAGATATTTGGGTTAAGAGTGGACAAAATGCAGGTATGCTGGTCGCTCAAAACTTCACTGACTATTCAGGTTCAGGCTGGGGTAACTGGGGCAGATTGATGCAATCAGTTGCCAAAGGTAAGTTAGAGGATGCGGGCTCAAGAAATGCGGCTGGTATCGCTGCTTCCATTTGGCCGTATGGAACTATCAATGACACTGTCAGCTATGCTACAGTAGTGAACGGAAAAGAGCTCTTTAGCTCAGATAATGAGATTACCGATGCTTGGATGGGGCAAAAACTCCAAAACCTTTTTGGTGTTCAGGGACACAGCTCTGGAACCAAGATAGGAAAAGATGCCAAGTTCCGCCGCTTGACAGAAGCTGAAGCGGAGCAAAAAGTTAAGAGCTATCGGATTACGGCTCTTGAAGAAACCAGCGCCAATGAAGTAACAACTGAGAAGCTAAATGCTGCTATCCTGAGAACAAGTACTTATCAAGATAAGCCAGGTTACAAGGCAGAAAATGAACAGCTTTATCAGAACCTAGAACGTTTTATGCCTTTCTACAATCAAGAGTTCTTGATTCATGAAGCCAATAAGCTGGTGGATGCTGGTAAAGCAGGAGACTTGTTGACTAAGAAAGTTCTATCCGTTCAAGCCCTGAAAGGCAATCAGTTTGTTGCTGGCGGAACAGATGCAGATAAGATCTTAGTCCATTTTGCAGACGGAAGCAAGACCATCTACAATCTTCAAAATCAAGCACGATTTGAACAGACGGTTCTGCCGGAATATCAGATTGCAGAGCTTGGTACAGTCTATACTCCAAATCACTCAACGGCTGTCAAAGAAGACTTGCTGGCTCAGCTGACAGAGAGCTTGAAGAGTTTTGACCTATACAGTGATGAAGTCTATCGTTCTGTTGGTCTGCCTAACGATAATGACAAGGTCAACAAAGTGAAGCGTCTCTTCCTAGATGAATCTCTGGCTGAAGTGAAAGCCAACTTGCAGGATATGCTTGGTAAGCTCCTGGCCAATGAATGGACAAGATTCCATGCTGACAATCCGGCAGCCAACGAAGCTCTGAAAGCTAAAATCGAAGAGAACAAGACCGCTATCATGCTCGGTCTGACCTACCTCAACCGTTATTACGATCTCAAGTTTGGCGACTACAACCTCAAGGAGCTAGTGCTCTTCAAACCAGACTTCTATGGTGAAAAAGTACCATTGTTGGATCGCTTGATTAAGATTGGACGTTCGACAGAAAATCAACTGAAAGGGGCAGACAATGTCAATATGTTTGCACGTCAGTTGAAGGCTGAGTCCAAGTCTAGTGATTTGGTTGCTTACTTGGATTACAACCGTCGCCTGCTGACTGACTTTGCGGACATGGATTCTTGGTTCAAGGATGCAACCCGAGGCTTTATTCAGTTTGAAGAACGCCAGTCAGAAGTCGAGGAGATTAAGTCTGCTAAGTATCGTGTCTTTGATAACCTCAATTCTGAATATTTCAGCAACTATATTCTTCCGCTGCTAACCTTGAAGAATACGCGTTTAGCTATTCTGTCAAACTATAGCACGATGGCTTTTGTCAACAGAGACAAACGCCGGTCATGGTCTGATGAACGATTTAATGCACGCATCAAGGAAGTAGCGACCCAGCATCGAAATCACGTAGACACTTGGTACAAACTGCTCTCAGATGATATCAAGTCCAGAATGGTCAAGCAAAATGTAACGGCTGTATGGGATGGTTTTGATGTGGAAGGACGTGGCTGGATTGATGTCAACGGAAATGATAATAAGGGCAATCCTTATGCTCCATCCCGCGAGTTCTTTAACCTAGTTGGCGGCAGAGCTGGTGGCTGGTACAAGTCAAATGGCTATGGCGCCCATGCTGCTGGTTCAATCCGTGTGAACTTCGAAGCCTTTGACCTCTTGACGGAATACGGTGTATCCGTCTTCACGCACGAACTCACCCACGTCAATGACGGCTATATTTATCTGGGCGGACATGGCAGACGACAAGGTATCGGACCAGAAGGCTATGCCCAAGGGTTGCTCCAATCACCTGTTCCTGGTCAGCCAGGCTGGGGTGCTCTAGGTCTCAATATGGCCTTTGACCGTCCAAATGATGGCAGCCTCATTTTCAATAGCTCGCCAAGTCTCTTCAAGAACCGAGCAGACATTGACCATTACATGAAGGGCTATAATGATACTCTCATGCTGCTGGATTATCTTGAGGGTCAAGCAGTTGTGGATAAAGGAAATGCAGCTGCGGCTAAATGGTTCAAGAAGGTTGAGCCTAAGATTGTAGATGCTCGGACTCAATATGATGTCGTGAGAGAGTTGACAACAGAGGAGAAAGCGGCCATGTCAGTTTCATCTGTAAATGACTTGGTTGACCAAGGCTTGCTTTCTAACCGTGCGGTTGACAATCGAACTTATAACCCAGCTGACTATGACTCTAGTTACATTGCGATCGACTTTATGACGGGTATCTATGGTGGTGGTCAAAACAATACTGGAGCACCAGGCGCCTTGATGTTCAAGCATAATACCTTCAGAATCTGGGGTTACTATGGCTATGAAAAAGGCTTTGTAAGCTATGCTTCCAATAAACACCGTAGGACAGCCAATGAGCAAGGGGTGACTGGCTTGAGTGATAACTTTATCATTAAGCAAATTTCTGGAGGCGAATTTGAAACCATGGAAGCCTTCAAGAAAGCTTACTTCAGAAAAGTTGTGGATAAAGCACAAACTTCAGGTATTAAGCCAGTGACTGTCAACGGAAAAGTCTATCACACTTATGAAGAACTGAAAGCTGGTTTTGCAGAAGCTGTTGACAAGGATCTGAAGAAGTCTCGTGTCGATGAACGGGCAACCAAGGACTTCAAGTATGCTGTCTTTACGCAGTTACTCAAGAACACCAATAGCTTTATGGATGAAAACTCTATTTGGGGTTCTTAAAAAAGTGTCAAATTTATTGCATGTGTAACTGCAAATAATGACCTTTAGCAATATGCAATCAATAACCCATTTGAATTAGCTCTGTTTGTGTTGTCACTGACAGTCTGATTCAGATGGGTTATTTTCTTGCGTATTAGTAATTCCTAACATCAGCCATCTCCGTTTGTTATACTCTATTTTCGAAAATCTGTCCCCAGACAGTTCCTGTTTTTAGTCCTTGCTGGGGTATTTTTTTCCTGCTAAAATAAACTCATAGCACCTTATAAAGCTATTGTTTCGCTGGATTTACGTAAAAAATAGTAGATTTCAGAAGAGAAGACCGCCATCTGGCAGAAGGGCAATAGCAGGTTCAAACGGTATTATCTAAAGGAGATTCGTTATGAAGAATAAACTCATTTTAGCCCTATCGGGTAATGATATATTTAGCGGTGGCGGACTGCATGCTGATTTAGCTACCTATACAGTCAATGGTTTGCATGGTTTTGTGGCTGTGACTTGCCTGACTGCGATGACCAACAAAGGATTTGAGGTCCTTCCGGTTGAGGAAGAGGTTTTTACTCAGCAACTATCCAGCCTCAAAGATGTTCCTTTTTCTGCTATTAAAATAGGGCTTTTACCCAATCTAGCAATAGCAGAGCAGGCATTGGATTTTGTCAAGCAACATGCAGATATACCAGTAGTGCTAGACCCTGTTCTGGTCTGTAAAGAAAATCATGATCTGGAAGTTAGTGCATTGAGAGAAGAACTCACCAGGTTCTTCCCTTATGTCAGCATCATCACGCCTAATTTGGCAGAAGCTCAGCTATTGACCCAAAAAGAAATCAAAAGTCTGGAGGACATGCAGGTAGCAGCGAAGGAGCTTTATGATTTAGGAGCCAAGCATGTGGTGATAAAGGGTGGCAATCGTTTGAGCAAGGAGCGGGCGGTGGATGTTTACTTTGACGGCCGAGATTTTGAGGTATTAGAATCGCCAGTGCTAGCTAGCAACAATACCGGAGCAGGCTGCACATTTGCTTCCAGTATTGCCAGTCAGTTGCTTCTAGGCAAGTCTCCTCTTGTAGCAGTTCAATTTTCTAAAGATTTTGTTTACGGAGCGATTCAGCGCTCAGATCAATATGGGGTAGTTCAATATGAGAAATAATCAAGTTAAAAAATTAGTTATTTTAGCTTTCATCACAGCTCTGTCTGTCGTTTTGGGGAATTTTTTGAAAATCCCTACGCCTACCGGCTTTTTGACCTTGTTGGATGCAGGGATTTATTTTACGGCCTTCTACTTTGGGCGTAAGGAAGCTACTATTGTCGGAGGGCTTTCAGGCTTTATGATTGACCTGATTGCCGGCTATCCTCAGTGGATGTTTTTCAGTTTGATTTGCCACGGACTGCAGGGATTCTTTGCTGGTCTGGAAGGTAAGAGTCGCTATCTTGGTCTAGTTTTGGCCGCAGTTTCTATGGTTGGTGGCTACGCCCTCTTTGACAGTATCATGAATGGTGTTGGAGCAGGTCTAGCTGGGATGTTGGGTAATTTTATGCAGAATGCTTTTGGTTTAGTAGTCGGTTACGTCCTTTACAAAGTCTTTCCAGAGAGTTTGAAAAAGATGGCCACAGTGAAATAAATGAGGTGAGACATGGACTTAGATAAGATTGGAGCAGAAACACGTCAGATTCTTGAAGATGTTTTAGACAAAGCGTCCTTGGATGAGGGTGATATTTTTGTTCTGGGTCTATCCTCTAGTGAGGTTATCGGAGGTCATATTGGCCGAAATTCCAGTTTAGAAGTTGGGCAGATCATTGTCAAAACAATCCTGGATATCTTGGAAGAGAAGGGGATCTTTCTAGCAGTTCAGGGATGCGAGCATCTCAATCGGGCGTTAGTGGTTGAGAGAAGCTTGGCAAAAAAGAAAGATTTAGAAATTGTTAACGTTCTCCCCACTCTTCATGCAGGGGGAAGTGGCCAACTGGCAGCTTTCCAGTACATGAAGGATCCTGTTGAGGTGGAATTTATAGTGGCTCATGCTGGTCTAGATATCGGAGATACTGCTATTGGTATGCATGTTAAGCATGTTCAGATTCCCATCAGGCCAAAGCTTAAATCAGTGGGTGCTGCCCATGTTACAGCTTTAGCTAGCCGCCCTAAGCTGATTGGTGGTTCAAGAGCAGCTTATAGAGAAGACAAAATAAGAAAAGAATAATAGTAAAAAAATATTATATAATTTTGAAAAATTTTTTAAATATGCTATAATGGAGTGTATTCAATAAATTTTAAGGAGAAATGACAGAATGTCTGTATCATTTGAAAAAAAAGAAACAAATCGTGGAGTTTTGACTTTTACTATTAGTCAAGAACAAATCAAACCAGAATTGGACCGTGTGTTTAACTCAGTAAAGAAAACAATTAATGTACCAGGTTTCCGTAAAGGTCATCTTCCACGTCCTGTCTTCAACCAAAAATTTGGTGAAGAAGCGCTTTACCAAGATGCTTTAAACAACTTACTTCCAAATGCTTATGAAGCTGCTGTAAAAGAAGCTGGTATCGAAGTTGTAGCACAACCAAAAATCGATGTCGTTTCTATGGAAAAAGGTCAAGATTGGACTATTTCTGCTGAAGTTGTTACAAAACCAGAAGTAAAATTAGGTGCTTACAAAGACCTTGAAGTATCTGTAGAAGTTTCAAAAGAAGTAACAGACGAAGACGTTGATGCACGTATCGAACGCGAACGCAACAACTTGGCTGAATTGGTCCTTAAAGAAGGTCCAGCAGCTGAAGGTGACACAGTGGTCATTGATTTTGTTGGTTCAGTTGATGGTGTTGAATTTGACGGCGGAAAAGGAGATAATTTCTCTCTTGGACTTGGTAGCGGTCAATTTATTCCAGGATTTGAAGATCAATTGGTTGGTCACAAAGCTGGCGAAACAGTTGATGTGGTTGTAACTTTCCCTGAAGACTATCAAGCAGCAGATCTTGCAGGTAAAGAAGCTAAGTTTGTAACTACAATTCATGAAGTAAAAGAAAAAGAAGTTCCAGCTCTTGACGATGAACTTGCAAAAGATATTGATGAAGAAGTAGAAACTCTTGATGAATTGAAAGAAAAATACCGTAAAGAATTAGCTGAAGGAAAAGAAGCTGCATACAAAGATGCAGTTGAGTCAGCAGCAATCGATCTTGCGGTTGAAAATGCAGAAATCGTAGACTTACCAGAAGAAATGGTTCATGAAGAAGTGCACCGTTCAGTAAACGAATTCCTTGGAAATATGCAACGTCAAGGTATCTCACCTGATATGTACTTCCAAATCACTGGTACTACTCAAGAAGACCTTCACAAACAGCACGAGGCTGATGCAGAAGCTCGTACTAAGACAAACTTAGTGATTGAAGCTATTGCAAAAGCAGAAGGATTTGAAGCTAGTGCAGAAGAAATCGAAGCAGAAATTTCTTCACTCGCAAACGACTACAATATGGAAGCAGATCGTGTTCGTCAACTTCTTTCAGAAGATATGTTAAAACATGATATCACTATCAAGAAAGCTGTTGAAGTCATCACAAGCACTGCTAAAGTAAAATAATGATTTGAAAAGTCCTAGTTTGACTAGTGACTTTTCGTTTTTCTAAAAGGGAAAAAGAGCAAAATTCTTTTGACGAAAATTCAAAAATATCGTACAATAGAAAGTAGCGAAAAAATACAAGAGGGCGAATGTCCTTTATCAGCTTAAAAGGAGACCAACTTTGGAATTAGAAGTATTTGCTGGACAAGAAAAAAGTGAACTTTCTATGATTGAGGTAGCGCGTGCGATTTTAGAATTGCGTGGTCGTGACCATGAGATGTATTTTAATGACCTTGTCAATGAAATCCAAACTTATTTAGAAAAATCAAACAGCGAAATCCGAGAAGCTCTACCATTGTTCTATACTGAGCTAAATGTTGACGGAAGCTTTATTCCGCTTGGTGACAACAAATGGGGCCTTCGTTCTTGGTATGCAATTGATGAAGTGGACGAGGAAATTATCGCGCTTGAAGAGACTGATGAAGAAGATAGTCCGAAATCACGGAAGAAAAAACGCGTTAATGCCTTTATGGATGGTGATGAGGATGCCATCGACTACAGCGATGATGATCCAGAAGATGAGGATTCATACGAAGCAGATCCTGCGCTCAACTATGACGATGAAAATCCAGACGATGAGAAGAATGAAGCAGACGCTTATGATGCTGAAATCAATGAGATTGCTCCGGATGATCTAGACGAAGATGTTGACATCAATGAAGAAGATGATGAATTTTCTGACGATGATGCAGAGGGTGAAGAAGAATAAAAAGAGAGACTGGGGGCAAAAAAGCTCCAGTCTTTTTTGTCAGAATTGTAAATACTAGTCAGAGGGATTTTTTTTAGCCTTGAAACAGACTTAAGAAAGTCGTATAATGATGGGGAATAGATAGAAAATAGCGACAGGGAGGGTGCTGCGATGAAATTTATCCTGGATCGAAGCCTATGTGACTTAGGAATTGAAAGTGTAGTCATTGGTATTGCTAAAAATGTCAATCCGCATGCAGAATTATCTCCAACCTTTCTAAAAAAGAAAAAAGAAAGAGAAGAGTGGGCTCTAAACTGTGACCTGGATCAGGTTCTCCAATCACCGATTATTCAAGGCTATGAAGATATCTTGCAACGTGTAGGTCGCAGTGTCAAGAAAAATCCTCCAACCGTTCCAGCTCTGATAAAAAATATCCGCCATCGCGGGTCTCTTCCTGCTATCAATACGATTATCGATATTTATAATGTAGAAGCCTTGCAATCCCTGTTAGCTATTGGCGGACATGATTATAATAAAATTGGAGAAAAGATTGAGTTCACTGTCAGTCAAAGAGAAGACAGTTTTCTGCCAATTTTGTCTAAGGAGAAACACGTAGCTAAAACAGACTATGTCTATCGCGACGACAAAGGGATTTTAGCTTGGTTAGATATTCGAGATAGTGACCTCTATAAGTTTGATGATGATACCAAAGATGCAATTTTTATCATTCAAGGGAATGCGAATACTTCCGTTGAGATGCGTTTGGAAGCCTTGAAGCGAATCCAGTCTGACTTAAAAGAATGCATGCCAGATATGAAGTTTGAAGCATTGGTTATCAAGCAAGCTGAAGATTGATTTAGTAGCGGGGAATAGACATTATCGGTTTCAGTTTGAAACATTGCTCTCCTATATTTCGTATAAAAAGCCTCTTGGTTGAAAGAGGCTTTTTTCTAACAAAAAGGACAGTTGATTCGATAGAGGGTGTGGAAGGAAAAAATGCTATAACTGACCGGAAAAACTTATCATTATTTATCTTCAATGCTTACTTTGGTACGTGAAATAAAAGTAGAGTTAAATTGTGGGAATGAATCAAAGAGAAGGCTTTGTTTTGGTATAAAAATGCTTAAGTTTCTTGAAAGTTATAGGAGAAAATGCTATAATGAAAAGAACATTCTAAAATCAGAAAGATTATAAAGTAAGGATAAAAATGGCAAATATTTTAAGAACAATTATCGAAAACGATAAAGGTGAATTAAGAAAATTAGAGAAAATGGCAAATAAGGTCATTGCTTATAGTGACCAGATGGCTGCCTTATCCGATGAGGAGCTAAAGGCTAAAACAGATGAATTTAAACAACGTTATCAGAATGGCGAAAGTTTAGATGACTTGCTCTATGAAGCCTTCGCAGTTGTTCGTGAGGGCGCGAAGCGTGTTCTTGGTCTCTATCCTTATCCAGTACAGATTATGGGGGGAATTGTTCTCCATCATGGTGACGTACCAGAGATGCGTACAGGTGAAGGTAAAACTCTTACTGCGACCATGCCTGTTTACTTGAATGCCTTGGCAGGAGAAGGAGTTCACGTTGTAACGGTCAATGAATACCTGACAGAGCGTGATGCGACAGAAATGGGTGAACTGTACTCTTGGTTAGGGCTTTCAGTTGGTATTAACTTGGCTGCTAAATCTCCAGCTGAGAAGAGAGAGGCCTATGCTTGTGACATCACCTACTCAACGAACTCAGAAATTGGCTTTGACTACCTTCGTGATAACATGGTGGTTCGTGCTGAAAACATGGTTCAGCGTCCACTTAACTATGCCTTAGTTGATGAGGTGGATTCCATTCTGATCGATGAAGCTAGAACCCCTCTGATTGTTTCTGGACCAGTTTCATCTGAAACTAATCAGCTTTACCACATGGCGGATAGCTTCGTTAAGAGTCTTAACAAGGATGATTATATCATCGACGTGCCATCAAAAACAATCGGCCTGTCTGACTCTGGAATTGACAAAGCTGAAAGCTATTTCAAATTAGATAATCTATATGATATTGAAAATGTGGCACTGACTCACTTCATTGATAATGCCTTGCGTGCTAACTATATCATGATTTTGGACATCGACTATGTGGTTAGCGAAGAACAAGAAATTCTAATCGTTGACCAATTCACCGGTCGTACCATGGAAGGACGTCGCTATTCTGACGGACTTCATCAGGCCATTGAAGCTAAGGAAGGTGTTCCGGTTCAAGATGAAACCAAGACATCTGCTTCTATTACCTATCAAAACCTTTTCCGTATGTATAAAAAACTGTCTGGAATGACTGGTACAGCTAAGACTGAGGAAGAAGAATTCCGCGAAACTTATAATATCCGTGTTATTCCAATTCCAACTAACCGTCCAATTGCTCGTATTGACCATGAGGATTTGCTGTACCCTAGTTTAGAATCTAAATTTAAGGCAGTTGTAGAAGACGTGAAAGAACGCCATCTTAAAGGACAACCTGTTCTGGTCGGTACGGTTGCAGTTGAAACCAGTGACTATCTTTCTAAAAAGCTGGTTGCAGCAGGAATTCCTCACGAGGTATTGAATGCTAAGAACCACTATCGTGAAGCACAAATCATTATGAATGCTGGCCAACGCGGTGCAGTTACAATTGCAACCAATATGGCTGGTCGTGGTACCGATATTAAGCTGGGAGAAGGTGTTCGTGAATTAGGCGGACTCTGTGTGATTGGTACAGAACGCCATGAAAGCCGTCGTATTGATAATCAGTTACGTGGACGTTCTGGTCGTCAGGGAGATCCAGGTGAATCTCAATTCTATCTATCTCTTGAAGATGAGCTGATGCGTCGTTTTGGTTCTGAGAGAATCAAAGCTGTCTTGGATCGTTTCAAACTGAGCGAAGAAGAGTCTGTTATTAAGTCTAAGATGTTTACGCGCCAAGTTGAAGCGGCTCAAAAACGGGTTGAAGGAAATAACTATGATACTCGTAAGCAAGTCCTTCAGTATGACGATGTGATGCGTGAACAGCGTGAAATCATCTACGCTGAACGTCATGATGTTATCACAGCTAATCGGGATTTGGCTCCAGAGATTCACGCTATGATCAAACGAACTATTGATCGTTTTGTTGATGGAAATAGCAGAGCTCCTCAAGAAGAAAAATTGGATTCAATTTTGTACTTTGCTAAGTATAACTTGGTTCCGGAAGAGTCGATTTCATTGAACGATCTTCAAGGTTTATCTGATGAGGAAATCAAGGCTAACTTATATGAACGTGCTTTAGAAGTCTACAATAGTCAAATTGCTAAACTTCGTGATGAAGAAGCTGTTCGAGAATTCCAAAAAGTATTGATTCTACGTGTTGTAGACAACAAGTGGACAGATCACATTGATGCATTGGATCAGCTTCGTAATGCTGTAGGTCTTCGAGGTTATGCTCAAAATAATCCTGTTGTTGAATACCAATCTGAAAGTTTCAGAATGTTTAACGATATGATTGGTTCAATCGAGTTTGATGTGACTCGTCTCATGATGAAAGCACAAATTCACGAGCAAGAGCGTCCTCGTACGGAGCATAACATTGTAACAACAGCAACACGAAATATCTCAGCGCAAGAATCAGACCTGCCAGCAGATGTTGATTTGGCAAAGGTTGGCCGGAATGAACTATGCCCATGTGGCTCAGGTAAGAAGTTTAAAAATTGCCACGGCCGTCGTTAAAAAAGATTGAGGGGGAGTTGGAATGACATTTACAACAAGAGGTCCTATTGTTGACGTAGAGCAGGTTCGTACCTTGTCTCAGCTTGATGAAAAAGCTTTGGCAACGAAGCAAGTTCGCGACCAAGAGTTGGCTGCTATTCTCAGAGGAGAAGACAAGCGGATTTTATTGGTCATAGGTCCTTGCTCCTCTGATAATGAAGAAGCAGTCATAGAATATGCTGAACGTCTGGCTGCCCTTCAGGAAGAAGTAAAAAAACATGTTTTCATTGTTATGCGGGTCTATACAGCCAAACCCCGTACAAATGGTGATGGTTATAAAGGTTTGATTCATCAGCCTGATGCAGCAGGAGCTCCAGATTTAATAGCTGGTATTAAGGCAGTTCGCCATTTGCACTACCGTGTCATTACTGAGACAGGCCTGACTACGGCTGATGAAATGCTCTATCCTGAAAATGTATCTCTAGTAGACGATTTGGTTTCCTATATGGCTGTAGGAGCACGTTCGGTTGAAGATCAACAACACCGTTTTGTTGCTTCAGGTTTGTCTACTCCTGCGGGAATGAAAAATCCGACTTCAGGTAATTTAGCTGTGATGTTTAATGCCATCTATGCTGCACAAAATAAACAGACCTTCCTATATCGTTCTCAGGAAGTGGAGACATCAGGTAATCCTCTGGCCCATGCCATTCTTCGTGGCGCAATTCATGCCAATGGTAAGAATGAGCCGAATTATCATTATGAACATCTTCTTGAAGCGATTGCTACTTATGAAAAGTTAGGTTTGTCCAATCCTTTCATCATGGTTGATACGAACCATGACAATTCAGGCAAGCAATATTTAGAGCAAGTGCGGATTGTTCGCGAGACTCTTTTAAATCGAGACTGGAATGAAAAGATCAAGCAGAGTGTTCGTGGCTTTATGATTGAATCATATTTGGAAGATGGCCGACAAGATCAGCCAGAGGTCTTTGGAAAATCCATTACAGATCCTTGCTTGGGATGGGACAAGACTGAACAGTTGATTCGAGAAATTTATAGCCATTTAGAAAAATAACTCTATTATTGAAATGAAAGGGACCGTTTGGCAAAAGAAAATGTCGCCAATTGGTCGGAATGCAGCAAGCTCAGTTGGATTTCCAGCTGAGTTTTGTCTCATTCTGAGAACAAAGATGATTATAGGACATGGAATTGATATAGAGGAGCTATCTTCTATTCAGCGGGCCTATGAAAAAAATGCTCGCTTCGCAAAAAAAGTCTTGACAGAGAAGGAATGGCTTCGTTTTGAAGAACTTTCTGGCAAGCGAAAGATAGAATATTTGGCCGGTCGCTGGTCAGCTAAAGAGGCTTTTTCCAAAGCATGGGGGACAGGAATTGGCAAGCTTAGTTTTCAAGATTTAGAAGTCTTGAATGATGAAAGAGGTGCTCCAGTATTTACGAAGACCCCTTTTTCTGGGAAGGTTTGGGTATCTATTAGCCATGCAGGTACCCTAGTGATGGCTAGCGTTATTTTGGAGGAAAGAGATGAAAACTAGTATACATAGGCCAAGTCAAGCACTTGTTGATCTGTCAGCAATTCACTTTAATATTGAGCAATTAAAAGCTCATTTGCCTCAAGATGTTGAAAAATGGGCTGTCGTTAAAGCTAATGCCTACGGCCATGGTGCAGTAGTTGTTTCAAGTTATATTGATGATATTGTAGACGGATTTTGTGTCTCAAATATTGACGAAGCTTTGGAATTAAGAGAAGGCGGCCTGGATAAAAAAATCTTAATTTTAGGTGTCTCAGCCATAGAGGTAGTCCCTCTGGCGGTTGAACACAAGATTACATTGACAGTGGCTAGCTTAGAATGGCTAGATTTGTTGGAGGCTTCAGGCTTGTCTTTGCAAGGTTTAGTTGTTCACCTGAAAGTGGATTCTGGTATGGGCCGGATTGGCTTTAGAGATATCCAGTCACTTCAGATAGCTATCAATCGTCTCCAGTCAGCTGGTGTTCAGGTAGAAGGAATCTTTACTCACTTTGCAACAGCTGACGAGGCAGATGCTAGTAAGTTTGAAGAGCAATTAGTTTGTTTTAAGGGAATCTTAGCGGACTTAGACGATCTTCCACCGATTATTCATGCTAGCAATTCAGCTACTTCTCTTTGGCATGCTGACACTGTTATGAATGCTGTTCGTTTGGGAGATATTATTTATGGTCTCAATCCTAGTGGAAGTGCCCTTGAACTGCCTTATGAGATAAAACCAGCTCTTTCTTTGGTTTCAGAATTGGTTCATGTCAAAGAAGTAGAAGCAGGGGCTGATGTTGGTTACGGAGCAACCTACACAGCAGATGAAGGACAATTTATTGGAACAATTCCACTGGGTTATGCCGATGGCTGGACTAGGGCTATGCAAGGTTTTGACGTTCTCATTGATGGTCAACGTTGCCCAATAGTTGGTCGAGTATCCATGGACCAGATTACAGTTCGCTTGCCGGAGAAATATCCTCTAGGTACACCAGTTGTTTTCATTGGTAAAAGCGGAACAGAAAGTATCTCAGCGACTGATGTTGCTGAGAAACGAGGAACGATTAACTATGAAGTGGTTTGTTTGATTAGTGATCGGGTACCAAGAATTTACAAGAATTAATTAGTTTAAGTCTCCTTGATGAAATATGTAGTTAGCGAAAGCTATTTGATGCTAGAACTGAAAGAGGAACTATGAATTTACACCAACCTTTATCGGTTCTGCCGGGAGTAGGACCGAAATCAGCAGAAAAGTTTGCAAAGCTTGGCATTGAAACTTTGCAGGATTTATTACTGTATTTCCCTTTTCGCTATGAAGACTTTCAAAGCAAGCAGGTACTTGATCTAGAGGATGGAGAAAAGGCCGTCATTTCTGGTATAGTTGCGACACCAGCAAATGTTCAGTATTACGGGTTTAAGCGCAATCGTCTCCGTTTTTCAATCAAGCAAGGGGAAGTCATTCTAGCAGTCAATTTCTTTAACCAGCCTTATTTGGCGGATAAGGTTGAAGTGGGGGCAAATATTGCTGTTTTTGGAAAGTGGGATAAGGCTAAAGCTAGCTTGACTGGGATGAAGCTCTTGGCTCAGGTCGAAGACGACTTGCAGCCAGTTTATCGGGTGGCTCAAGGGATTAGCCAGACAAGTCTGATTAAATTAATTAAAACAGCTTTTGACCAAGGCTTGGATTTACTGATTGAAGAAAATTTACCCCAGGTCTTGTTGGAACGCTACCACTTGCTGTCTCGAGCAGAAGCAGTGAGGGCCATGCATTTTCCAAAAGATTTGGCAGAATACAAACAGGCGCTACGTCGTGTAAAATTCGAAGAATTGTTCTATTTCCAAATGCAACTTCAGGTGCTTAAAATGGAAACGAAGGATGTCAGCAATGGTTTGGTACTGGATTGGCAGGATGAGTTGCTTCAAGAGAAAAAAAGTCAACTCCCTTTCCCACTGACAGGAGCTCAGGAGAGGGCTTTGACTGAAATTTTGTCTGATTTAAAGTCGCCAGCGCACATGAACCGACTCTTACAGGGAGATGTTGGAAGTGGGAAGACAGTAGTGGCTGGTTTAGCCATGTATGCTGTTCATACAGCAGGTTATCAGTCAGCTTTGATGGTGCCTACTGAAATTTTGGCAGAGCAGCACTTTGAAAGCCTCAGTCAGCTCTTTCCTGATTTAAAACTAGCCTTATTAACCGGTAGTATGAAAGCAGCTGAGCGTAAAGAGACTTTGCTGACTATAGAGCTTGGTCAGGTAGATATGGTAATTGGGACCCATGCTTTGATCCAAGATGGTGTTCAATACCATCATCTAGGGTTGGTTATTGTAGATGAACAGCATCGCTTTGGGGTTGCTCAGCGTCGTATCTTACGAGAAAAAGGAGATAATCCTGATGTTCTCATGATGACTGCTACTCCCATTCCCAGAACTTTGGCCATTACGGCTTTCGGGGATATGGATGTGTCCATTATTGATCAAATGCCGGCGGGACGAAAGCCCATTATTACCCGTTGGGTCAAGCATGAGCAACTCGAGATCGTACTCGATTGGATAAAAAAAGAATTAGTAAAGGGAGCTCAGGTTTATTTTATTTCTCCTTTGATTGAGGAATCAGAAGCTCTGGATCTAAAAAATGCTATTGACTTAGAAGAAGAACTGCAAGCTTACTTTGGAGGAGATGCCCGAGTCTCTCTCCTTCATGGGAAGATGAAGAGTGACGAAAAAGAGGCTATTATGCAGGACTTCAAGAATAAAGAAGTAGATATTTTAGTGTCCACAACAGTCATTGAAGTGGGTGTTAATGTGCCCAATGCAACGATTATGGTCATCATGGATGCTGATCGTTTTGGTCTCAGCCAGCTCCATCAGTTGCGCGGGCGTGTGGGGCGTGGTGATAAGCAATCCTATGCCGTTCTTATCGCAAATCCAAAAACAGAGTCCGGTAAGAAACGTATGAAAATCATGACGGAAACGACAGATGGCTTTGTACTTGCTGAAGAAGATTTAAAAATGCGTGGTTCAGGAGAGATTTTTGGAACCCGTCAGTCCGGTATTCCTGAATTTCAAGTGGCTGATATCGTAGAGGACTACCCTATCTTGGAAGAAGCGAGAAAGGTAGCTAGCCAAATTGTGCAGAATAAAGAATGGAGGAGGGATCCTAACTGGCATCTAGTGGCTCTTCATTTAGATAAACAAGATTATTTGGATTAAGCTTCTTGAAAGTTTTTTATAAGAATGTCTTAAGTTTTACTGCCTATAATAAAGTCAATCAAAAGAAAAGAGGTATTGATCATGACAGTAAATATTCACGTAGATTATAAAAAAGTTTTCAAGGATTCGGAAAAGATTTTTTCTACATACGGTAGTAAGTAGGTAGAACATCTATTTTTCATTACCCCTCCTTTCATAATCCTGATGAAAAATAGTAAACCAGTCGAGATTTAATCTCGGCTGGTTTTTGTTTATCCTTCTAGATACTCTTTTAGTTCTTGGCCTGAAAGTCCTGCATTGAGAGCAATGAGGAGTTTAAGACGGGCCTTAGGTGCATTTAGTTCTTTGATGAAATAGACACCGGATTCGTGAAGCTGTACACCACCACCAGGATAGGCATAGACAGGTTCAGCAATACCGTTAAAGCAGCGAGAAACCAAGGCAACAGGGATTCCTTGCTTAATGAAAAAGGTTAATTTTTCAGCGACTTCCTGAGGCAGGTTGCCTGCCCCGAAAGCTTCAATGATCAAGCCATCAAGACGGTTGCAATCAAGCATATCTAGTAATTCAGTCTTCATGCCAGCATAAGCAGGGATGATAGGGACAAAACCGGTGATCTTGTCTAAGTCAAAACGAACACGTGGCTCAGCTGTCTTAAAATATAGAACCTCTTGTTTCATGATAAGTCCAAGGGGGCCGTGGGTTGGAGTTTGGAAGGTGCTGACATTTGTGGTATGAGTCTTGGTAACGTATTTGGCTGCGTGAACTTCATCATTCATAACGACTAAGACGCCCTTGCCGTGAGCCTTCTGGTCAGCAGCTACACGCAAGGCAGAAAGGTAATTATAGACCCCGTCGCTACCTAGCTCGTTTGAACTACGCATGGCACCTGTGAGGACGACTGGGATGTCAGGGATTTCCATAGTGTCTAGGAAATATGCTGTTTCTTCAAGGGTATCGGTCCCATGGGTAATGACGACTCCATCAAAATCCTTAGAAGAGGTTTTGATTTTTTTATAGAGTTGAAGCATATGTTCTGGTGTCATATGGGGGCTAGGGATATTGAAAAAATCGAGAGCCGTAACTTGGATACCTTCCAAGGGGACGGTAACATGATTCATAGGATTTTCGTCGTTTGTTACGACTTTACCAGTTCCATCAGCCTGCATAGAAATGGTGCCACCAGTATGCAATACCAATATTTTTTTGTTCATAGATGAGCTTCTTTCCAAATTGTGTTATAATTTATTTTATCATAAAAGGAAAGAATAAGAAGTATGGAAGTAAAAGCTGTTTTTTTTGATATTGATGGTACCCTGGTCAATGACAGCCGAACTGTCCTCAAATCAACAGAGCAGGCTATTCAGAGTCTGAAAGAACAAGGTATTTTTGTCGGTTTGGCCACAGGAAGAGGTCCCTTTTTCGTCCAATCTTTCATGAAAGATTTGGATTTGGATTTTGCAGTTACCTATAATGGCCAGTATATATTTTCAAAGGAAAAGGTCATTTCTGCGACCCCTATTGATAAGTCTAGTCTTCGAGAAATCATTGATTATGCCAAAAAGCATAAAAAGGAAATTGCTCTTGGAACAGAAACAGATATGGTTGGCAGTCATATTATGCGCTTTGGCATGAGCAAATTCTCTCAGTGGAGCAGTCGCTTTGTGCCTAAAGGTTTTGCACGTTATATTAGTTATGGCTTTAACAGGGTTGTTAGTAAAGCTCTTCCACAACAGAAAGACGATCTGTTAGATATTTCGCGAGAGCCCATTTATCAAGTGGTGATGTTGGCTACACCTGAAGAAACTCAGGCTATGGAGGAATATTTCCCAGATTTGAAGTTTACTCGTTCTAGTCCCTATGCGGCAGACATCATCAATGGGGATACCTCAAAGTTGCAGGGAATCGCGCGTGTAGGAAAAGAATATGGCTTTGATATTAACCAAGTGATGGCTTTCGGCGATTCAGACAATGATCTTGAAATGTTGTCGGGAGTAGGCATGTCGATTGCAATGGGAAATGGAACTAGTAAGGTTAAAGAAGTTGCCAAGCATACAACGACCAGCAATAGTCAAGACGGGATTCATAAAGCCTTGGAGCATTTTGGTATTTTAGCAAGTGAGAAAGTCTTTACTAGTAGTGACCATCATTTTAATAAGGTTAAAGAATTTCATGGAGTCATGGATAAGAAGACTCAGGAAGAACCGATCGCATGGACGCCTGAAGGAGCTCGCCATCGGGCAGCCTTTAAACTTGAAGAATTAGTGGAATTTTTGCGTGCTTCAAGTAGTTCAGAAGAAGAGTTTGACGAGGCAGTTGCCCACTTGCACGATGCTCTAGACAAGGCAGCTACCAAAGTTAAGGGAAAGAATCCAGCAGAGATTTCTTTAGTTGGTCAAGTAGATGCCTTGATTGACACACTCTACTTTACTTATGGAAGTTTTGTTTTAATGGGGGTGGACCCAGAGCGACTTTTTACAATTGTCCATCAAGCCAATATGGGTAAAATTTTCCCTGACGGTAAAGCCCATTTTGATCCAGTAACTCATAAAATTTTAAAACCGGATGATTGGGAAGAGAAATACGCGCCAGAACCAGCCATTAAAGAAGAATTAGAAAGACAGATAAAAGCCTACGAGAAAAATTGTGGCTCCAAAGAAAAAAACTGAGATAATCTCAGTTTTTTTTTAATCTAAAACAAAATGTCTATAAGGTTTTTTCGCTATCACGGACAACGAGCAAGTCAACTTTAGCATGGCGTAGGATATACTCAGATGAAGAACCGACCAATAAACGCTCGAAAGCATTGAGACCTGTTGCTCCAACCATGATTAAGTCAACTTTTTGTTCATCTGGAATTTCTGTTGCTAGTAAAGTTTTAGGATTTCCCAGTTCAACTACAGTAACAACATCACCAACACCAGCCTCACGAGCTTTCTTTTCATAGTCTGCGACTAATTTCTTTGCATCTTCCTGTAGTTCTTCATATACTTCAGCGTCAAATGTTGATACACTTTGAAGAGCGCGAGTATCAATAACATGAGCAATGGTTAAGCGAGATTTGTTTCTAAGCGCAACATTGACCCCTTTTTCAAATGCCAATTCTGCTTCACGGGAACCGTCAATTGCAACTAGAATATTTTCATATTTTTGTAACATAAGCCTACCTCCATAAAGATGCTAAGAAAGTTTCAGCAGTTTAGGAACATGTCGAAAGCGATAGATAGAGAAAGCCTAGCTTTCGGCTTGAATTCTATTTCATAAAATATGAAGAGTGTTTTAAGAGTTCCAATCCTTGCTGAAAATTCTCTTATATTTATATTGTAAACCTTTTCATGAAAGAAGTAAAGCAATTTTCGGTAAGAAGGGGAGAAATTCTCGTTAAAAAATGAAAAGAAATCAAGGCTCAAATAGCTGAACGAAGAGCAAAGAGCTTCCCTTACAGGAATTTATAATCATTTTTTCTATCAATATTTTTGTGATATTTTTTGGATTTTTGAGAAAAATTGAGTTATAATAAGACGATTGATTGAAACGAGGAGTTCAAAATGAAAGAATACAATAAATCTGTCAAACTAGAGCATGTAGCATATGATATTCGTGGCCCAGTCCTCGAAGAAGCTATGCGTATGCGAGCGAATGGTGAACGGATTTTGCGTTTAAATACTGGAAACCCGGCTGAGTTTGGCTTTACAGCTCCAGATGAAGTCATTCATGACTTGATTATCAATGCTCGTAGTAGTGAAGGCTATTCTGATTCTAAGGGATTGTTCTCAGCTCGGAAGGCTATTATGCAATATTGCCAGCTCAAAAATATTCCTAACGTTGGAATTGAAGACATTTACCTAGGAAATGGTGTCAGTGAGCTGATTGTAATGGCTATGCAGGGCTTGCTGGACAATGGAGATGAAGTTCTGGTTCCTATGCCGGATTATCCATTGTGGACAGCGGCAGTAAGCCTAGCTGGAGGAAATGCAGTTCATTATCTTTGTGATGAAGAAGCAGATTGGTATCCAGATATTGATGACATTAAATCAAAAATTACTTCAAACACCAAAGCTATCGTTGTGATTAATCCAAATAACCCAACAGGAGCCCTGTATCCGAAGGAAGTGTTAGAAGACATTGTTGAAGTTGCCCGTCAGAATGATTTGATTATCTTCGCAGACGAGATCTATGACCGTTTGGTTATGGATGGTGAGAAGCATACGGCTATTGCAAGTCTAGCACCCGATTTGTTCTGTGTCAGCATGAATGGTTTGTCAAAATCTCACCGCATTGCTGGCTTCCGGGTTGGCTGGATGGCGTTGTCAGGTCCTAAGAAGCATGTTCAAGGCTATATTGAAGGATTGAATATGTTATCCAATATGCGTCTCTGTTCCAATGTTCTTTCCCAACAGGTGGTTCAAACTTCATTGGGAGGGCATCAGTCTGTAGATGAGTTATTGTTGCCAGGCGGTCGTATCTACGAACAGCGTAACTTCATTTATAAAGCTATCAATGACATCCCGGGTCTTTCTGCAGTCAAGCCTAAGGCAGGTCTATACATTTTTCCTAAGATTGATCGCGAAATGTATGAGATCGATGATGATGAGCAGTTTGTTTTAAATTTCTTAAAACAAGAAAAAATTCTGCTAGTTCATGGCCGTGGCTTCAATTGGAAGGATCCTGATCATTTCCGAATTGTATATTTGCCACGTGTGGATGAATTGGCCCAAGTGCAAGAAAAAATGACTCGTTTCTTGCAACAATACCGGCGCTAATTAAGTTAATAAAAGTGAAAAGAAGAACGAAATGTTCTTCTTTTTTTGTTGTTTAAATGGAATAAGGCTAAATTACTGTATCAGATGGTTTCTAAATTAACTTTTTAAGTTAAATAGTTCTAATTTTAAAATTGTTAAAAAAATGAAATAAATGACATAAAAGCAGATCTAAAAAAATGGGAGTGGAAATTATGTTTGTTTTTATCAAGTTTTCGTATATTTTTTATGTAACATTTTAATGACAAAATTTTCGATTCTCTTGTTTGAAGTCCAAATGAACTGGGTACCTACTTTTCTGTCAAATCTAAAGATGGTAGAATAATTCCATCATTATTTTACTAATGATGAAAAGATTTAAACACAAAGGAGAGTTTTTATGTTTAAAAAAATGCTGAGTGCATTTTCTGTTGGTGCCCTTGCTTTGTCTTTGCTCTTTGCCAAAGAGGCCAAAGCAGATCAAGTGACAGGAGGCAAGCCGGCGCCAGAAGATACGATTGATCAAGGGACAAATACCCAAGCTGTTTCAGCAGTTAATAAGGCTGAAGTTGATGCTGCTAAAGACAGCTTAGATCAAAAGAATGAGCAGGTCAAAGAAGAGGAAGCAGCGGTCAAGGAAGCGGAAAAATCCGTAGAAACTGCCAAAGCGAATGCTGAGCTGGCAAAAGAGGCAGTTAAAACTGCTGAAGAAGGGACTCAAGCATCTTCTGCAACTAAAGAAGCGGCTAGAGAGGCTGTAGCTAATCAAACGGAAGCCGTGAAGGAAGCAGAAAAAGTAGCTCAAGCAAGTCAAACTGAACTGGATAAAAGTCAGAATCAGGCAAACTCTCAAGCTCAAAAAACTCAAGAGGCTAAAGAAGCTCTGAAAAAAGCAGACGAAAAGGTTAGTCAAGCTCAAGCTGATTTGGAACGAACTCAAAAGAGTCAAGAGGGATCGAGTGCAGAAGTTTCTGCAAATCTTGAACAAGCAAAAGCAGATGTAGCCAATAGTCAGGCTGCAGTCAATAAAGCACAGGAGGAAGTGAACAAGGCTGAGCAATCAGATAGTCAGCGTCAAGAAAAAATTGATCAGGCTGTTTCAAATAAAGCTCAGGCAGACTCTGATGCTGAAAAGGCTAAACAAACTTTGGATAAAGCAAGTTCTCAGGAAGCTGAAGCTCAAGCTAAGCTCAGTCAGGCACAGGCAAATTTGGAAGCAGCCCAGGCTACTGAAAATGACAGTCTGAAACCTTCTGTTTCTAACAACAAAAACAGGCTTTACATGACGCCGGAGTATATTGCCGCATTGAAACAGTTGGCTGATCCAAATACACCGCAATCTCAAATCAGTCAGATTGAAGCAACGTTGACAGCAGTTAACGATAGGGCCAAATCTTACAATAACTACATAGCAGATCCGAATGATAGCACTAAAATGTATGATACCAATAATATTCCTTATGAGGTTCGCAGAGAGTTATCGCAGTTTGCTTCAGAATTAATTAACCAATTGCGTGCTCAAATGGGAACGGGTGAAACCTTACTAACTCCATCATCTTTAGAGTTTGCTGACAAGGTTTCCCAAGCATACAGAAATGACAATTGGAACTGGGATTTGATGAATCGCTATCACCATGATACTTGGGGGATAAATCGGGTGGCTCGTGAATATGGATTGGTCACGACCACTTCTGAGCAAGAGCAACAAGGGCTTCAATACTACGAAAATGCCTATATCTGGCGAGCTAATACAGCTCAGATGAGCGTGGCAGATATGAAGCGAGACATCTACTTCTCTCTTGTTGAATTTATGTATAATGGCTATGAATGGGTCCATGCCAAATCAATTTCTGGTCTTAATACAGGAAGCCAGAAAAATTATCTAGGCGTTGATTTTTCGATGGAGAGCGATATCACGGTAGCCCATTTCACTATGGTTTCCGAAGATCAAGTTAAATATGCGACAAAAAATAACTTTGATGCTACACCTTTAACAGCCAGTGGAAATTCTACTTCTAGTGATCCGCAAGCTTTAGCCCAGGCTCAGGCAGCCTATGATCAAGCTAAAAGCGCTCATGATCAAGCGCAAGCAGAAAAAAGTACTGCTCAAACTGCTTATGACCAAACTATAACTGCGGTGCAAGTGGCGCAAAAACAATTAGATGAAGCCAAGCAAGCGCCTCTAGAACTTGCAACTGCCCAAGCCGCCCTAGCTACTGCTAAGCAGGAATTAGAAAAGAATCAAGAAAAATTATCTAAGGCTCAAGAGGCACTGAATCTTGCGAATTCGGATCAGGCAGATAAGGCAGCTGCCCTCTCAAAATATCAAGAGACCTTGTCGGCTGCTCAGGCCGCCCAAGCTGTAGCCAGAGATAGACTAGCTCAAGAAGAAAAAGCATTGGCTCAGGCCAATCAGGCTTTGGAAGAGGCTAGAACAAAGCGTGATGCCACCCAAGCGGCAGTTGCTCAAGCTCAGACCGCTTTGGATCAAGCCCAAAAGAATTTAGCTAACCTGCAGGATGCTCAAACGAATCTGGAACAAGCTCAAGCCAATCTGGCAGCAGCTGAGAAGGATTTAGCTGATAAGACTAGCGATCTAGAAGCTAAACAGCAGACTCTATCAGAGCTGAAAGCTGCTCAGGCCCAAGCAGAGAAAGTTTATAACAGTTTAGCTGCTCAACTCCAAGCTCAAGAGAAACAAAAACGCGATGATCACTATCGAAATATTTTGGATCAGACAGAGAAGCGCTTGAATGGTCCAGTCCAGTCTAATCCAAGTGAGGAAATGCAGACGCAAGAATCTGGTTCAGATCCGCTAGTGAAAACGAAAGAGGAGCCGATCGTTAAAGGAGTTGCTACTCGCAAAGCGGATGCTACTCGCAAAGCGGATGCTAGCAGGGCATCAGCAACGTCATCTGATCCTAGTGAGAATCATTCTATGCAGGACTCTGTAGGCTCTGCAAAATTGCCGAATACAGGAAGCAGGCTTTCTGTCTGGGCGGTAATGAGTGGAATTCTCGCTTTGGTATCTGGTTTTACATTGCTGGTCTGGAAGCATAAAAAAGAGAGTAAAAACTAGATTTTTTGAAAAAACTATAGATATAGCAAACAAGATAATAGGCCGGAAGTTAGGGTAAGTTAAAACCCTAACTTCCTTTTATTTTTCACAAAAAGAAGCATTGAAATCCCAATAAATTCAAATCAGGACCTCGCGCTGTTTTCAAAAATATGTTGGTTTTGAAGGAACTAAAATCGTTCGCTGGATAAATTGTAAAGAATTATTATTCAATAGGCAATTTTCAGATAATTATTGAAATTTCTGTCAATTTATGATATAATCAATCGGACTAAATACGAGGTGGCTTATGGCACATTTATTAGAAAAAACAAGAAAAATTACATCTATTTTGAAGCGCTCTGAAGAGCAACTTCAAGAAGAGTTGCCATACAATGACATTACAAGACAGTTGGCAGAAATTATGGACTGTAATGCTTGTATTGTTAATAGCAAGGGACGTTTGTTGGGTTACTTTATGCGGTACAAAACAAACAATGACCGTGTAGAGGCCTTCTACCAAACTAAAATGTTCCCAGATGATTATATTCGTTCTGCTAATTTAATTTACGATACAGAGGCTAATTTGCCAATCGAGCATGAATTATCAATCTTTCCGGTTGAGACACAGTCGGATTTTCCGGATGGTTTGACAACTATTGCACCTATTCATGTTTCAGGAATTCGTTTGGGATCTTTGATTATTTGGCGAAATGACAAAAAATTTGATAATGATGATTTGGTCTTAGTCGAAATTTCAAGTACCGTTGTGGGCATTCAGTTATTGAATTTCCAAAGAGAAGAAGATGAAAAAAATATCCGTCGTCGTACAGCAGTGACAATGGCAGTAAATACTTTGTCTTATTCAGAATTACGGGCTGTTTCAGCTATCCTAGGAGAGCTAAATGGGAATGAAGGGCATTTGACAGCTTCAGTCATTGCTGACCGTATTGGAATTACGCGTTCGGTGATTGTCAATGCCTTGCGTAAGTTAGAGAGTGCTGGGATCATTGAGAGTCGTTCTTTGGGAATGAAAGGGACCTATCTGAAAGTGTTGATTCCAGATGTTTTTGAGGAAATTAAAAAGAGGGACTACTGATGGCAAAAGCGCTAATTTCCATTGATTATACAGTTGATTTTGTAGCAGATGAGGGTAAATTAACTGCAGGAGCTCCTGCTCAGGCAATTTCTGAAGCCATTGCCCAAGTAACTGAAGAAGCCTTTGAGCGTGGGGATTATATCTTTTTTACTATTGATGCCCACGATGAGAACGATGCCTTTCATCCTGAAAGCAAGCTTTTCCCTCCCCACAATATCAAGGGAACTAGTGGTCGAAACTTATATGGACCTTTGGCAGATTTCTATGAAAAACATAAAGGAGATTCTAGGGTCTTTTGGATGGATAAGCGCCACTATTCTGCTTTTTCTGGGACGGATTTAGATATTCGCCTGAGAGAAAGACATATAGATACGGTCATTTTGACAGGAGTCTTGACGGATATTTGCGTTATGCATACGGCAATTGATGCCTACAATTTAGGCTACCATATCGAAGTGGTGGAACCTGCTGTTGCTTCGATTTCAGAGGAAAATCACAAATTTGCCCTCAATCACTTGCAAAATGTACTAGGTTCGACTATAATAGAAACAATTTAAAAGTAAAAGAGAAACAGAGTAGGTTTGCTAACTTGCACAGAGAGCGCTGGAAGCTGAGAGCAGCGCCAAGAAAGCAAAATTCGAAGAACATGTTTCATAATCTTTTGCGTGATAAAGCGCAAACGTTGCTCACGTTACGAGCTTAGAGGCTACCTTTTTTGGTGGCAAATAACAGTGGTACCACGGTTTTCGTCTGTTTTGCAGAGGAAGCTGTGGTTTTTTCTATATCTCTAAGATTTCATTCAAAATAGACAACGAAGTTCTATCCAAGGCTTTTTGATCAACCATCAGGGAAATTGATAATTGGATTTCTATAATAGCTTTGTGTACTACGGTATAGGCAATCCAGAATATAGAAAAAGAAATTTTTACGAAATGAGAGTATAAAGAAAGAGGAAGAGATGAAAGAAATTTTTATCGGAAACTATGGTTTAGAGCAGGTCGGACAGACTATGACAGCACAAGGCTGGGTGGCTAATATCCGCAATCACGGTAAGCTGGCCTTTATTGAGTTGCGGGACCGTGAGGGCTTGCTTCAGGTTTTTGTTAGCGGTGAAATTGAAGATTTTGCTAAGTTGGAAGAAATCGGCAAGGAAGATCTTATTGCAGTGACTGGACAAGTAGTTCAGCGTGAAGAGCGTTTTGTTAATAAGGCCATTAAGTCTGGTCAGGTTGAGCTGAGAGCTGAGAAAATTGAAGTCATTTCTAGTAGCAAGGCCCTGCCTTTTGAGCTAGACCAACATGCCCATACAGGGGAAGACCTGCGTCAGAAATACCGCTACCTGGACTTGCGCCGTGAGAAGATGACACATAACCTTAAACTTCGTCATCAGGTCACATCAACTATTCGGGAATATTTGAATGGTTTGGACTTTTTGGAAGTGGAGACGCCTTATCTGACTAAGTCAACTCCTGAAGGTGCTAGAGACTTCTTGGTTCCTAGTCGGATCTTTAAAAATCAATTTTACGCCTTGCCACAGAGCCCGCAGATGCTCAAGCAGTTGCTTATGGGAGCTGGCCTCGAGCGATATTATCAGATTGTTCGTTGCTTCCGTGACGAAGACCTGCGGGGGGACCGGCAACCAGAGTTTACTCAGGTGGATTTGGAGTTGAGTTTTGCAAGCGAAGAAGAAATCCGAGCTCTGGTTGAAGCTATGCTCAAGGCTGTTGTCAAGAAAACTCATGGTTTAGAGCTGACGGAAGCTTTTCCGACGATCAGCTATGAAGAAGCAATGAGCCGCTTTGGTTCTGATAAGCCGGATACACGCTTTGGTTTAGAGCTAAAGAATTTGACGGATTTATGCCAGTCCAATGAATCGCTTCTTATCAAGAAAGCCTTGGATAACCAAGAGGAAGTGATGGGAATCTGTGTGCCAGATGCGGCTAGTGCTTTTAGCAAAAAGCAACTAAGTCACTACTATCAGGAAATGAAGGAATTTGGTTGTAGCCGTTTTGCCAGCCTCAAGGTTGAAAATGGCCAGTTAGTTGGGGATTTGGCTAGCACCTTTGAAGTTGAAAGTCAGGAGTTACTGACACGTTTTGAGGCCAAGGATGGAGATCTCATCCTGCTAGTCATGGCTAAGAAGCGTCGGGCTCAGGAAGCTTTGGGACATCTGCGTATAGAAGTCGCGAAAGCTTTAGACTTGATTGATCCGAGTCTGCTTCATTTCCTCTGGGTTGTGGATTGGCCGCTGCTGGAGTGGAATGAAGACCAAAACCGCTATCAAGCTATGCACCATCCTTTCACACAGGGAATTTTTGAAGATGGACAGGAGCCAGGTCAATTCCGTAGCCACGCCTATGACATCGTCTTGAATGGCTATGAAATTGGCGGAGGAAGTCTGCGGATTCATGACCGGAAGGCTCAGGAAGCTATGTTTGAGCTATTAGGCATGAGCCGAGAAGACTATGAGCGGGACTTTGGTTTCTTCTTGGAAGCCTTGGAATACGGATTCCCGCCACATGGTGGTTTAGCTCTAGGATTGGATCGTTTAGTTATGATCTTGGCTGGAGAGCAAAATATCCGCCAGGTCATCGCCTTTCCCAAAAATGGTACAGGCTTTGATCCTATGCTGGAAAGTCCGAGTCTGGTTGACTACAGACAGGTCAAAGAATTGCATTTGGAATTGAAGAAATAGAGCCAAATATGGTAAAATGAAATGATGCGAATTCCTGACAGATAGCAGGAATAAGCCCAAGAAAGGAGTTAGTGGATGCTAAACAAATCGGTGTCCTCTAGCTTATCAAAACAAACGTGAGCTAAGCTCTGGAAATAAAGAACTCATCTCAAATTCTTATTTTCAGTCGCTAAAACTCACATATTCTACGAAAGGAATCAGAGATGAAGATTACTCAAGAAGAAGTAAGTCATGTAGCTAAGTTGTCAAAACTGGCTTTCTCACCAGAAGAAACAGCTGAGTTTGCAACGACTTTGTCTAAGATTGTCGACATGGTCGAATTGCTCAATGAAGTAGATACAGAAGGAGTGCCTTTTACTTCCAATGTAGCTGCCAATATCAACTACATGCGAGAAGATGTGGCTCAGCCAGGCTGGAATCGGGAAGAGCTTTTCCAAAATGTGCCTGAAAAAGAGCGGGGGTACATCAAAGTGCCTGCCATCCTAGATGACGGAGGAGATGCCTAATGACTTTTAATCACAAGACTATTGAAGAGTTGCATGATTTGCTGGTCAAGAAAGAAATTTCTGCGGTAGAGTTAACTCAGGCAACTTTGGCGGATATCAAAGAACGTGAAGGAGCTGTAGACAGCTTCATTACTGTCAGCGAAGAGGAGGCTTTGGCTCAGGCTGCGGCTCTAGATGCCAAGGGCATTGATGCTGACAATCTCATGAGCGGAATTCCGCTGGCGGTTAAGGACAATATCTCAACCAAGGGAATTTTGACAACAGCTGCATCAAAAATGCTCTACAACTACAAGCCAATTTTCGATGCGACCAGTGTAGAGAAGCTCTATGGTAAGGATATGATTATCGTTGGGAAGACAAACATGGACGAGTTTGCCATGGGTGGTTCTAGCGAAAACTCCTACTTTAAGACGACTAAGAATGCTTGGGACAGCAGCAAGGTTCCTGGTGGATCATCTGGTGGTTCAGCGACAGCTGTTGCCTCTGGTCAGGTCCGTCTATCACTGGGTTCTGATACTGGTGGTTCTATTCGCCAGCCTGCTTCCTTTAACGGTGTAGTCGGCCTCAAGCCAACTTACGGACGGGTTTCTCGTTTTGGTCTCATTGCTTTTGGTTCTTCTTTAGACCAGATTGGGCCTTTCTCTCAAACGGTTAAGGAAAATGCACAGCTTCTGAATGTTATTTCTGGTAATGATCCTAAGGATTCGACATCATCACAAGAGGCAGTGCCAGACTTTACCAGCAAGATTGGCCAAGACATCAAGGGAATGAAGATTGCCCTGCCTAAGGAATACATGGGTGAGGGAATTGACAGCAAGGTTAAGGAAACGATTTTAGCAGCTGCGAAGCACTTGGAAAGCTTGGGAGCTATCGTTGAAGAAGTTAGCTTGCCTCATAGCAAGTACGGTGTGGCTGTTTACTATATCATTGCTTCCTCTGAAGCCAGCTCTAACCTGCAACGTTTTGACGGTATTCGCTATGGCTACCGCGCGGAAGACATTGAAAATCTAGAAGATGTCTATGTCAAATCTCGCAGCGAAGGCTTTGGTGAAGAAGTGAAACGTCGGATTATGCTGGGTACTTTCAGTTTGTCATCTGGTTACTACGATGCCTACTTCAAGAAAGCTGGTCAGGTTCGGACCTTGATTATGCAGGATTTTGCCAAGGTTTTTGAAAAATATGATTTGATCTTAGGTCCAACTGCACCAACAGTAGCATATGACTTAGGCAGTCAAAACCAAGATCCAGTGGCTATGTATCTGGCTGACCTTTTGACCATTCCAGTCAATCTGGCTGGCCTACCGGGTATTTCAATCCCAGCTGGCTTTGCAGATGGTCTTCCTGTCGGCTTGCAGTTGATTGGTAACCACTTCGATGAAGCGACTATCTATCAAGCAGCCGCAGCATTTGAAGCGACGACTGACTACCACAAACAGCAGCCAGTTATCTTTGGAGGTGAAAAATAATGAACTTTGAAACAGTTATCGGACTGGAAGTCCATGTTGAATTGAAGACCAATTCAAAAATTTTCTCACCAGCTCCAGCTCACTTCGGTGAAGATCCCAATGCCAACACCAATATCATTGACTGGTCTTTCCCAGGTGTCCTGCCTGTTATGAACAAGGGGGTCATTGACTATGGTATCAAGGCTGCTCTGGCCTTGAACATGGATATTCACCAGAAGATGCACTTTGACCGCAAGAATTATTTCTATCCGGACAATCCAAAAGCTTATCAAATTTCTCAGTTTGATGAGCCGATTGGCTACAATGGCTGGATTGAGATTGAACTAGAAGATGGCACGACCAAGAAAATCCGTATCGAGCGGGCCCACTTGGAAGAAGATGCCGGGAAGAATACCCACGGCAGCGATGGCTACTCTTATGTGGACCTCAACCGTCAAGGAGTGCCACTGATTGAGATTGTATCCGAAGCGGATATGCGCAGTCCAGAAGAAGCTTATGCCTATCTGACTGCTCTCAAGGAAATTATCCAGTACACGGGCATTTCTGATGTCAAGATGGAAGAGGGCTCCATGCGTGTTGACGCCAATATTTCTATCCGTCCTTACGGCCAAGAAGAGTTTGGTACCAAGACTGAGCTGAAAAACCTTAACTCCTTCAACTTTGTCCGCAAGGGTCTAGCATTTGAGGAAAAACGCCAGGCTGAAATCCTACGCAGCGGTGGCCAAATTCGTCAGGAAACCCGTCGTTATGACGAAGCAACTGGCGAAACTCTGCTCATGCGGGTCAAGGAAGGTTCAGCGGACTACCGTTACTTCCCAGAGCCTGATCTGCCTATCTTTGAGATTGAAGATGCTTGGATTGAGCAAGTGCGCAGCAGTCTGCCAGCCTTTCCAAAAGAACGCCGGGCTAAGTATGTGGGCGATTATGGCCTGTCTGACTACGATGCCAAGCAGTTGACAGCGACCAAGGCTGTGTCAGACTTCTTTGAAGCAGCTGTTGCGGCAGGCGGTGACGCCAAGGCTGTTTCTAACTGGCTCCAAGGAGATGTGGCTCAATACCTCAATGCCGAAGGCAAGACCATATCTGAAATTGAGCTGACGCCTGAAAACCTGACTGAGATGATTGCCCTGATTGCAGACGGAACGATTTCTTCTAAGATTGCTAAGAAGGTCTTTGTTCATCTAGCTAAAAACGGTGGCTCTGCAAAAGAGTATGTGCAAAAAGCAGGACTGATCCAAATCTCAGACCCTGCCCAGCTTCTTCCAATAATCCAAGAAGTATTTGCAAACAACGAAAAAGCTATCAATGACTATAAGGGCGGCAACAAGAATGCGGCCAAGTCCCTGATTGGTCAGCTTATGAAGGCTACCAAGGGTCAAGCCAACCCACAAGTAGCACAAAAACTGCTCAATGAAGAGTTGGAGAAATTATAGAAATAAGTGAAAACCAGTCGTTAGGCTGGTTTTTGTTGTGGAAAATAAAATATGCTAAAATATAAAAAAAGCATAGGAGCGATACAGATGAAACATCTCTCGAAACTGATTGTTCTGCTACTGGGTGGACTGTTAATAATGGTGAGTTTAGGAGCATGTGGAGAGAAAATACCAGAAAATCGTACAAAAGAACAGTACGAGTTGGAGAAGGAGTTTCAGCCACTGTTTGATTTTTTAGCGGAAGAAAAGAAAGATTTGTCAAATGTGAAATTATTTAGTAGTAAAATTTTTATGATGGATGAAAGTACTGGTAATAAAATATCAAGGAGTGTTTATTTACAACCTGATAATACGGGAGAGTACATAATTGAGCAAGAAGGACAAACTACGGAGTTTCCTGTTCATTACCATAACATGAAATTACAATATGATAAGGAGGTGTCTCAAGAGTATGATTTAGATGTTTTAAATCTGAAATTAGAACCTCAATTTTTTAAAAAGCTATCTGTTTTTGATGATATGGCCAAACATCCTGGTACAGGAATGAAAAGGATTGATTATGATATTGTAGATACTAGTAAATACTTTAATAATTTAAAAGAAAAGTATGGTTTTAAAAAAGATTGTTCAACTAATGTGGATGTGATGATTAATAGCAAAGGCCATTTTGAGCTGATATTAGAATTCTCTGACAAAGGACGATTACTTGTCATTACGAATTCAATCATGGTAGATCTGGAGTGATAAATGCTTAAACAGATGAATTAAATAAAGTGGACAATGCGAGAAAGTCATTTATTAAACAGAGATATTGAAGGACCTCCGCAAGTAGCACAAAAGCTGCTCAATGAAGAGTTGGAAAAACTATAGAAATAAGTAGAAAACCAGTCGTGAGGCTGGTTTTTTGCTTTTTCTTGAAATATCCGATATGATAGAATAGATAAAAATTAAAGGAGTTAGTTATGTCGGAAATTACAATTACGCGTGATACGGGTATGGTTGGTGTTGCTCAAAAAGTAGCGGTATATCTTAATGGTGAACTTGTACATAAACTTTCAAATAATGAAAGCAAAACTCTGTCATTTGAGGGAGACAGTATTGAGCTACAGGTTGGACAAAGTTTTATGAAGTCTCATAAAATTCAAGTAGAAAATGGCCAAAAGGTACTTGTTAAAGCTTCTGGAATTCGTGTTATGCTTGGAATTCTTGGGACTATCTTAGGCTTACCTTATTTACTTCTTGAAATAGAGGGTTAATATTTCCAAATTGCAGCAGGAGCGGAATTTAACAGTTTCTAAATCATAGAAAAAATCAGTCAAAAGTGACTGATTTTTTGTCTCTACTATGGTTATAACAAATAAAGTGATTTGATTAGAAGTATCAAATTTTTAAAATTAAAACTTTTTTCTGAGATTGTGTTAATCATTTGACAAGAAAAATGAAAAGGCTTACAATTTAGCTAATAATTTATAAAGCGAGGTATGTTTATGGTAAAAATGAAAGCTGCTCGTTGGTATGGCGCTAAAGATGTTCGCATTGAAGAGGTGGATGTACCGGAAGTCAAACCTCATCAGGTCAAGATTGCGGTCAAGTTTACAGGAATCTGTGGTACTGACTTGCATGAATACTTGGATGGACCAATTTTTATTCCGACAGAAACAGAGCATGTCTACTCTGGCCAGAAAGCGCCTGTAACCTTGGGACATGAGTTTGCTGGGGAAATTGTTGAGGTTGGAAGTGACGTAACACGGGTCAAAGTTGGCGATCGGGTAACAGTTGAACCTATTTTAGCTAAGCATAATCTTGTCGGTGATTACAATCTGGACCCCAATCTAAACTTTGTCGGTTTGGCGGCTGATGGTGGTTTTGCCAAATATTGTGTTTTGGATGGAGACATTGTTCACAAAGTTCCAGATAGTCTTAGCTATGAGCAGGCAGCCTTGACAGAGCCTGCTGCTGTGGCAGTTTATGCAGTTCGTCAGTCAGCTCTTAAGACGGGCGATACAGCGGTTGTATTTGGTTTGGGACCAATCGGGCTCTTGATTGTAGAGGCTTTGCGGGCGGCCGGTGCCTCTAAGATTTATGGTGTCGAGTTATCTCCAGAGCGCCAAGCAAAAGCAGAGGAGCTTGGGGCAATTATTGTGCGACCAGAAGAAGGCGAAGACGTGGTAGCTGCTATCCAGCGTTTAACGGGTGGTGGAGCAGATGTGTCTTATGAAGTAACTGGGGTGCCAGTTGTGCTGGGACAAGCTTTGGCTGCTGTCCACAAGGCTGGAGAATGTATGGTTGTTTCTATTTGGGAGCGAGAAGCCAGCATTAATCCAAATGAATTTGCCATCCAAGAAAAATCACTCAAGGGTATCATCGCCTATCGGCATATTTTCCCTAAAGTGCTGGAGCTGATGGAGCAGGGCTACTTCTCTGCAGATAAGCTTGTGACCAAGAAGATTAAGCTGGAGGATATTGTGCAAGAAGGCTTTATCGAGCTGACTCAGGATAAGGCTCAGATTAAAATTTTGGTGTCCCCTGAATAAATTTTTGCTCAACTATGATATGAAAATCAGTCAAAATTGGCTGATTTTTCTTTATGGTTTATGCTATAATAAACGAAGTAATAGGAGAGAGATTTAGGATGTCTAAGACAGTAAGAGGGACCATTTATACATTAGTGGCTGGGACAGCTTGGGGGCTGTCTGGAACAAGTGGTCAATATTTAATGGTGCACGGATTTTCTGCTATGAGTTTGACCAACTTTCGCTTATTAGTGGCGGGTCTAGCTCTGATGGCGATGGCTTATTTTGCTGATCCCAAGTCATTTGGTCAGATCTGGAAGGATAAGCAATCACTTGTCATGATCTTTGTTTTTGCTTTGTTTGGTCTTTTTCTTAATCAATACGCCTATTTGGAGGCTATTCATGAGACAAATGCAGGAACAGCAACTGTACTACAGTATTTATGTCCGGTGGGAATTTTAGCCTACACCTGTATCAAAGACAAGGTCGCCCCAACAGTTTCTGAAGTATGCTCCATGTTTTTAGCGATTGGGGGGACTTTCTTGATTGCCACTCATGGTCAGCTCAATCAGCTTTCTATGACACCAAAAGGTTTGCTTATTGGTCTCTTTTCGGCCTTTACTTATTCGCTCTATATCCTTTTGCCTATTGATTTGATTAAAAAATGGGGCAGTATGTTGGTCATTGGAATTGGCATGACCATGGCAGGTCTTTTGTTATTCCCTTTCAGTGGGCTCATTCAGCATCAATGGCAGTTTCGCCTGGACATTCTCTTTGCCCTGCTCGGTATTATCGTGATTGGAACGATTTTTGCCTACACTGCCTTTTTGAAAGGGACGAGTTTGGTAGGGCCGGTAAAATCAAGCTTACTGGCTTCAATTGAGCCAATTTCTGCTGTTTTCTTTGCCTTTCTAATTATGCAAGAACATTTTTATGCCTTGGATTTTCTGGGAATGGGGATGATTCTAGCTGCCGTTATGTTGATTTCCTTAAAAGATTTATTTATTCAAAGGAAAAAAGGAATTTTATAAAGATACAAAAAAGACGGAGACATTTGCCTCGGTCTTTTAGTTTTCTGATTTTAATTTGTTTATTTGGGGACCATTTGCCAGAAGAGATCAATAATATAAGTCAAACCATAGGTGTAAACAACTAGTGTGAAGGGTTTGCACAGAATGATAATAATCATATAGCGCTTGAAAGTCATCTTGGTCAGGGCAGCCAGCATACAAAGAAAATCTGCAGGGCTGATTGGCCAAATCATCATAAAGATGAAAAAACGATCAAAACGATTGCCTTCATCAAGCCAGCCGATGTATTTATCGTAAGTTCGCTTGCTGACAACGGATTGAACAAAGGCTGGGCCATAGATTCGAACCAGGTAGAAGATGATGGCGCAACCAATGACGATACCGATGTAGTTATAGATCGTTCCTACGATGTGTCCATAGATAAAGACACCAGCGACTGAGGTTAAAGCTCCAGGAATAATTGGGACCACAGTTTGCAGAATTTGTAAAAAAATAAAGAGTGGGGGTCCCCATATGCCTGCTTGTTGGATGAAAGCAGAGAGTGTTTCTTTTGATTGTAAAACTCCGGCTTGATAAGCCCAGATACAAAAGGCGATAGTCCCAACAGCTCCAATAATAGAAGACCAATTAATAACTTTTTGTAAAAAAGGGGACACAGCCTGTAATTGTCGATTTCTTTCTGACATACTCTCCTCCAATGAAATAAACTAATTCTACTATAGCATGTTTTACGTTTTTTGTAAGCTTTGGGCTGTGAGCGCCCAAAATTCTAAAAGATGATAAAATTATATAAGCAATTGACAATAATCTATAATTGTGCAAAAATTGGAAAGATTACATATATCTAGGTTGAAATTTCAGTATGTCAGGAGGTTCTCTAGTGGAAGAATATTTAAACTTATATCATCAAAAATTGTGGGAGATTGCATATGAGAATCTTATAAGAACATTTTTCTATCCAACTACAATCTTGTTGTTCGTATTATTTTTAATTTTTTGGTGCATCTTTTTTAGAAAAAAATGGATTATTCTATTCATATCAAGTTATTTCTTTTTGTTTCTCTTTGCTATAGCTGCTGAATATGTGAATAGCTATGATAAAATTATGAATCCAGCTTCACCATACAACATTTCTATACGTCTTGGTTCATTAAAATATGAAACCGTTCTTCCGATACTTGAGCATGTAGATGAGATTCGCCTAGCTAGTGTTGATGGAGAGCTTAAGAGAGAAGATATTATATTATTTGCGGTATCTAACCCCACTTATTATGATGGTCTGTTTGCAGATGTGGCAAACTCTTTGGCGGGTAGTCAGACAATAGGAACAGATTTTCTAGTTGCTTTAGTAGGCTACGAGGAGAAAAATGGTGAATGGCAATCTGTTGACATTCGCATTGCTCCAGGTGTTGAGGAGAAGGATTTTAAGAAATTTTCTAAGGTTCTTCACATAAAAAAAGATGAAGCAGAGGGTGCTACTGATATTATTCTCAATCTTCAGGAATTATATGAAAAAAAGTTACAGAAAGAAAAAGATGGTCATTGATCTAGCTTGTAAGTAAGATCCTCTTTCCTATATTAAAAATTTAGCTTCCCGTTTGGGGAGCTGTTTTCATTTGCTTGGAAAATAGAAAAGTGAACATCACCTAGCCACTCTAGAAGAAAGAGGACCATGAGTGCCAAAAAGCCTATTTTATGCTATAATAATGAGAATACGAATTTTTGGAGAGAGATGTGGCGATTGAAGATTATATGCCGGATTTTGCGGTCGAGGCAGTTTACGATTTGACAGTAGAGAGTTTGAAAAGGCAGGGCATCAAAGCGGTTTTGGTGGATTTGGATAACACCTTGATTGCTTGGAATAATCCTGATGGGACTCCGGAGATGAAGAAGTGGCTCCATGATTTGCGGGATGCGGGCATTCGGATTATCGTGGTGTCCAATAATAACCAAAAACGGGTCAAGCGGGCAGTTGAAAAGTTTGATATTGACTACGTCTACTGGGCAATGAAGCCTTTCACCTGGGGAATTGACCGGGCGCTCAAGCTTTTTCATTTTGAAAAAAAGGAAGTGGTCATGGTGGGCGACCAGCTCATGACGGATATTCGGGCAGCACATCGGGCCGGGATTCGTTCGATTTTGGTCAAACCGCTGGTCGAGCATGACTCTATCAAGACCCAGATCAATCGAGCGCGTGAACGCCGTGTGCTTAAGAAAATCACTGAAAAATACGGCCCTATTCAATACAAAAAAGGAATTTAAGCATGGAAGAACTTCTCTGTATCGGCTGTGGAGCCACTATTCAGACAGAAGATAAGGGCAAGCTAGGCTACACGCCTCAGTCAGCTCTAGAAAAAGGCTTGGAGACAGGCGAACTCTATTGCCAGCGCTGTTTCCGCCTGCGCCATTATAATGAAATCAGTGACGTTCAGCTGACGGATGATGACTTTCTGCGACTTCTTCACGAAGTTGGGGATAGCGATGCCTTGGTCGTCAATGTTGTCGATATTTTTGACTTCAATGGCTCGGTCATCCCTGGTCTGCCTCGTTTTGTCGCAGGAAATGATGTTCTCTTAGTCGGGAATAAAAAGGACATTCTGCCTAAGTCGGTCAAGGATGGCAAGGTGACCCAATGGCTAACGGAGCGGGCTCACGAAGAAGGTCTGCGTCCAGTTGATGTGGTCCTGACCTCTGCTCAGAACAAGCAGGCGATTAAGGACTTGATTGATAAGATTGAGCACAGTCGTAAAGGGCGTGATGTTTATGTGGTCGGCGTGACCAATGTGGGCAAATCCACTTTGATTAATGCTATTATTCAGGAAATCACAGGCGACAAGGATATTATTACGACTTCTCGCTTCCCAGGTACGACTCTGGATAAAATCGAGATTCCTTTGGCAGATGGCAGTCATATCTATGATACACCGGGTATCATCCATCGTCACCAGATGGCTCACTATCTTTCTGCTAAGAATCTCAAATACGTCAGTCCCAAAAAGGAAATCAAACCCAAAACCTACCAGCTCAATCCAGAGCAAACCCTCTTCTTGGGTGGTTTAGGCCGTTTTGATTTTGTGGCAGGCGATAAGCAGGGCTTCACAGCTTATTTTGACAATGAGCTCAAGCTCCACCGGACTAAGTTGCAAGGCGCTAGCGATTTTTATGACAAGCATGTCGGCAGTCTCTTGGTGCCACCAGTTGGCAAGGAAAAGGAAGAATTTCCAGCCTTGGTCAAGCATGAATTTACTATCAAGGACAAGACAGATATCGTCTTCTCTGGTTTGGGTTGGATTCGCGTCAGTGGTCCTGCTCGAGTAGCCGGCTGGGCGCCAGAGGGTGTGGCGGTTGTCACTCGGAAAGCGATTATATAATACTCAAGAAACAAAGGGGAATAAATCCCCTTAAAACAAGGAAGGAAAAGGCTATGAGCAGTGGGAAGACAAGCAAGTCCTAACTGATTCAAGCCTTATAGAAGAACATGACACTAACATCAAAACAACGCGCCTTTCTCAACAGTCAGGCACATAGTCTCAAACCTATCATTCAGATTGGGAAAAATGGACTCAACGACCAAATCAAAACTAGCGTCCGTCAAGCACTGGATGCTCGAGAACTGATTAAGATCACACTTTTGCAGAATACAGATGAGAATATCCACGAGGTCGCTGAGATTCTGGAAGAGGAAATCGGAGTGGATACGGTGCAGAAGATTGGCCGGATCTTGATTCTCTACAAGCAGTCCAGCAAAAAGGAAAATCGCAAACTCTCTGTTAAAGTGAAACAAATTTAAGGAAAAATTTCTGTGGAGATGTCAGCCTATGGCTATTGAATTACTGACCCCCTTTACCAAGGTGGAATTAGAACCAGAAGTTAAAGATAAAAAACGCAAACAGATTGGCATTTTAGGTGGGAATTTCAACCCTGTCCACAATGCTCATTTGGTCGTGGCGGATCAGGTCCGACAACAGTTAGGCTTGGATCAGGTCCTGCTCATGCCAGAGTACGAGCCACCCCATGTGGATAAGAAAGAGACCATTGATGAAAAGCATCGGCTGAAAATGCTGGAGCTGGCTATTGAGGGCATTGAAGGCTTAGGGATTGAAACTATTGAGCTGGAGCGCAAGGGAATTTCTTACACCTATGACACCATGAAGCTCTTGACAGAGCAGCACCCAGATACAGACTATTACTTTATCATCGGTGCAGATATGGTGGATTATCTGCCCAAGTGGTGCCGGATTGATGAGCTGGTTGAACTGGTTCAGTTTGTTGGTGTTCAGCGGCCACGCTACAAGGCGGGGACTTCTTACCCCGTTATCTGGGTGGATGTGCCCCTTATGGATATTTCCTCCAGTATGGTGCGGGATTTCCTGTCTCAGGGACGGACTCCTAATTTCCTACTGCCTCAGTCAGTTTTAGACTACATCGAGAAAGAAGGGCTTTACCTATGACCTATGAAAGCTATATCAGTATGAGTCGTGAGGCCTTACTGGCTAAGATGGAAACAGTCATGCCTGAGAAACGCCTGCGTCATTGTCTAGGTGTGGAAAAGGCTGCCCGTGAATTAGCGGAGCGTTTTGGTCTTGATGTCGAAAAAGCAGGTCTGGCAGGTCTCCTACACGACTATGCTAAGAAGGTATCGGACGAGGATTTTCTGGCCTTGATTGACAAATACCGGCTGGATCCGGACTTGAAAAACTGGGGCAATAATGTCTGGCATGGTATGGTGGGCATTTACAAGATTCAGGAAGACTTGGGAGTGAAAGATACTGAGATACTGCGGGCCATTGAAATCCATACAGTGGGCAGTGGCACCATGTCTGAGCTGGACAAGGTGGTCTATGTCGCCGACTATATTGAACACAACCGGGACTTTCCAGGAGTGGACAAGGCCAGAGAGCTGGCTAAGCGGTCGCTCAACCAAGCTGTGGCCTATGAAACCGCAAGGACTGTGGAGCATTTGGCTCACAAAGGGATTCCTATCTACCCGCAGACCTTGGAAACCTACAATGCCTTTGTAGGATATTTGAAGGAAATAGAAGAATGAAAACAGCTTTAATCATTATAGATGTACAAAATATCCTAGTGGAGACAGGTTTTCAGTCTGATAAAATGATGGATAAAATTTCCTTTCTGCGGCATCAGGCTAGGAGTAAAGGTGTCGAAATTATCTATATTCAGCATATTGAAAATCCAGAAGATAGTGCATTGGAAGATTGGCAGTTGTCTCCTCTCTTGAATCGAAAGTCAGATGAAAAGGTCTTTCAGAAGAAATATAATAGCATATTTAAAGAGACTGGTTTAAAAGACTACTTGGATAAAGAAGATATTGGCCGTCTAGTTTTATGTGGAATGCAAACGGAATATTGTGTAGATGCATCAGTTAAAGTTGGATTTGAATTTGATTATAAACTTGTCATTCCAGAAGGTGCTTTTACAACTTTTGATGGAGAAGACGCTTCGGCAGAAAAAATAAATACATTTTACCAAAAAATTTGGGATGGACGTTTTGCGGAAGTTCTAGATTACAAAAACATTTTTAATTAAAGAGGAACTATGAAAGAACAAGAATTATTAGAACTGGTCGTGAAGGCGGCCGATGAAAAGCGTGCAGAAGATATTGTGGCTTTGGACTTGCAAGGTCTGACTACTGTGACAGATTACTTTGTCATCGTCAGCTCTATGAACAGTCGTCAGCTGGATGCGGTCGCTGAAAATATCCGTGAGAAAGCTGCTGCGGCGGGTGTTTCTGCTGGTCATGTTGAGGGAGATGCAGCTGGTGGCTGGGTACTCTTAGACTTGGGAGGCATCGTCGTCCATGTCTTTTCTGAGGAAATGCGGGCGCATTACAATCTGGAGAAGTTGTGGCACGAAGCAACTGGTGTGGATGTTGCAGCCTTATTGGAAGAAAAGAATAAGTGATTTTTTGCCCTTGGGCAGAAAGCAGAATTTGGCTCAGTCAGCCTGCTGGCTGGGCTATTTTTGAAAGGAAAAGTATGGCAACTTATGAAACCTTCGCGTCGGTTTACGATGCGATTATGGATGATTCTTTGTATGAGAAGTGGACAGATTTCAGCCTGCGTCATTTTCCCAAGGATAAGAAAAAACTGCTGGAGCTGGCCTGTGGTACGGGTATTCAGTCCATTTATTTTAAGAAGGCTGGTTTTGAGGTGACGGGGCTGGATCTGAGTCATGAAATGTTGGATTTGGCAGAGAAGCGTAGCAGAGAGGCCGGTTTGGACATTCCCTTTATCCAGGGCAATATGCTGGATTTGAGTGGCGTCGGTCAGTTTGATTTGGTGACTTGCTATTCAGACTCGATTTGCTATATGGAGGATGAAGTTGATGTTGGTCAGGCCTTCACTCAAGTTTACCAGCATCTAAATGAGGGTGGTCGCTTTATCTTCGATGTCCACTCGATTTACCAGATTGACGAGGTTTTTCCAGGCTATTCTTATCATGAAAATGCTGAAACCTTTGCTATGGTCTGGGATTCTTATGCGGACGAACCGCCTCATTCCATCGTGCATGAGTTGACCTTCTTTGTCCAAGACGAGGATGGGCGCTTCACGCGCCATGACGAGGTACATGAGGAGCGAACCTATGAGATTCTGACCTATGATATCTTGCTGGAGCAGGCTGGCTTTAAGAATGTCAAGGTTTATGCGGACTTTGAGGACAAGGAGCCAACTGACAAGAGCGCTCGCTGGTTCTTTGTGGCGGAGAAATGAGATGACAGTTACCGGTATTATCGCGGAGTTTAATCCTTTTCATAATGGCCACAAATATCTGCTGGAGCAGGCTGCTGGTCTGAAAATTATCGCTATGAGCGGCAATTTTGTTCAGCGGGGGGAGCCGGCTATCGTGGACAAGTGGACTCGGGCTCAGATGGCTTTAGAAGCTGGAGCGGATCTGGTTCTTGAGTTGCCTTTCTTGGTCAGCGTTCAGGCGGCAGACTTTTTCGCTAAGGGGGCAGTAGACATCTTAGAGAGACTGGGCATCGAACAGCTGACTTTTGGGACCGAGGAAGTGCTGGATTATGAGAGTATTTCCAAGGTCTATGGTGAAAAGGCAGAGCAGATGGAGGCTTATCTGGCAGGCTTGCCTGATTCCCTATCCTATCCTCAGAAGACTCAGGCTATGTGGCAGGAGTTTGCAGGGCTCAATTTCTCAGGCTCTACGCCCAACCACATCTTGGGCTTGGCCTATGCCAAGGCTGTGGCGGGAAGAGATATAAAACTGTGCCCGATTCAACGCCAGGGTGCTGGTTATCATTCCTTATCAGCTGATCAGGAATTTGCTTCGGCAACAGCCCTTCGTCAGAATCTGGATAAGCCAGACTTTCTGAAAAAATTCACCCCAGCCCATCACTTGATTGAAGCGGCTCCCAAGGTGACCTGGTCGGACCTCTTTCCTTATCTCCGTTACCAGATAGTGACTTGTTCGGATTTGACAGACTTTTATCAGGTCAATCAGGAGTTGGCCGTTAGGATTAGAGAGGCCTTGAAAAGCAGTGAGACCATAGAAGAGCTAGTTGAGCAGGTGGCTACAAAGCGCTATACCAAGGCTCGGGTTCGGCGTTTGCTGACCTATATCCTGGTCGGAGCTAGGCAAGAAGAGCTTCCGTCTGGAATCCATATTTTAGGTTTTTCTGAACAGGGGCGTCAACATTTGTCCAAGCTTAAGGGAAAAGTTGAATTGGTCAGCCGTATTGGCAAGGAACCATGGGACAGTTTGACCCAGCAGGCCGACAAGGTCTACCAGCTAGGAAATCCTGCACTTAAGGAACAGAATTTTGGACGAGTTCCGGTGATTTTGTTGTAAAGAAAACTTCTATCTAAACTAGAAAGATAGAAGTCAAAGAATAGAAAAAGGAGTCTTCTTTTATGAGAATGAAAAAATCAATCTTACTTTCCCTCTTGGCTATCATTGCCCTTGGCTTAGGTGCCTGCTCGAACTCAAGCAATAATAAGCAGGCCAATGGTCAAGAAAACAGTGCTCAGAAAAAAACTAGTCAAAGTTCTAGTAAAACTAAGGATATAGCGACTCTTCTAGAAGAAATAGAAACTGCTAATCAAAAAATGACTAGTGTTCGTCAAAAAACCAATATAGGTGGCTTGCTGGGAACAACAGATAAAAAGATTCAAAAAGAACAAAATATGACTTCGCAAGTTATCTATAAGACCGAAAAACAAGAAGTAGAGATGGCAAGCATTACAGTTAAGACTGTGGAAGATGGAGAAGAGAATTTTAAAGAACTCTTGATGCCTGGTGGTGAAAAGGCTCCATTATATACCCGTTATAATAAAACTGGTGAATGGGATAAAGAGGTCCAAGAAAAAGGAGGAAAGTATATTGTTTATCCAGACTATTTCCAACTCTTAAATGGCTTAAATGAACTAGCACAAGACTTAAAACTAGAAGAGACAGATAACGATTATGTCTTTACTTTGAAAACTCAAGATGCGGATATTTTAGGAGTATATGGGAAAGAGTTTCGGTTTAACTTTTCTCAATTTCCTAAATCCAACTTCAAAAAAGAATTGACCGTAAAGATTGACAAAAAAAGCAAATTCCTCAAAGAATTTAAGATGAATATATCTACCTCTGGTGATCAAGGAACACTTGCTATCAAGAGTGAAACGAGTTACTCAGACTGGAACTTGGTTAAAAAGGAAGACATTCCAACTATCTCTGACGAGAAAAAAGAGCAATAAGCCGGTGAGTTGAGCTTTGTTATTCTATTTCAGTTTTCCAAGGCTAAGTTCAGAAAGAGCAAGTCAATGGGGAATTTTAAGTTTAAGGTTAACAGGTAATGATCTTCTTTTCTGTGAAAGAAAAGATATAAAAGAGAGCAAATTAGACTATTTTTCTTAGTGATTTTTCCTTGTTCCTGTGTTATAATAAGAAAGATTAAAATGTAAACTATTAAAAGGAGAACCTCCAATGGGACGTAAATGGGCCAATATTGTGGCAAAGAAAACGGCCAAAGATGGCGCAAACTCAAAAGTATATGCTAAATTCGGTGTTGAAATCTATGTAGCAGCGAAAAAAGGTGATCCAGATCCGGAAACAAATACAGCTCTGAAATTTGTTATCGACCGAGCTAAGCAAGCACAAGTACCAAAGCACGTTATTGATAAAGCTATCGATAAAGCAAAGGGAAATACAGATGAAACCTTTACAGAAGGTCGTTACGAAGGTTTTGGGCCTAATGGTTCAATGTTAATCGTGGATACTTTGACTTCAAATGTGAACCGCACTGCAGCGAATGTTCGTGCTGCTTTTGGTAAAAACGGTGGGAACATGGGAGCAAGTGGTTCTGTTTCTTACCTTTTTGACAACAAAGGAGTTGTTGTGTTTGCGGGAGATGATGCAGATAGTATCTTTGAATTGCTCTTGGAAGCAGATGTCGATGTAGATGATGTTGAAGCAGAAGAAGGAACAATTACGGTTTATACTGCACCAACGGATCTTCACAAGGCTATCGTAGCTCTGCGTGAGTCTGGCATCGAAGAATTTCAAGTTACAGAGTTAGAAATGATTCCTCAGTCAGAAGTGGAACTCTCTGGTGACGATCTTGCAACTTTTGAAAAATTAGTAGATGTCCTTGAAGACGATGAAGATGTTCAAAAAGTCTACACAAACGTCGAAGGCTTTTAATCTACTGGACCTGCAGTTGGGCTGCAGGTTTTTTTATTATAATGAAAAACTTCAAATGACGTTTACCAGTTAAGGCGATTATGATAAAATAGAGAGAATATATTATTTCAAGGAGATAAGGATGAAAAAAATCTTTCAATATGTAGCCATACTTGTAGTCGGATTTAGCTTGATGGCCTGTGACCTACTTCCTGGCCAAAGTAAGGGTGGAGGCACTCCAGCAGAGCAGAAAGAGGCGAAATCAGGTGCCCTATCAGCCAGCAACAAAGAGATAGAAATGAAAGTAAAGGGCGGTCAGTATATTCTGCCAAGTGATGGAAAAGAAAATTCAAAATATTTAGCCTTGGAATTGGAAATTAAGAATAAATCAGACGAAACAGTTAGAATTTCTCCTTCTGATATTGATATCTATAATCCTAATGGTGAAAAAGTTAAGTTAAGCAGAGTCAGTGATTATAAGCATGGTTTTGAGACAATACAATTCGATAATCTCTCGGCAGGAAAATCTCTTTCTGGTTATTTAGTCTTTGAGGTTGAAACCAACGGTAAGTATGAACTTGAGTATGAGAAAAAGATTTATAACCCAAAACAGAAAATCAAAGGATTTAAATTGACTATTGATCCAGCTAAGTATCCTAATCAGGTGGCAGAAAGTAAGAAACTTGCTTTTGACTATCTCAATACTGTTTTCTTGGGCGGAAAAGCTAAAAGTAAGGATGAGGCTAAATCATCTGGTGGTAAGGAAGATTTTGTTTTGGGAGGCGACCTGTCCCAAAATGAAAGTGACTTCAGGGCAGCGTTTACAGAGGATTTCAAGCGTAAATTACATGATTATCCATTTACTGATGACGAAGTTAATGCTTTTATCGATTCTTATGTAGAAATGAATGCCAAAAGGGCTGAGATTTCTTATAGGGTAACTCAGTACCTACCAAATTCGGTTGTGATCAAGATTAGACCAAAAACGATCAGTCTAAGTAGAACGATTTTAAACCATCGTAAAGCGTTTTATGAAAAACATCGTTCAGAATATGCCAATCTGACCGAAATTAATAAGGCAATTGACAAGAATTATGCTGACGTGATGACGGCTGGTTTAGATTCTCATCCTCTTCTTACAACTGAATCTGAATACCAGTTGACATTTGTTAAGACAGATGGGAAATGGGTTGTAGAACCAGATTATACTTATGATTCCATTGTTGTCGCTTTTGAAGGCGATATATCATAAAAAGTAAAAGAAGAGAGCCTGATTCATCCATCAGGTCTCTCTTTTTTGTTTCTTCCTTAAGCTTTGTGCTATACTGGAGAATAGATAAGTTAGAGGAAAAGGAGCCTGCTATGAAGAAATTTTATGACAAACTAATACAAACCCGCCATTATCTCCATCGTCATCCAGAACTGTCTGGTCAGGAATATCAAACAACGGATTTTTTAAAAAAATATCTGGAAGACCTTGAGATTAGAATATTAGATTCTAATCTGAAAACAGGTCTAATTGCTGAAATCGGCTCCGGACAGCCTATAATTGCCCTGAGAGCTGATATAGATGCACTGCCCATTTTTGAACAGACTAATCTGCCTTATGCCAGTCAAAATCCAGGTGTCATGCATGCCTGTGGACATGATTTTCATCAGACAAGTCTCTTAGGGGCAGCTGAACTGCTCAAGGCTATGGAGGAAGATTTGCAAGGGACAATCCGTCTTATTTTTCAACCTGCTGAAGAGACTTCTTGCGGAGCTTTGGAAGTTATAGAGACAGGCTATTTAGATGATGTGAAAGCTATTGTTGGTTTTCACAATATGCCTCAGCTAAAAGCAAATCAGTTAGCTTTAAAGCCAGGGGCTATGATGGCTGGAGTAGAGAAATTCAAGGTAGAAGTGGAAGGGATTAGTAGCCATGCTGCACGGCCGGATCTGGGTGTTGATACAGTCATAACCTTGACTAGTATGGTCCAAGCCTTGCAAGTTTTGGTGGCCAGAACGGTCTCCCCTTTTGAAGCCAATGTTCTTTCTATTACCCATATCGAGGCAGGAACTACCTGGAATGTTCTGCCCCAAAATGGTTTTTTTGAAGGCACCATTCGATCCTTTAGCCCAAACTCTCAAAAAAAATTAAAAGAAGACTTTATTAAAATTGTTGAAAATACAGCAGAAAACTTTGGTGTACGAGTTTCTATTACTTGGGATCAAACACCACCTGTGACTTATAATGATCCGGATTTGACCGAACTCTTATTTGAAAATTCTAAAACATTTGCTGAGGTGGTGGAGGCCAGGCCTTCCACAGCTGGAGAAGACTTTGCTTTTTATCAGGAGAAGATTCCAGGAGTTTTTGCCTTTATTGGTTCAAATGGAGCAGATGCTGCACCAGATCTCCACCATGACACTATGACTATTGATGACGAAGCTTTTAAAGTATCTGTTCCATATTATGTCGAAAGCGCCCTCTGCTTATTAAGATGCTATAAATAACAACTATATCCCTATATAAAAAAATGAAACTAGGCAAATCTCCTTCCTTTTGTTAAGATAGAACAGTGGCAAGGAGATTTTATTGTGCCTTTATTGTGTGCCTGCAATAAATAAAATTTATACCCTTGATAAAAAATATATACTAGGCAAGCTTAGGGATATTTGTTATTATAGGACATAGTTTATAAATGAATAGGAGAATATCTGTGAAAAAATTAGTTAAATATTCTGCCCTTCTTGCTCTTACTTTTGCAGCAGTCGGAACCTTAGCTGCTTGCTCAGCTTCAAATAGCAAGTCTGAATCAGGTAAATCAGATGAGAAGAAGGTAACAGTTGAAATTGCAACCGTTGGAACAACCCGACCTTTCTCATATGATGATGAAGATGGAAAATTAACAGGTTATGAAATTGAAGTGCTTAGAGAGGTCTTTAAGGGATCAGACAAGTATGAAATCAATTTCAATAAAACTAAATGGACTTCTGTCTTTGCTGGTTTGGATAGCGATCGCTTCCAAATTGGTGCCAACAATATTAGTTATTCAAAAGAACGTGCTGGTAAATATCTTTATGGAAACCCATATGCTAAAAACCCAACTGTTTTAGTAGTTCGTAAGGGAACAGATATTAAATCTTTAGATGATATTGGTGGTAAATCGACGGAAGTGGTACAAGGAACTTCTACAGCGAAACAGCTGGAAGACTACAACAAAGAGCATCCTAAAAAGGAAACGAAAATTAACTACACGGACGGAACGATTCAACAAATCCTAGTGAATCTGAATGAGGGTCGTGCAGATTACAAGATTTTTGAACGTATTTCTGTTGATACCATTATCAAAGAACAAAATTTGGAAAATCTAGAAGTCATTGAACTTCCTAGCGATCAACAGCCATATGTTTATCCTTTATTTGCTCAGGGACAAGAAGAATTAAAAACTTTTGTAGACAAACGTATTAAGAAACTATACGAAGATGGTACTCTTGAAGAACTTTCTCAAAAATACTTCGGTGGTAGTTACCTTCCAGAGGCAAAAGATATTAAATAATTAATAAGACTTAAACTATAAGGAGATAAGAATATGAAATTAGCAAAATGGTTTGGAGCAGCTGCAGTTGCGGTTGCAGTCCTTGGTTTGGCAGCTTGTGGAGCTTCTAATAAAGAATCAGGAAATGGCAAAGATAAAACAGTAACCATTAAAATTGGTACAATGACCATTGACAACGATGAGCAACAACGTTGGGATCTCATTCAAAAGAAACTTGAAAAAGAAAACGTGAAACTTGATTTTACTCCATTTACAGAATACCCACAAGTAAATAAGGCCGTGGCAGATGGTGAGCTTGATGTCAATGCTTTCCAACACTACTACTACCTTAACAACTGGAATAAGGAAAATAATCAGGATCTAGTTGCGATTGCGGATACTTACATCGCACCAATCCGTCTCTACTCCGGTACAAAAGACGGTAAAAATAAGTATAAAAAAGTTAACGAACTTCCAGATGGAGCAGAAATCGCTGTACCAAATGATGCGACTAACGAAAGCCGTGCATTGAACTTGCTTCAAGCTGCTGGCCTAATTAAATTGGACAAATCTGGTAACGAGCTTGCAACAGTTGCAAACATTAAAGAAAATCCAAAGAAATTGAAAATTACGGAATTGGATGCTAGTCAAACTGCTCGCTCACTGACTTCAGTAGACGCTGCTGTTGTAAACAACACTTTCGTAAACGAAGCAAAATTAGACTATAAGAAAGCTTTGTTTATCGAACCAAAAGATAAAAATTCTAAACAATGGTACAACATCATTGCAGCTAAGAAAGATTGGGAAAAATCTGACAAGGCTGATGCAATTAAGAAGTTGATTGCAGCCTACCATTCTGACGATGTTAAAGAGTTAACAGAAAAAACTTCAGATGGCTTGCTTGAGCCAGTTTGGTAAGAAGTAAAAGACAGTAGGCACCAGTCTTAATGGATTTATCAAGCATGCAAGACTGAAAGTGTTTAATAAAACTCAGTTGGGATGACCAGCTGAGTTTTATCGCCTTATTTATGGGAGGAATTATGGCTTTTTTCAGTGAAAAAGAGCAGTTACAAAAATTTGAAGAGGATGAACTCGCGCAGGCTTATTTTGAGGTTTTACGGGAGTTGATTGCTAAAAAATCTATTTTTGCTCAGCAGATAGGCTTGAAAGAAGTAGCAGATTATTTGAGAGAAGTTTTTGAAGAGGCTGGTGCAGAAGTGACTGTTGATGCAAGTTACAGAGCTCCTTTTGTCATTGCTCGTTTTAAGAGTTCAGATCCTAATGCTAAAAGTATCATTTTTTACAACCATTATGATACAGTACCTGCAGATAGTGATCAACCTTGGACAGAAGATCCTTTCACCTTGTCTGTCAGAGATGGGGTCATGTATGGCCGAGGTGTTGACGATGACAAGGGGCACATCGTGGCTCGCCTGACAGCCTTGCAGAAGTATCGAGAAGGTAAGCAAGATTTACCTGTGAATGTTACTTTTATTATAGAGGGAGCGGAAGAGTCTGCTTCGACTGACTTGGATCGCTATTTGGAAAAGCACAAGGAGGAATTGTCCGGCGCCGATCTCCTCATCTGGGAACAGGGTAGCCGGAATGCACTGGGTCAGTTAGAAATCACAGGCGGAAATAAAGGCATTGTAACCTTTGATGCCAAGGTGAAAAGCGCTGATGTAGATATACATTCGAGTTTTGGTGGCGTAATTGATTCAAGTAGCTGGTATCTTTTAAATGCCCTAGCTAGCTTGCGAGGAGCTGACGGTCGCATCTTGGTGGAAGGCATCTATGAACAAATTGTCGAGCCAAACGAACGTGAACTAGCTCTGGTTGAGGAGTTTGCGCGACGAAACCCAGAAGAATTAAAACAAATCTATGGTTTAGAATTGCCCCTGCTTGAGGAGGAAGGGCAAAAGTTCCTACGACGCTATTTCTTTGAACCAGCCATTAATATTGAGGGAATATCATCAGGTTATCAAGGTCAGGGTGTCAAGACCATCCTGCCTTCAGAAGCTAAGGCCAAGCTTGAGGTGAGACTCGTACCTGGTTTAGAACCACAAGATGTGCTTGATAAGATTCGACAACAACTGGTCAAGAACGGTTATCCTAAGGTCGAGCTTATTTATACTTTGGGAGAAATGAGCTACCGCAGCGACATGAGTGCTCCGTCTGTTCTTAGTGTTATTGAGTTGGCCAAGAAATATTACAGCGAAGGAGTAGCAGTGCTGCCTACTTCTGCCGGGACTGGACCTATGTTTACTGTTTATGATGCTTTAAAGGTACCAATGATGGCCTTTGGCTTGGGCCATGCTAACAGTCGGGACCATGGTGGAGATGAAAATGTTCGCCTAGCAGATTATTACACCCATATAGAATTAGTAGAGGAGTTGATTGCAAGCTATGAGTAAAGAAATTATTACATTAGATCGGATTGACGTGACCTTCCAGCAGAAGAAACGTCAAATCCAAGCTGTAAAAGATGTGAGTATCCGCATTAACCAAGGAGATATCTATGGAATTGTTGGCTATTCTGGAGCTGGAAAATCTACTCTGGTTCGGGTGATTAACCTATTACAGGTACCGACTGGAGGGACTATTACCGTTGACCATGATGTCATTTTCAAGGACAAAAGAGTTCAACTTTCTGCAGCTCAATTACGTCAAAAGCGTCAGGATATTGGGATGATCTTCCAACACTTCAATCTAATGAGCCAGCTGACGGCTGAAGAAAACGTAGCCTTTGCCTTAAAGCATTCAGGCCTGTCTAAGGAAGAGAAAAAAGAGAAGGTGAAGAAGCTACTAGACTTGGTTGGCTTGGCGGATCGAGCTGAGAACTATCCTTCGCAGCTGTCAGGTGGACAAAAGCAGCGTGTAGCGATTGCTCGTGCCTTGGCAAATGATCCCAAAATCTTGATTTCGGATGAAGCAACATCAGCTCTAGATCCTAAGACGACCAAGCAAATCTTGGCTCTCTTGCAAGACTTGAATCAAAAATTAGGTTTGACGATTGTGCTTATTACTCACGAGATGCAAATCATTAAGGATATTGCTAATCGAGTAGCAGTAATGCAGGATGGACAATTGATTGAAGAGGGTTCTGTTCTCGATATTTTCTCTAATCCTAATCAGGATTTGACGAAAGACTTCATTACAACAGCAACAGGAATTAATGAAGCTATGGTTAAAATCGAAAAGCAAGAAATTGTGCAGAATCTGGCTCCAAATAGTATTTTGGTGCAGTTGGAGTACGCGGGTACAGCAACAGATGAGCCTTTGTTGAATCAAATTTACAAAAAATATCAAGTTACTGCCAATATCTTATATGGGAATATTGAAATTTTGGACCATACACCTGTTGGTGCTTTGGTAGTTGTCTTGTCTGGCGAATCAGAAAATCTTACTGCGGCTAAGACGGCTATTAGTGAAGCAGGCGTTCGTTTGACTGTTCTAAAGGGAGGTGCATAAGATGCTGAAATTAATCGAAACTTATTTGCCAAATGTATATAGGATGGGCTGGACTGGTCAAGCAGGCTGGGGAACAGCTATTTATACGACCCTTTATATGACAGTAATCTCTTTCTTGATTGGTGGTTTCTTTGGCTTGATAACTGGACTTTTTCTAGTATTAACCAAGCCAGGTGGGGTTCTGGAAAATAAGGTGGCTTTCTGGATTTTGGATAAAGTGACTTCTGTCTTCCGTGCGATTCCTTTTATCATTTTGTTGGCTGTCCTATCACCTTTTTCTCACTTGATTGTTGGGACAGGAATTGGACCAAATGCTGCTATTGTGCCACTTTCATTTGCCGTTTATGCCTTTTTTGCACGTCAAGTTCAGGTGGTTTTATCTGAGTTGGACGGTGGAGTGATTGAAGCAGCCCAGGCCAGTGGTGCAACTTTATGGGATATTATTGGTGTCTATCTTATTGAAGGTCTACCAGATTTAATCCGTGTAACGACAGTCACCTTGATTTCTTTGATTGGTGAAACTGCTATGGCTGGAGCAGTCGGTGCAGGTGGTATCGGTAATGTAGCGATTGCTTATGGTTTTAACCGGTATAATAATGACGTTACCATTCTTGCGACGGTTGTCATTGTAGCTATCATCTTTACGATTCAATTTGCAGGAGACTTTTTGACTAAAAAATTAAGTCATAAATAGAAGTTAATTTGCTAGCCATTTTGGCTAGCTTGTTCTTTGATTAAATATTCTGAAAATTTAATTTACATTCGACTTTGTGAATGTTATAATAAGGAGAAAAAACCTACGGAAAGGGAAAGCTATGGCTCAAGAAGAGGAAAAGATCTCAAGAAGCAGGAAAAAACAGCTATTAGCTCGCTTGAAAGAGCAAATTCAACCAAAGAAGGGCATGATTTATCTGGCTGCTTTTTTATCATGGATTCAATTTTTAACGAGAATTACTAGTTTTGCTTTGATTGCTCAAGCATTGACAGAGTTCTACGAAGGAAAACAGCTTGACTTATACACTCTTTTTCTTTATTTGCTAGCCTTAAACGGTTTAGGATTTGGAATTGCTTTATTTGCCAAAAAGTTTCAAGGCATAGCCTCTCAGTTTGCACGAAACAAGCTAAAGAGAGAATTCTTTCAGGCTTTTGTTGCTAAGGACGGTGAGTTTCAAGATAGCCGAACTGCAGCGGATATTCTAACAGTTGCTGCTCAGGGAATTGATAGCTTGGATACCTACTATTCCTACTATCTATCCTTAAATCTACGAACCTATTTTAACTGTTTAACAGTCCTTATCTTAGTCTTTTGGCTCTTTCCCTTGGGTGGTTTAATTTTTATATTATCCTTGCCTTTCATTCCTGTGTCTATCATCCTGATGCAGAAGCGATCGCGTAGGATAATGAATCGATATTGGGGCTCTTATATGGATGTGGGCAACCTTTTTCTGGATGATTTAAAGGGGTTAAACACATTGTATTCTTATCAGGCTGATGAGAAATACGAGCAGGAATTTGCGGAGCAGGCCGAAGATTTTCGCGATGCCACTATGGAACTGCTTGGTTTTCAACTACAATCAGTGGGCTATATGGATGCTGTTATGTATTTGGGAATCGGCCTGTCAGGTTTTTTAGCCCTTTCCTGGCTGGCTACTGGGCAATTATCCTTGTTCAGCATGATTTATTTTATCTTAATTGCAACAGAATTTTTTACTCCGATTCGAGAAGCAGGCTACGGTATGCATTTGGTCATGATGAATACAAAGATGGCTGATCGGATTTTTAATTTTTTGGATTCGGTCCAAGAGACTAAAGTAGAAACAAAACAAGATTTAGCACCATTTCAGCACTTGAGTGTGCAGGATTTGTCCTTCTCCTATGGGGACAAAAAGATTCTGGATAGGGTCTCTTTTAACGTAGAAGTAGGCCAAGTATTTGCTATTGCTGGGGAAAGTGGACATGGTAAGACGACTTTGGGCAAGATTCTACTAGGAAAATTGCAACCCGAGCAAGGTCAGATATTCTTTGGACAAACCTCCTCTAAAAATTTGACACAATCTGCTCTCTATAAAGAGATAATGTATGTGTCGTCAAACAGCTTTCTTTTGAATACCAGTATTTTAGAGAATTTGCAGTTGGCAAGGGATTGGAGTCGGGAGAAAATTCAGCAATGGCTGACCGAGAAGAAGCTTTTATCTTTTATTGAAAATTTACCTGAGGGTCTAGATACCCTTGTTGGTGAAGATGGCAACCAGCTGTCACCAGGTCAAAGACAGCAAGTGATTTGTGCCCGGGCAATTTTTGCTCAAAAATCGCTCTATATCTTTGATGAAATCACTTCTAGCGTTGATAAGGAGAATGAAGATCTTATTTATGAACTGCTAAACGTGCTTTCTAAAGAAGCCCTTGTCATCGAGATTACTCATAAAATGAAGCGCGTAGCAGAGGCTGACCAAGTTCTTTTTATGAGTAAAGAGGGAACGGTTTTGGCTAGTCCGACCCAGCTTTACTGGGAAAATCAGGACTACAGAACTTTAGTGGATAGACAAAGAGAACTGGAGGAGAGAATTCATGGAAGCTAAAAGAACTTATCCAAGCGAGCAACTCCTTTTCAGGCTATTTCAGATCATGAAGCATCTATTACCTGCTCTAGGATTAGCTGTTATTTTTGCAGTTTCAGGCTTTACAGTTTCAGTCGCGATTCCTGTTTTATTGGTAAATCAAGGATTTTTGGCTGTAGGAGGGCAAGCTCCGACTCTAGGTTTTCTGTTTCTTCTTTTAGCTTTGGCCATTGGTCGAGGACTCTTCCGCTATGGAGAGCATTATTTTGGTCATTATGTGGCTTTTCATTCCCTAGCGGATCTGCGAAAGCTTGTCTTTGCTAAACTACGACGTCTTGCACCTGCTAAGTTAGACCGACAAGATAGTGGGAGTTTATTAAAAATGATCGGGGAGGATATTGAAGCAATTGAAGTCTTTTTTGCCCATACAGTTGCACCAGTTTGTACAGGGATTATCTCTGTTTTCATTATGTGGGTCTTTCTCTCTAGGATATCCCCAGCTCTCGGTTTTTTGGCTTTGCTGACTTACCTGCTTTTAGCTGTGGTCTTGCCTCAAAATTTTGCTCGACATTTACAAAAACTCTTATCAAAACAAGCGAATGATCGGACAAGATACATTTCTTATTTCTTGGAGAGCCTGAAGGCAATACATGATTTGTCCCAGCTCGGACAAACTTCAAAACGTTTTGCTTGTTTAGAACAAAAAAGCCAAGGTTTAAATAGCATAGAAAGGCAGGTTGCTCAGAAGCAATTTTTTGAACAAGCTCTAACCTTTTTAGTGGTGGGCTTATCTGTTATGGGCTTTGCCATCTTGTCTCTCTTCCAACTTAATCAAGGTGATATTGATCTGACTCAAGCAGGCCTAGCTCTAGTAGCTTTTACAAGCTCTTTTGCTCCATTTCTGGAATTAGGGCGATTACCTCTAGGTTTTAAAAGAGCAATGAATGCCAGTCGGCAGGTCTTTTCGCTCTTGGATGAGCCAGAGGCAGATAGCAGTGGTTTGAAGACTGATGTCAGGATCGAATCAGTTGATGTTAATCATTTAAACTTTGATTATGAAGGACGAGAGCAAGGACTTTTTCAAGGTTTGTCAGCACGATTTGAGAAAGGTAGAATAATTGGTATTGTAGGTGGAAGTGGAACAGGAAAATCTACTCTCATGAAAATTATCATGCGTTGGTATGATCCTAAGGCAGGACAGGTTTTGCTGTCTGGACAGGATCATCAAACCTTCCATCGCCAGCATTTACAAGCCTCCTTCGCCTATGTTCCTCAAGTTGCTCAGCTTTTCCATAAAAGTCTTCGGGAAAATCTAGTCTTGGGCCGAACTGATATCAGTGATGAGGCGATCTGGACCTTGGCAGCTAAATGTCGCCTCAAGGAACGTTTGGAGCGCTTGCCAGAGGGGTTAGATACTGTAATTGATGGAGAAACAACTTTTTCTGCTGGTGAAGCCCAACGTTTGGAGCTGATGCGAGCCCTGCTTAAGGAGGCAGATTGTTATATTTTTGATGAACCCACCAGCAATCTCGATTCACTTAATGAAGCAGCCTTCCTATCTATTGTCAAAGAAGAATGCCGTGGCATGGTCTTTCTCATCTCCCATCGCTTGTCAACGGTTGCTTTTGCAGATGAGGTTTATGAATTAAATCATTCTCAAGTAAGGAGGATAAAAGGATGAGAAAAGGACTACAAGTAAAAGACCTTGTGATGACAGGTGCTTTTGCAGCCCTCTATTTTCTATGCGTCGGTTTAGGCGTCCTGGTTGGTCTGATTTTCGACCGGTCAGGGAATATGTTCTATGCCCCAGCTGGAGCAGCAATCTTTGGTGGGACGGTTTACATGCTTCTACAAAGCAAGATCAAAAAATTCGGAGCTATCAGTCTCTTGGGAATCGTGATGGGAGGATTTTTCTTCTTATCTGGCCATTTCTTTGTGGCCTTCTTGCCAGGCTTGATTTTTGGCTTTCTAGCTGATTTGTTAGCCAAACAAGGAAATTACCAAAATAAATGGCTAAGTTTAGCGTCATTTGTCCTTTTCTCCTTTGCCAATTCAGGCCCGATTATTATGATGTGGCTGGCTCGGGAGACTTATGTTCAAAGCTTGCTAGCGCGTGGTAAAACTCAAGAGTATATTGACCGGGTTATGGTTCCTGTGAATCCACAAGTGGTTCTTGGTTTTGTAATTATGGTTGTTATTGCCGCTATTATAGGGGGACTATTTGGTCAATATATGGTCAAGAAGCACTTTATAAAGTCAGGGATGGTCTCATGAAATTAGATGTACGAAGTAAGGTCCTTTTGGTTTTATTTGCCAATATGGCCTTTCTTTTTAGAGTATCCGGCTGGCTTGAACTGATAATCGTTTCAGGCTTGGCGATGCTCTTATACTTTGCTGGAAAAGGTAAAATCGCCTTATATAGTTTATTGGCTTTTGTCCTTTTTTGGACTCTAGATGCTTATCTAACTGATTTCTTTTCTTTTCAACTGATACGAAATTTCGTAACTCTGCTCACGGCTGGACGTTTTTTGCTTCCTTCTTTTATGGCTGGGAGTTTGCTTTTGACAACTGCGACAGCCTACGAACTGGTTCATGGCCTTAGAAAATGGCACCTACCGGAATCTTTTCTTTTAACCTTAGGAGTAATGATGAGATTTTTGCCAGCTATACCAGCAGATGCGAAAACGATTCATAGAAGTTTACGTCTTCGAGGGATTTTCCTTAGAAAAAGAGATTTTATCTTTCGTCCAGTGACCTACTTTGAGTATCTCCTGGTACCACTACTCATGTCACTCATGCGAACGGTTCAAGAGTTGACCATAGCTAGCCTTACCAAAGGATTGGCACTAGGAAAAAGACCGACAGAAACTTTTTCATCAACCTTTAATTTAGCAGATTGGAGTACCTGTGCATGGATGTTTATCATGACCTTGTGGATGATAAGGGGCTGATTACTGCGACCGGCTTTCGTTTTACTTATGAAAATAGCAGAGCTAGTATCTTGCTGGTTGAAGATTTACAAATCTCATCAGGCCAGTTGGTCGTCTTATGTGGCAAGAGTGGGAGTGGCAAATCAACCTTCTTAAGGTTGATCAATGGCTTAATCCCAGATTACTATGAGGGAAAATTAGATGGTCAATTAGAAATAGCCGATCAGTCAGCAGGAAAACAGACGGTTGAAGAATGTTCCAAGCGAGTTGCTTCAGTTTTTCAAAATCCCTCCAGTCTGTTTTTTCATAAATACGTTAAGCATGAATTGGTTTTGCCTGGTGAAAATCATGGTCAATCAGCAGCAGAAATTTTGAATAAATTAGAAAAATTAACTGCTGACTTTGCTTTAGAAGACTATCTTGAACGTGACATTTCTACTTTATCAGGTGGAGAAAAGCAGAGAATTGCCCTTTTAACGGCCCTGATGCAGGATACAGATATCTTGGTTTTAGATGAACCGACAGCTAATTTGGACAGGTCAGGGATTGAGCAAGTAGCTAGTTATCTTTCTATCTTAAAACAAGAAGGGAAAACGATTCTTATAGCGGAGCATCGCTTGGATTATTTAAAGGACTTGGCTGACCGCTATCTTTATTTTGATCAAGGTGCTCTTAAAAGAGATTATTCAAAAAAGGAGTTTGATAGCTTAACGGAAACAGAACGACATGATTTAGGGCTTCGAAGTCAGGATCTATCTAGCTCTATTTCTAAACTTGAGGCAAAGAAGCAAATTGCTCCTTCACCACTGACGGGGGATTTGACCATAAAAAATCTTTGCTTACAGTCAGGGGACCAGGAATTGAGTTTTCTTGAAGAAGCTAACTTCAAGTCAGGAGTGATTACAGCCCTTGTGGGTCCTAATGGGAAAGGTAAATCGACTCTAGATTTTTATCTGGCTGGTTTATTAGACGATGAAGATGCAACTTTTTCTTTAAATGGGCATGCTCTGTCAGCTCATGAACGTCTGAAAGACACTGCTTTTGTTCTGCAAGAAGTTGCTCTTCAGCTCTTTTCAGACAGCGTCCAAAAGGAGTTGACCTTGGGTTTGAAAAAAGCTGCCGATGCATCAAATATCTTAGAAAACTTAGGATTAAAAGGTTTAGAAGATAGGCATCCAATGACTCTATCAGGCGGAGAGATGCAACGGCTAGTCATAGCAAGTCAAGTCCTTACTAAAAAAAGAGTGTTTATCTTTGACGAACCTAGTTCAGGTTTAGATTACCAGCAAATGTTACAAGTGGCTGACTTACTGAAGGCATTAAAAGAGCAGGGAAAAATTATTCTGCTCATTTCTCATGATGAAGAATTACTTGAGAAAACAGCTGATTACTTTTTTACCTTAAATTAATTACTCGCTATACAAAAAAACTATAGCTTTTACAGTTGTTTATCTAGATTTCCCCTCCTATTTTTGGTATGATTGAAGAACAGTAATGTAGCTTCTGGCTTTGCTATTTTTCTGTTTCTAGAGTTGATTAGACTGGTAGGATAGTAGATAAATAAGTTAAAGTACAGGACTATAAGAGGGAGAATACATGAACAATTTACTTGTATTGCAATCGGATTTTGGTCTTGTGGATGGTGCGGTATCTACGATGATTGGTGTGGCTCTGGAGGAGTCTGCTACATTAAAGATTCACCATTTAACACACGACATTACGCCTTATAATATTTTTGAAGGTAGCTATCGTCTTTTTCAAACGGTCAACTACTGGCCAGAAGGGACAACCTTTGTTTCAGTGGTCGATCCGGGTGTCGGCTCTAAGCGGAAGAGCGTAGTTGCAAAAACAGCGCAAAACCAATACATCGTCACTCCAGACAATGGAACCTTGTCTTTCATTAAGAAACACGTTGGTATTGTGGCTATTCGGGAAATTTCTGAAGTCGAAAATCGTCGAAAGAATACCGAACATTCCTATACCTTCCATGGTCGTGATGTTTATGCCTACACAGGAGCTAAATTGGCTAGTGGCCACATTACTTTTGAAGAAGTAGGGCCAGAATTAAGTGTGGATGAGATTGTCGAGATTCCAGTTGTGGAGACCACCTTTGGCGAAGGTTCTGTCAGCGGTGCTATCGATATTCTAGACGTTCGATTTGGATCTCTTTGGACTTCTATTACTCGCGAAGAATTCCAAGAGTTAGAACCTCAGTTTGGAGAACGTTTTGAGGTAACGATCTACAATAACGATATGTTAGTTTACCAAAATCAAGTGACCTATGGGAAGTCCTTTGCGGATGTTCGCATCGGTCAGCCGATTATTTATATCAATTCGCTCTATCGGGTTGGTCTAGCAATCAACCAGGGTTCTTTTGCCAAAGCCTACAATGTTGGTGTGGGTGCCCAGTGGCATATTGAAATCAAGCGTATTGAAAATTAGCGATTTGTAAAGAGGAGATAAACATGAAAAAAATATTTGATACAACTTTTACGATTAAAGAAGTCGTGGCAACTGGTATTGGTGCAGCACTCTTCGTTGTGATTGGGATGGTCAGCATTCCAACGCCTGTTCCAAACACTAGCATTCAATTGCAATATGCTGTCCAAGCTTTGTTTGGCGTTGTTTTTGGTCCAATCGTTGGTTTCTTAACAGGATTTATTGGCCATGCCCTAAAAGACTCCATCCAATATGGAAACCCTTGGTGGACTTGGGTCTTGGCTAGTGGTTTGTTCGGACTTGTAGTTGGATTGCTTAAGAACTACCTCCGTGTGGCTCAGGGAGTATTTGAATCAAGAGATATCATTACATTTAATGTGGCTCAGTTTGTGGCTAATGCCTTGGTTTGGGTAGTCATTGCTCCACTTGGGGATATCTTGATCTATAATGAACCAAGCAATAAGGTCTTTGCACAAGGTGTTGTCGCAACCCTTGCCAATGGTCTGACTGTTGCAGTTGCCGGAACCATACTTTTAATTGCCTATGCACGTACTCAGACAAAGAGTGGTAGCCTTAAAAAAGATTAAATCACGCGATAAGAATAAAAAGATCGAGAGATATCTCGATCTTTTTCTGTTAAAAATAAAATACTTTTTGCAATTTATATATTGCATTTTGAAAAATATATTGTATAATAGACTTATAAAAATGAAGGGAGAACCGATATGAAAAACATCAAAAATATTTATTCACCACTTATTTGGCTTGTTTTGGGTGTAATTTTTTTGGTTATAGGACTGAACAATCAAAATCATACTTTTCTTATTTTTGCTGGCTGTGATATTGCAATTGGTTGTGCACTTTTAAGCATAGCAACTAAGAAGAAAAATGATAAGGACGATGATCATGGCAAAAAATCTTAAGCTAAAGATGGCGCGAGTGGAGCATGATATGACTCAGGGCGACTTAGCAGATGCTATCGGAGTGACCCGCCAGACCATTGGCTTGATTGAGGCGGGTAAGTACAATCCCAGCCTCAGTTTATGCATAGCGATTTGCAAATGTCTCAATAAAACGCTGGATCAATTGTTTTGGGAGTAAAAATGTCCGGGGGATATTTTTAGCCTGAGCCGAAAAACACGAAAGCGAGGGAATGTCCGGGGGACATTTTTAGCCCGAGCCGAAAAACACGAAAGCGAGGGAATGTCCGGGGGACATTTTTAGCCTGAGCCGAAAAACACGAAAGCGAGGGAATGTCCGGGGGACATTTTTAGCCCGAGCCAAAGAACTCGAAAGCAAGGGAATATCCTAGAATAGTTGAAGAGCAATTTTCGCATAAAGATTAAATGGGGATGAAATTTAAGTAAAAGAGGAGAATGCATATGAAATCTAAAAATAGACAAGAGATCTATAAAGATGAACGAATAGAGAAATTGGACGGAAAAGTTGCAGGAGAATTAGTGTTAGGAATGTTTTTCTTCTTAGCTATATCTGTGTTTTTCAAAGTCTATATTCTCCGTCTAAGCTTGCTAGCTTATCTGCCAGAAGGGACTCTCCTTATCCTAGTAGGTCTCTATGCTTTGCTTCGTCGCTTAAGCCTAGGCATTGATGTTCGTGATATGGTAAGAGAAGAAAAATGGCCAGAACGTGTCGGTAGTGGAATTATTTTTGCTTTAATTCTTGTGGCTATTGATTTCTTTGGACAGCGAGAAAGTATGGCTAGCATGCTGAGTATGTTGTATCTGCTTAAGATGTTTTTTGCAATGGTTCTTTTTATATTTGGAAGCTTGACCATGGACAAGGTTAGTCTTTTCCTAAACGGCAAACGCCAGGCAAAGTTAGAACAGGAATTGGAGGATGAAGAATGACTTGCTGGAAAAGATTGATGTGGGGTGGTTGTGCTTTCTTAGCCTTAGCCTTGTATGTGCTACCTATGGTATTTCAGCAGAAAGCAGAGACTTATCAAATTTCAAAACAGTGGACTATTGGAATTGGTATTTTGCTGATTTTCCTCGCTTTACTGGTCTTTATCGTGGTAGCAAAGAAGATAGGAATCTTATCTCAGACTGGGAAAGTATTTCAAAAAGGAGACGGAAAACGAATTTCTCTTAGCATCTTAGGCATGTTTCTTATATCTATCCTTGGAACGGCTTTATTACGGTGGCTAAATGGAGACGTTACAACGGCTAATCAGGCGTCTTTAATAGAGGAGTTTCAAAGAGGAAATGGGATTTTGTTACCCATCATGCTTGGAGTTTTAGCACCTGTTGTAGAAGAAATTATCTTCCGTGGAATCCTCCCACTAAAAATCTTTAAAGGCTATGAGGGCTGGGGCTATATCGTAGGCGGACTTCTCTTTGCGCTTTTTCACGGGCCAACCAATATCGTGTCTTTTGTGATTTATGCTGTTTCTTCTGTGATTTTGACATTGCTGGCCTATCGAACTCGTCGCTTGGAAGTCAGTATTGCAGTTCACATGATTAATAATGGACTTCCTGCCGTTATCATGTTGTTAATTGGTATTTTTGGAATGGAAGTATAGGAGCTTAAAATGATGATAAAACTAATTCATCGTCAAATTTTAGACGAACGTGAAGAGCAACTTGTCAACAAGGCTGGCATGGAAACTTTTAGTTTCCTGCTGTTTAGTAGTTTGGCCTTATATGTTGGATCGGTGGTTATGAATGCGGGAGCCATTCACTATCAACCATTCTTGATCCTGATTGCGATTGCAGGTCTATATTTTTTCTGTCGAGCTCAGTATCTGGGAGCTAATTATTACAATAGTTTCAGTCTGACTATCTGGGGTGTGCTGGCTGCAACAGGCTTTCTGACCCTTTTAATTGCCTGCCAGAATTTCCAACTGAATCATGCTATTTATCATAATAATGTTTTTCACCCCATGTTTCTATTTGTTATTTTAATTACTTTTGTCATTCACTTTCCCTTGATACTGGTGGTTAATATTTTCTTAGACGCTATAAGCAAGAATCAAAAGAAGCGTTTTGAACGCTATTTGAACCAACTTGAGGAGGAGTGAAGTATTTAGCAATTCAGCTCTGCTATTTTCCAAACAAATTTTTTGCCCAGTTTTTTCAATCAGGTTATAATAAATAGATGAATTAAAAATTCAGAAAATTTTATAGAGAAAAGAGAGTTGAAATCTTATGGCAAAAGATATTCGCGTCCTACTTTACTACAAATATGTTCCGATTGAGAATGCTGAGAAATTTGCAGCTGACCACCTGGCCTTCTGTAAATCTATCGGTCTGAAAGGCCGTATCTTGGTGGCAGATGAGGGAATCAACGGAACGGTTTCTGGTGACTATGAAACCACTCAAAAATACATGGATTATGTGCATTCCTTGCCGGGAATGGAAGACCTTTGGTTCAAGATTGACGAAGAAAATGAGCAAGCTTTCAAGAAAATGTTTGTTCGCTACAAAAAAGAAATCGTGCACTTGGGCTTGGAAGACAATGATTTTGATAATGACATCAACCCCCTGGAAACGACAGGAGCTTACCTATCACCTAAGGAATTTAAGGAAGCCCTCTTGGACGAAGATACTGTTGTCCTAGACACTCGTAACGACTATGAGTATGACCTAGGACACTTCCGCGGAGCCATTCGTCCAGACATCCGCAACTTCCGTGAGTTGCCACAATGGGTTCGTGATAACAAAGAGAAGTTCATGGACAAGCGCGTGGTTGTTTATTGTACCGGTGGTGTTCGCTGTGAGAAATTCTCAGGCTGGATGGTGCGTGAAGGCTATAAGGATGTCGGTCAGCTTCATGGCGGTATCGCGACTTACGGCAAGGATCCAGAAGTTCAAGGTGAGCTTTGGGACGGTAAGATGTATGTATTTGATGAGCGTATCTCCGTTGATATTAACCATGTTGATCCAGTTGTGATTGGGAAAGACTGGTTTGATGGGACTCCTTGCGAGCGCTATGTCAACTGTGGCAATCCAGAGTGTAACCGCCGCATCCTGACTTCAGAAGAAAATGAAGACAAGTATCTCCGTGGCTGTTCTCACGAATGCCGTGTTCACCCTCGCAACCGCTATGTGGCTGAAAACGGGCTGAGCCAGGCAGAAGTAGTGGAGCGTTTGGCTGCGATTGGAGAAAGCTTGGAAACACTGGTAGCTCAGTAATCGCATAGTAAAGACCAAAAACTTTAGACGATTCAAGCGTCTAAAGTTTTTTTCATCATTTATTTACAGGTAAAAGTCTTGTTGGACAGAGATTTGGGAAAGCGGACTATTTCATCATGTTCTTGGGACATCTCGTGGAGCATCACTTGATTTCAGATTTTCTTTCTGCGGTTTTGATTTTTTGTCCTTTCTTTTTGATGTGATATAATGGGCTTAATAAATGGGAAAGGAGCAAGTCTATGTCTAAAGCTATCATGGAAAAAGTGGCAGCCTATTTGCGTCAGCATGCAGATGAAGAGCTGAGTCTGACCGATTTAGCTCAGCATTTCCATTATAGTCCTTCCCATCTATCCAGAACTTTCAAGAAAAAGATGGGCTTTTCTATCAAGCAATATATGGAAGCTCTTAAGATGGAAAAAGGGATTCAGGAAATTGTGGAAGGCCAGCAAAATGTGACTGAGACATCTATGGAAGCTGGTTATGATAGTCTAGGCAGTTTTTCTAATACTTTTAAGCGGCATACTGGACTTTCGCCTAAAAAATATTATCAGGAATCAACCAAGGCTTATGATTTCATGATTAAACAGCTAGATGAGAAGGGAGCTTTCTTGCATCAGGATCCCGACTGTAAAAGTGGCAATCGCTTGACCGTGACGCTATCTTATCCTGAGGGCTATGAACCACGCATTAGCTGTGTTGGGCTTTTTAAAACCCGCATTCCCAAAGAAGAGCCGATTATCGGAGTAGCACTGAGTCAGAAGAGAAAGTTTACTTTTGAAAATGTACCGGATGGCCACTACTATCTTTTGGCCTGTGAATTGCTGGAGGATTTACGCCTAACTAAAAACTATGTCTTGAAGCATAACTTTCGCTGGGGCAGCGATGAGCCTCTAACTTTTTCAGGCGATAGCATCTATCAGGAGGAAATCAGCATGCGCAGGCCCTTGCCCAGTGATCCACCTATTACAGTTAATCTTCCAGTTTTAATCATGCGTTCCCTAGCCAAACAAGCGCAATTGAGAATAAGAAAATTTTTATCCTAATTGATAAACTGATACTAGAGATTTATTCTCAGATATAAAAAATTGGAGGAACAATAATGAAATTAGACGTGTTTTTAAGTTTTAATGGTCAGGCCGAAGAAGCTTTTCGTTTTTATGCAGATCTTTTTCAGACTGAGATAAAGGGACTTGCCCGAGCCAGTGAGATGATGGATCCAGCAGATCTTCTTGCAGAAAAACGGGATAAGCTTGCCTGGATTGCCTTAGATACGGAAAACTTAACTCTGCATGGTGAGGATGTAGGTGTTTTTAATGACCTGTCTATTCCTAGCAATCATCAGCCCAATCAATGGTTGGTTCTAAGCCCAGACGGTAGAGAAGAAGCCGATGAGCTCTTTGCTAAGCTTGCTGAAGGTGGGCAAATTCTCTATCCTTTAGAGGAACAAGCTTTCGCAGAGTTTTATGGCCGCTTGATTGACCGTTTTGGTATCGGCTGGGATGTGATGAAATGAGGTAGGAGGATGGCTTATAGTGAATCCTTAGCTCAACAGATTCGTACCATTTTAGCCACTGAACTGCCTCCTCATGTTTTTGAAGAAGAGGTAGAAGAGAAGAAGATGTTTGGTGGCTTGGCTTTTATGATCCGAGGTAAGATGACCGTGACTGTGAGTTCGAGAGGTCAAGAGCTTGTCATGGTCCGCATCGGTAAGGAAATGGAAAAGCAGGTTCTGCCTAAAAATGGTGCTAGTGTCACAGTGATGAAAGGCAGGCTTTATCATGGTTATATTGATTTAGATGGCGAAGCACAAAAGGAACTGTCTTACTGGATCAAGCTAGCTTTGTCCTACAATCAGGAGTTGAGCCAATTGTCTGAAACTTAATAAAGAAATAATAAAGAAGAAAGTCTATCTAAATTTTGATTCAGTAGGCTTATCTTCTTTTTTAGTACAAATGTTTATATACTTTTGCACTAGATCCCCCGTTAATCGAGAGTCTAGAAGATTATTAGAGTTGCGCTAGTATAAAAAATGAGTTTTATCTTACTATGATACGCTAAGAATAAGCAAAAACTATCCCAATCTCGTGATTTTAGGTATAATAGTAGCTAGAGGTGATCTTATGGGAATTCTAATATTTCTATTTCTTTTAGCTTTGATCTTTTTATTCTATTTTGTAGGTTTTATAATTAAGTTGATTCTAGGGATCGTCGTCTTTGTTATTGGTTTGGTTGTACTTTTATTTCTGCTGAATCGTTTTAGAAAGTAGAATAAATGACTGCTGTGAACCAATGGAAAATGAGAGGAGATCAATGTTAAAAATAGAGCAACCAATTACGATCGTTTCATTTCTCTTTGATGATTTTGAGACCCTAGATTTGATGGGGCCAGTAGAGTTTTTAGCTACTTTACCCAATGTAGAGACGAAATATGTCTCCCTTGCTGGTGGTCTGATTTCTAGTCGTCAAGGTTTTCAAATCATGACGGATAATTTTAAAAGCTTACCTCCCAATTCTCTTCTCTTATTACCTGGTGGTCAAGGTATCAGAAAGATGGTGGAGGATAAGATTTTCCTATCTTCGCTAGAAAAGGCTGTCCAGCAAGCTGAGTTGGTCTTAAGTATTTGTACAGGAGCAGCTCTTTTAGCTCAGATTGGTCAGCTCAAGGGGCGTAAAGCCACTAGCAACAAGCTCGCCTTGTCTTGGGTTGCTTCACATGATAGAGAAGTTCTTTGGCAAGATCAAGCACGCTGGGTCGTAGATGGGAAGTTCTACACTTCGTCAGGTGTCTCGGCTGGTATGGATATGTCCTTGGGCTTTGTAGCTGAATTTTGGGGTCAAGCCTTAGCAGAAGAATTGGCAAAAAAAGCAGAATACGTGTGGCAAAACAAGGCTGACCAAGATCCCTTTTTTAGTAAATAAAGAGCAATCTGAGGAGATAGGATTGTTTTTTGAGTGATTGTGTAATTTGTATTGCCATGTCAAAAGGAAGCATTAAAAATAGAAAAGCTTGTTTCAGATTCTTATTTTTCCCCATAGCAATTTATGATATAATATAGTAAAAATGTAATAGGAAGTTTATTTTATGAGTATAACATTTTCCGTTTCGAATAAACGAGGTTTTCTAGGATTTCAAAAAGTTTTAAAAATCAGTGAATTGCTTGGATTTGTTGATGGACTTGAACCCCACCCTATACAGAAAGAGTTTGTGTACCTTGGACTAGATAAGCTTGCTCTATTGAGATGCTGGGTTCCTGCAAAGTCTGGCCGCTATATTGACTTGGAATATGATAAGACTCAACAAACATACAATGTGCAGATTCTGACTCCTTCAACACTTGCCGATTGGTCTCAGGCTCTTACTTTGGTTTCTAAGTTATCAAGTCGCTTGGGGACAAGCATCCGTGATGAACATGGTAGAGAATATAGCAGTTCAAGTGTCTGGGATTACCCTTATCAAGAGGACATAGTTTTCGGCTTGGAGGACTTTCTAAAATCAGGATATCCCTTAGTGTATCAAGATGGAGTTCGCAGGAGAATTGCTCTGAGCCCTCAGATGGTGGAAGGATTCCTAAAAGAGGATAATCCTGCTCAGAGTTATAGCGATTTCTTCACTCTTAGACAGTACCTCGACGCTTACGATGCGCAAAGTAAATTTTATGGGAATGATCAGAATCAACAAATTTTAGGAGTATATACTCTAACTGCTGGTGTTGACACGATTCTACCCTTTGAACTTAGTCTAGCTCCGGAAGATGTAGAGTATATCGATGAGTCAAAATTAAGATGGTGTTGCAATCTTGTGGGATGTGATGATACGGATCCAGATAATGTTGAAAAGTTCTTCTTTTATAAGAGAATTTCTTATTCAGATTTCTTGGAAAGGCTCCCTAAGGATATGGCTCAAGTATTTGATGGTGAGAAAATTTATGTTCCTGCTATGACTTTTGCCCAAATGAAAGATCTTTTTGATAGCTGTCCTGAGCTTGTGTAAGAGAGACTGGGTCGTTCTACTCGATTCATTTTGCAAAGCCTTGTATAAGATACTCTAAAATTTCTTCCAAGCAGTTCGCTTGTCATATCAAGAAAAGCAATCTGTTCTATTCAGATTGCTTTTTGAGTTTATTTGAGATTACTTTTGTTAGGTTAGAGAGAAATGTTGAAGGTTATCCGACCTTTCTTGTAAGAAGCCCAGATTCTCCCTTTGAAGAGGCTGGTTAGATGTTGGGCCATGGAGAGACCAATGCCATAGCCAGAAACGGCTTGGTTATTGTGGGAAGTTTCGGCTCGGTAAAAGCGGTCAAAGAAACGTTTGTAATCAATCTTTGTTCCAGCAGCATAGTTATTTGAAATTTCAATGCGAATCTTGCGTCTAAAGGATCGACGGTTATTGTAGGCCTTGATCATAATCGTTCCTTTATCATCGCAATATTTACGCGCATTATCCAGGAGAATACTGATTAATTCGTAGCCTTCATCTTCTGACATTATAGCATTTAAATCTGGCTGGATATCTAGTTCTAGATGTTTGTTTTCCTGCTGGATGAGGGATGAATGATCTTTCCCAACTTTTTCAATCAATTCTGAGAGATTGACGCTGGTTAGCTCGAGATTTTCGTGTTCTTCCATCCGAGACAGCCTGATCAAGCGGGCAATTAGTTTGTTTAATCTTTCCGTTTGAGCCTTGGTACTTTCTGTCCATTCGTTTTCACCTGTCATCATCTCTTGCAGTTCAGTGTTGGCTGCGATAATGGCTAAAGGCGTTTTGAGTTCATGACCAGCATTGGTAATGAAAATACGTTGTTTTTCGTAGCTTTTTATATAAGGACGAATTACAATACCAGAGACCAAGGAGATAATGAGCGTTAGGAAAAAGAGGCTTGCAAGAGCAATCCAGGTAGAAAATTGAGCTAAAATACTCCGTTCACGGTTGTAGTTGGTCGTTTCTAAAAAGGCAACTAGGCGTTTTTGGCCTTTGCTACTAATTTGGTAGGAGAAGTAGCGATTGTTGGCTTGCATTTGGCCATATTTACCACCTGTTTTTAAGGCCTTTTGAGCCATCTGATAAATAGTATTTTCACTGAGTGATTGGATATTGCCTAGGTTGATGCTGGTAGCCTGCTTTGTTTGGCTGGCTGAGAAATATTGGAAATTGTAAATAATACCTTCTTGGATGTTTTTATCGGTCAAATCTTGCTTAATTTCTTCTGTCATGGGTAATTGGCCGTCATTATCTGTTAGGACAGACAAGACGGTTTGGATATTGCTCTCCGTTTGAGCGTAGACAGCAGAGTTAATCAAGAGCCAAAACATTCCCAATATTAAGGCGACAACCAGAGTGGCAAGTCCGATAAAACGAAGCTGGAGCTTACGAAACATGATCCTCACCTGCCTTTTCAGTAAGTTGGAATGGACCAGCTTCATCGCCAAGGATTTCTAGATTAGAATGGACGCTTTTCAATTTTTGACGAAGGTAGGATACATAAATAAAAGCAAGCTCTTGGTCTGTTTCTTCATCTGACCAGACTCGCTCAAGGATTTGCCTACGACTTAGTTCTTTATGTGAGTTCTGCATAAAGTATTGAAGAAGTTTGAGCTCTTTTCCGGCTAAGCGGATACTATTGGAAGCACGAAGTTCCTGTTCGTCCAGATGAAGCTCGGTGTTGCCAATCTGGAGCTGGACGGGACTATAATTATCTGCTCGACGAGCCATTGAGCGGAGGCGAGCCAAGAGTTCTTTAAGAGAAAAGGGCTTGGTCAGATAGTCATCAGCCCCAGCATCTAGTCCATTCACTCGGTCATCGACCTCAGCCATGGCAGTCAGCATGATGACATGGGTGGTATTACCGGTTGCTCTTATTTCTTTGAGCGCCTCTAATCCAGTCATGATGGGCATCATAATATCAAGAATAATAACATTGTAGGTGTTTTGATTAGCGAGCTTCAAGGCCTCTTGACCATTAAAGACACTATCAACTTGATAGCCGTCATGCTCAAGAGCAGCTAGGATAACACGGTTAAGTTGGGCTTCATCTTCAGCTAACAAAATTCTCATAACTTAGTCCTCTCTTTCGTTAGATTCTTGAATGAGATTGCGAATCGTCTGCATGGTCAAGTCGCAGGAAGCGAGTTCATCGGCACAGCGTTTTAGTTCCCGCTCGATCCGTTCTGAATTTTTGATCTCGTGCTTGTATTTCATCTGGTGCTCAAGGCTGGCCCAGGAGTCCATGGCAATGGTTCGTAGCTGGACCTCAATAAAGTACTTGCCTGGAGTCTTGCCATAGCAGTCAGGGTAGGGGGTCTCTACTTCTAAAATGAGGTGATAGGAGCGGTAGCCATTAGACTTGACTTGATTGATGTAGTCTTTCTCCTTGAAGATATGAATGCCAGGCATTTGACGGATAAAGTCAATAATTTGGTAAATATCATCCACAAATCCTGTAATAATACGAATGCCGATAGCATCCCGAATCTGTTTGAGAGCCGATTCAGCAGACAGAGGTAGATTTTTTCGTTGGCATTTTTCTGCCATGCTGTCAGCGGTCTTAATACGGGCGTGAAAATGTTCATAGAGTTTGAAAGAAGTTGTTTTTTTGTGCTCTAGTGCAGCTGTTTTGATTTTTTGAGTAAAGTCCTCTAGGATAAGAGGCAGGTACTGCTCGTAAGCTTCATAAATACTCGTCATGATTCTCTCTCTCTTTGCTTGCTTTAGTCTTTCTATTATACCACGAAAGACAGGTAAACATATCAGCCTTTAGCAGGAAGTGATTTACTTTAAGTTTTGTGAAAGGAAAGATTCGTCTTTTGCTCTGTTAATGGATGAATTTAATTGATAAAGCTGAAGGATCCAAGCTTTTTATGATACAATAGAAAGAACAAATGCGAAAGTGAAAGGACCAGGCGTGATACTAGAAGAATTTGACCAAAATCCCAAGGCCATTATCAATCCTGAAGATTTGATTGAGCCTATTCCTGATTTTCCTTCAGTAGCAGTTTCCTGCTTTGCTAGAGAAACTTTCAAAAGACTCTTGGGAAATTTTGATCATGAGCCTATCACAACAACAAGTATGGCCAATATAGAGATTCCAATATACAGAGTTTTTGTGGCTGATCAGGAACTAGCTTTTTTTAATGCTCCGGTTGGGGCCTCGGCCTGCGTTGCCATTCTAGAAGACCTCATTGCTTTTGGCATGAAAAAGCTAGTCCTCTTTGGCACCTGTGGCGTGCTGGACGAGGATATTAGAGAGACTTCCATCATTGTGCCAACAGTTGCCTTACGAGATGAGGGGACTAGTTATCATTACCAAGCAGCATCTGAAGAGATTGTGGTGAATGCTGGTCTGCAGGATTTTCTGCTAGAATTTTTAGATGAGCGAGGTATTTCCCACAGTCGGGGTAAGGTTTGGACCACAGATGGCATTTACCGAGAGACAGCAGCGAAACTCCTAAGAAGAAAAGAAGCGGGAGCTATTTGCGTCGATATGGAATGTTCTGCTGTTGCTGCTCTGGCAGCCTTTCGTTCTGTAACTGTCTGCCAATTTTTCTATGCGGCTGACCATTTGTCAGAGGAAAAATGGGATATGAGAAATCTGTCCAATCATGCCGACTTGGATGAAAAAGATAAGATAGCAAATCTGGCGGTGCAAATCGCCCTAGCTTTATAATGAGAATACAATGAAACAACCTATTATTCAGTTTGAAAATTTCACTTTTCAATATCAGGCCCAGCTGGAGCCGACCTTAAAAGATATTAATCTGACTATTTACGAAGGCGAAAAAGTCTTAATTGTCGGTCCTTCCGGGTCAGGAAAGTCAACTCTGGGCCAGTGTCTAAACGGTATCATTCCTAATATCTATAAAGGCCAAGCTAGCGGTCACTTAAAGGTTCAGGGACAGGATGTCTTTGCGTCTAGCATTTATGACAAGTCCAATTTAGTCAGTACAGTTCTACAAGATACAGATGGTCAATTTATTGGTCTCAGTGTGGCGGAAGACTTGGCTTTTGCTTTAGAAAACGACATGGTTGAATTACCCGTCATGAAAGAAAAAGTTCAGCATTGGGCGGAAAAATTAGACTTGGTGAACTTACTTCAGCATCGGCCTCAGGATTTGTCTGGCGGTCAAAAGCAGCGGGTCAGCCTGGCAGGTGTCTTAATTGATGAGAGTCCCATTTTGCTTTTTGATGAACCGTTAGCCAATCTAGATCCGAAATCTGGCCAGGATGCAATTGATTTGATTGATCAGATTCACAAGGAAGCTGGAACGACCACTATTATTATCGAGCACCGTTTAGAGGATGTCCTTTATCGCTCAGTAGACCGTTTGGTCTTGGTTAATGATGGTCGGATTCTCTTTGATGACCATCCCGATCTGTTGCTGAAGACAACTTTACTGGCTGAAAATGGGATACGAGAGCCCCTCTATCTGACTACCTTGCGCCAGTTAGGTCTTGATATAGCTGAGATGGATCATTTGTCTGATCTGGCCAGTCTAGAGTTACCAGCTTTGCCATTTTCAAAAGAGGCTGTTGTAGAGGCGACTCAAGAAAGGAATTCTAATCTATTTTCTGTTGAGAATATCAGCTTTTCTTATGGCAAGCGACCTGTTTTGCAGGATATTTCTCTTGAGATTGCTAAGGGAGAACGGATTGCTATTGTCGGCAAGAACGGGGCCGGTAAGTCCACTCTAGCCAAGGCTTTCTGTCAATTTATCCAGACAGAGGGTGCCTACAGTTGGCAGGGAAAAGATATCAAGGGTGATTCTATTAAGGAGCGAGCGGAACGGATAGGCTATGTGCTGCAAAATCCTAATCAGATGATTTCAGAAACCATGATTTTTGATGAAGTGGCCCTAGGTCTTCGCTTGCGAGGTCTCCCTGAGGAGGAAATTGAAGAGCGAGTCTTGGCAGTTTTGAAGACTTGTGGCCTGTATGAATTTAGGAATTGGCCTGTTTCAGCCCTGTCTTTCGGCCAAAAGAAGCGGGTGACAATAGCATCTATCTTGGTCTTAGGACCAGAAGTCATCCTGTTAGATGAGCCAACGGCAGGCCAAGATCAGCGCAATTATACGGAAATTATGAACTTCTTGGATGAGCTGAATCAAAAAGGGCATACTATTATCATGATTACCCATGATATGCAGTTGATGCTGGATTATTCTGACCGTGCGATTGTAATAGTGGATGGTCAGGTTTTGGCGGACAAATCACCTGCCCAAGTACTGACTGATAAAGATTTGATTGCGGCAGCGAATCTGAAGGAAACCTCAATTTTTACTCTGGCTAAAAAGTTGGGAGTTGACCCTCTAGTCTTGACAGAGTTTTATATGAAAGTGAAGGGAGCAAGCCATGTTTCAAGATAAGAAAATCATTGGTTATCATGCTGGAACTGGCTTTGTTCATAGTCTGTCAGGTGCCAGTAAATTATTATTTTTCATCCTTGTGTCTGTAGCAGCCATGATTAGCTATGATACGCGACTTTTGCTAGTGATTGCTATTCTGTCTCTATCCCTGTTTCGCTTGTCAGGAATTCGTCTACGTGATGTTAGTTTTGTCTTGGTTTTTGCAGGAGTCTTTGCCATCCTCAATATACTGATGGTTTATCTCTTTGCGCCCCAGTATGGTCAGGATATTTATGGGAGCAGTACGGTTCTGCTGAATGGTTTCGGAATTTATAATGTTTCCTTGCAGGAATTATTTTATCTCTTCAATCTATGTTTGAAGTACCTCTGTACCATTCCTTTGGCAATTATTTTTCTGATGACAACACATCCCAGTCAATTTGCTTCCAGTCTCAATCAGATTGGTATTCCTTATAAAATCGCCTATTCTGTCAGTCTGACTCTCCGCTATATTCCAGATTTACAAGAGGAATTTTACCTGATTAAGATGTCACAAGAGGCGCGTGGTTTAGAATTGTCAAGCAAGGCCAAATTGAGCCAGCGGATTAAGGGAAATTTACAAATTATTATTCCTCTGATTTTCAGCTCTTTAGAACGAATCGAAACGATTGCGACAGCCATGGAACTCCGCCGTTTTGGAAAAAATAAAAAGAGAACCTGGTATACCTACCAAGCCTTTACTAAGTTAGATGTCCTTGTTATTACTCTTTCTCTAGCTTTCTTGTTGATTAGTTTAGTTTTATTCTTTGTCAACCATGGACGATTTTATAATCCTTGGAGATAGAAAATGGAGAACAGAAGGTATGGGGAAAAAGGGACTTAAAGAAGAATACAGGTTACAGATTCAGTTTGTTTTGGTCATTTATCTGATTTGCTTTATACTACGGATTGCAGAATACCTGATTTTGAGGACGGATCAGACATTCTGGGGAGAATCATTTGTCCACAAGCTTCTGGGTCTAATGCTACTGGTTCCGGCTTTACATTTCTACGGTTTAAATTCAAAACAGATCGGCTTTGGGACAAAAGGTTTATTCTCCTATGTTAGTTTAGGTCTAGTCTGGGGGAGTCTGTTTTTTGCCTTAGCTTATCTGATAGAACTAGCTTTGTTGCTGAGTCAAGGCAATCTTTTAGGACTTGATTTCTATGTGTCTGCTTATTCAGTCAATGGTAATATTGGCCAGCAAAGAGGCTTTCTTTTTCTGTTGATCTGTCTGGTAGGCAATCTCATCAATGTCCTCATGGAAGAAGGAATCTTCCGTGGACTTTTTCAAAAAGTTTTTGAAAGAAAATACAGCTTTTTGAAAGCAGCCTTTTTTTCCAATCTTCTTTTTGGTTTTTGGCATATTATGGGGCCATTCAGAAGTTTTCTCGATGGGGAAATGAGCTTGACAGGATTCTGGATTAATAGTTTGATTTTAATTCTCACCAGTTTTCTGATTGGCTTTCAGTTTGCTCTTATGACCAAGATGACAGGTAGCCTTTATATGGGGATGGCTGTTCATTTTGTTAATAATACGGTGGTTAATCTCCTTCACGTCCTATCAAAAGGTGGAGTGGATCAGCTATTGAGTCTTCGAATCACCGTGGCTCAGACCTTGTCATTTTTGGTGCTTTTGATCATCTATCAAATACGAAAGCGATCGCGTAACGAAGTTCTTTAGTACATCGGATTTTTTCAACTAATCTCAACGAGACATTTAAAAAGCAGGCAATTTCTGAATTGCTTGCTTTTCTTCTTATAATGGTCTTTTGTTTGGCATGCCGGCTTTGCGGGGGTATTTATTGGGGGTTTCTTTCTTCTTTTCTACCACTGTGATAAAGCGGGGGTCGCCGTTTGGTAGGGCGTAGCTGAGATTGTCTTGGACCTTGCTAAAGAGTAAGTTGAGGGCGTTTTTTGCTTCATCCAGTTCCTCCGGAGCATTAGAAGCCTTGAGCGCCAGCAATTTTCCGCCAACTTTTAGATAGGGAATGGTCAGTTCAGACAGGACTTGCATGCGAGCGACTGCACGGGCAGTGACCAGGTCAAATTGAGCTCGAAAGGCCTTATCCTGAGCAAGGTCTTCTGCACGACCATGGTAGAAGTGAACCTTGTCCAACTTGAGCTCCTCTGCCAACAGTTTGAGGAAGTTGATTCGTTTATTGAGCGAGTCAATGATAGTCACATCCAGCTGAGGATAGATAATTTTCATAGGGAGGCTGGGAAAGCCGGCCCCAGCACCGATATCCAGCAGCTTAAGTTCTTGATTATCAATCAGGCCTTGCAAAACGGGGGCAATTGAATCATAGAAATGCTTGAGATAGACTTCGTTTTTCTCTGTGATAGCTGTCAGATTGATTTTTTCATTCCATTCGACCAAGAGTTCAAAATAACGCTCAAACTGGTCTTTCTGGCGGTCGGTCAGCTCGATTCCCTGCTGGATCAATAGCTGGTAAAATTCTTGCGGTGTCATAGTTTCTTCCTTGTCTGTCAATGTTCATTCTATTATATCATAAAAAGGAGACCCCAGTTCAAGAGGGAATCTTTTATATCATTCCGTATTAATCTTAGAAACATATTCGAGCTCCTTTATTGCGGGTTGGCGGTAGAGAAAGAGAGCGCTAATACTGATACAAAATCCTGCAAGGATGAGAAGAAGTCCATAACCTCGGCCACTTCCTGTTCCAATGATGGAGCCGATCCAAGTGGTCAATGCTCCTTTAGGTAGGAGGAGTGGTTTAAAGAATCTATCGGCCACCCAGCCCATGCTGGCATAGGCGATGACGTAGCCAAACTGAGAGATGATTCCGATTGTCCCCCAAGCTTTTCCTTGCTCACCCTTATCTATATTTAAGCGAATCAAATAATCAATAGCCGTATTCGCAAAAGGCAGAGACATAAACAGTAAGAAGCCAAAAAAGCAAATCCAGACTAGGTTTTCTTTACTGCCCATACCTGCCATAAAAATTCCCAATAAACCTAATGACAGACTAAGAATCAAATGAAAATGCCTTTTAATGGAAAAGATTCCTAAGATAAGTCCGCCAAGGAGCATACCGCTACTGGAAATGGCCATGGTCCAACCAACTTCCTGACTAGAGGCAAAGCCCAGAATCATAGGAGAAAGCAAAATCTCAACAGTCCCTAGAAAGAAAGAGAAAGCTGTTCCTAGTAGAACCAAGAGCCAGATTCCTCTTTTTTCATAGATGATTTGAAAGCCTCGCATAAATTCACTCCAGAAAGGATGAAATGTAGACTTTCCCGGACTTTTGATGTGACGGCGAGCGATCAGGCTACAAATAACAGTCACAAAAATAGTTGAAAAATCAATTAAGAGGATCTGACCGATTGTCCCCTGAGCTAAGATCAGTCCAGCGAGACTAGGGGAAATGAGATAACGAGCAATGCCGTTGATCTGTGACAGACCGGTTGCCTTGGAAATCTGATCCTCCGGAACCAGGTCGGAAATGGTGGCTCGAAAAGCTGGGTTCACTAAAGCGGAGAATACAGAACTGATTGCAGCACCAAGACAAATGTTTAGTAGGGAGGGTTGGCTAGTCTGTAAGCTAAAGTAAATCCAGAGGACTCCCAGACCTGATAAGCCATCACCCAGAGCCATTAGAATACGGCGGTCATAACGATCGGCTAGAATCCCTGCCAAGGGAGTCATTAAGAGGCCAGGTAAAAAAGCACAAAGGGTAACTAGAGCAGAAGAAGCAGCTTGACCAGTCAGCTGGTAGATGTAAATTCCTAGTGCAAAAGAGGTCATACCTGTTCCGATTTCCGAAATAAAAGTTCCTAGCCATATCAGGAGATAAATTTTAAAGCCACTATGTTTCATAAGGAGCCTCCTTTAGTGGATTAATTGTGCCAAAGAAGAAAAATACCCTTCTTTTGTTTGAAAAATTTTCTCTAATAGGTAGATGAAAGCTTGAATTTTATGATTTTTTTCTGCTTGGTCTAATGTCTGGAAGGAGCTGTTAAAAATCTGCAAGGAGTAAGTTAGCATCATCTCGATAGTCTCGTAAGGATAAGTCGTTTGCATCTCGCCTGTTTGAAAGCCTTCTTGAAAAAGGGGATAGAGGATTTCAGGAACCTTGCTCAATAAGATTTGATTGGTTTTTTCGTGAAGAAGTGCGTTTTGGGGCGCGTGTAAGTGGTCTAAAAGTTCTTGGCCATCTTTTTGCATATTCAATGAAGCTAGAGCACCCATTAATCTTTCAAGTATTGGAAGTTGTTTTTGCTCCACCCAAATGCGCACTTGCTCAAAAGATCGCTCAATCCAACGTTCAATGATGGCATCCATTATTTCTTCTTTTGAGGTAAAGTAATAATAGAGGGTTCCTTTTGCAATCTGGGTTGCATCTAGAATCTGAGCGATAGAAGTTTGGTCAAACCCTTGTTCGATAAACATTTTTTCTGCTACATCTAAGATAAATTCTTTTTTATTTGCCATGAGAAACTCCTAAAGTTTATAAACCGACCGTCGGTCGATTGTTTTCTATCTACAGAATACTCTTTTTGGAAAAGATTGTCAATAATTTAGCCACTTCTTCAAAATTTTGATATAATGACTACAACAGTAGATTTTCTGTTTATTTATATTTCTTAGGGATGGAGACTTACAGTTGCTATTCCATTCCTACAATGTTGTTAAAAAGGAGACTTCTTATGTCATTTATTATTACTATTGCAGTTGTTGTCGTTATAGTCTTGTTTGTGATTTCTGTTTATAATTCGCTTGTTCGGGCACGGATGCAGACACAAGAAGCATGGAGTCAGATCGATGTGCAACTTAAGCGTCGGAATGACTTGCTTCCTAACTTGATTGAAACTGTTAAAGGTTATGGGAAATATGAACAAGCTACTTTAGAAAAAGTGACTCAGTTGCGTGCTCAGGTTGCGTCTGCTTCTTCACCTGCTGATGCGATGAAGGCCAGCGATGCCTTGACTCGTCAGATTTCAGGAATTTTTGCTGTTGCGGAAAGTTATCCTGATTTGAAGGCAAATGAGAATTACTTGAAGTTGCAAGAAGAATTGACAAACACAGAAAATAAGATTTCTTACTCACGCCAGCTTTATAACTCTGTTGCTGGTAACTATAATGTGAAGTTGCAAGCTTTTCCAAGTAATGTTATTGCAGGAATGTTTGCCTTTAGACCTGCTGATTTCTTGTCTACTCCTGAAGAAGAAAAAGCTGTGCCTAAAGTTGATTTTGGTAGCAATGGTTTAGGTGAGTAATATGTTATTTGAACAAATTGCTGCAAATAAAAGGCGGACCTGGTTTCTCTTGGTCGCCTTCTTTGCTCTTTTAGCTCTTATCGGAGCAGCTGCGGGCTATCTTTGGATGAATTCTCCTTTGGGTGGGATGATTATTGCTTTTATTATTGGCCTTATTTATGCGATCACGATGATTTTTCAATCTACCGAGGTAGTCATGTCCATGAATGGTGCTCGACAAGTGTCTGAGCAAGAAGCACCTGAACTTTACCATATTGTTCAAGATATGGCGATGGTAGCTCAGGTTCCAATGCCTAGGGTTTATATTGTGCAAGATGATTCTCCCAATGCTTTTGCGACGGGATCTAATCCTGAAAATGCTGCTGTCGCAGCGACAACCGGTCTTTTAAGACTGATGAATCGCGAGGAATTAGAGGGTGTCATAGGGCATGAAGTTAGCCATATTCGCAACTATGATATTCGTATTTCAACTATTGCAGTCGCCCTAGCTAGTGCTATTACTATGATTTCTAGTATTGCTGGTCGGATGATGTGGTATGGTGGAGGACGAAGAAGGAATGACCGTGATGATGATAGTGGTCTTGGTCTTTTAATGTTAGTCTTTTCATTAATTGCGATTATATTAGCCCCTTTGGCAGCTACCTTGGTTCAGTTGGCCATTTCCCGTCAACGTGAATTTTTAGCAGATGCTTCGAGTGTTGAGCTGACTAGAAATCCTCAAGGAATGATTAGTGCCCTGCAAAAATTAGATAATAGTGAGCCCATGCATCGACATGTGGATGATGCTAGTGCAGCCTTGTATATTAGCGATCCGAAGAAGAAAGGTGGCCTGCAAAAACTTTTCTACACTCACCCACCAATCTCTGAGCGGGTAGAAAGATTAAGAAAAATGTAAAAAAAACTGGGATTTTTCTCAGTTTTTTTATTTTGGCAATGTTTCAAAGATGGGGAGGAGTTATTTGTTGATTGTATGGTCAGTGTTACAGACAGAAATACTTGTCGTAACAAAAAAGGATGAGATTAGCTGATGAATTGTGTAAGTGTTAATTACCTGGTATGTGCAGTTCTTTCTTTTGACTAAGGAAAACAAACAAGATTAGATATCTTTTATTGACGGAGATTAGCAAAAAGTCTTTTATAATACCACGTTTTCAGGTGTTTTAGTATCGAATTTAATAGGTTGGAATCACTGAGAAATCTTTTGTTGCCAGCCCTTAACATAACTGTAAAATAGGACTAGTATATTAAAAATAGATTTTTATTACATATATGCAAGTGAGGTATGCTTATCGTAAAGTCGTCGGGAAAAATTTTAAAAATCATTAGAGAATCAAAGAATATGTCCCTCAAAGAAGTGGCGGCAGGTGATATTTCTGTTGCCCAGCTGTCTCGATATGAACGAGGGATTAGTAGCCTTACAGTTGATTCTTTTTATAGTTGCCTTAGAAATATGTCAGTCTCTTTGGCTGAATTTCAGTATGTTTATCATAACTATAGGGAAGCTGATGATGTTGTGTTGTCTCAAAAACTTTCTGAGGCTCAACGTGAGAATAATATCGTCAAATTAGAAAGTATTTTAGCTGGTTCTGAAGCCATGGCTCAAGAATTTCCAGAAAAAAAGAACTACAAGTTAAATACCATTGTAATCAGGGCTACCTTAACGGCCTGTAATCCAGACTATCAAGTCAGTAAGGAAGACATTGAGTTTTTGACAGATTACCTCTTTTCTGTTGAAGAATGGGGCCGCTATGAGCTTTGGCTCTTTACAAACAGTGTGAACCTATTGACCTTAGAAACACTGGAAACCTTTGCCAGTGAAATGATTAACCGCACTCAATTTTACAATAACCTGCCGGAGAATCGTCGACGGATTATTAAGATGTTACTTAATGTTGTAGGTGTTTGTATAGAGGACAATCATTTACAAGTAGCTATGAAATTTCTTAATTATATTGATAATACAAAAATCCCTGAGACGGATCTTTATGACCGGGTGCTGATCAAATATCATAAGGCTCTTTATTCTTATAAGGTCGGCAATCCTCATGCTCGGAATGATATTGAACAATGTTTGTCAACTTTTGAATATTTAGATTCCTTTGCTCTTGCTCAAAAACTTAAAGAACAATTTGAGCGGATTCAACTAACAGTAGTTGCAGATTTGCAAATAGAATAGAACCTCCTCTGAAAAAGATTAAAATAAGGGTAAAACTTTATACTATTTTCAGAAGGAGGTTTTATGATGGAGAAAAAAGTTCATTATAAAATGCATAAGGTTAAGAAGAACTGGGTAGCGATTGCGGTTACCTCCCTGGCCCTTCTTGTGGCTCCAAAGGCCTTGGGGATTGAATCAGGTGTGATCTATGCGGATGATGCTAATCAAGTGGCCGATGTAAAAGAGCAGTCCGCTGTTCAGAGTAAGGACACGGAGCAAACTACTTCAGACAAAGCAGCTGAACCTTCTCAGCTGGAAGCAAAAGAACAGGCTTCTTCTAGCAAAGAAATCTATCAAGCTAGTGCGGCAACCAATCCAACTGCTAACGAACAGACGACGCAACAGGATAAAGAAGTTGAAACTACAAGAACTGACTCCAGACAGGAATTGACTCAGAAAACGAGTGATGACTCTTCTGAAAAGAATGATTCCTTCCAAGAGCCTAAAGTAGCCGATCAGGCTGAGGCAACTGGCAAAGCTCAAGATGCATTACAGGCTAAACAAGAAAGTAGAGCCAATGATCAGGAAGAAACTACCGAAAATGAAGCAAAAGCTACCGTTTCTGACAGGATTATAGCGACTCCAAAGAAAGGGCGTTTGCCAGAACCAGCCCAAAGAAAAGAATCAATAACCGAGAAAATGCTGGTTGCTCAAGCACAAGCTGCGCCGGTAAATACTGAGCATGATGACGATGTGTTAGCCCATATCAAGACGATTGATGGTAAGAAATACTATGTTCAGGATGATGGCTCAGTTAAGAAAAACTTTGCTGTTGAGCTAAACGGAAAAATTCTTTATTTTGATGCAGAAACCGGGGCTTTGGTTGATTCAAATGAATATCAGTTCCAGCAAGGAACCAGCAGTCTCAATAATGAGTTCACCCAAAAGAATGCTTTTTATGGTACAACTGACAAGGATATTGAGACTGTAGATGGCTATTTGACAGCTGATAGTTGGTATCGTCCAAAGTTCATCTTAAAAGATGGAAAAACATGGACGGCCTCGACAGAAACAGACTTGCGTCCTCTTTTAATGGCTTGGTGGCCTGACAAGCGGACTCAGATTAATTACCTCAACTATATGAATCAAGAAAATCTGGGAATCGGCGCTTTTGAAAGCAAGACCGAGCAAGTTCTTTTAACAAATGCTGTTCAGCAGGTACAGCGAAAAATCGAAGAAAGAATTAGTAAAGAAGGCGACACGAAATGGTTGAGAACTCTGATGAGTGCTTTTGTCAAAACTCAGCCAAATTGGAATATCAAGACAGAATCTGAAACAACTGGGACGAACAAGGACCATCTGCAAGGTGGGGCTCTACTCTATACAAATAGTGATAAGACATCTCATGCCAATTCTAGATATCGTCTGCTTAACCGCACACCAACCAGCCAGACCGGTACGCCTAAATACTTCATCGACAAGTCAAATGGTGGTTATGAATTCCTATTAGCCAATGATTTTGATAACTCTAATCCAGCTATTCAAGCTGAACAGCTTAACTGGCTACACTATATGATGAACTTCGGAAGTATCGTGGCCAATGATCCAACTGCTAACTTTGACGGAGTCCGGGTTGACGCGGTGGACAATGTTAACGCAGACTTGCTTCAGATTGCCTCTGACTACTTTAAGTCCCGCTACAAGGTTGGAGAAAGTGAAGAAGAAGCCATCAAGCATCTGTCTATCTTGGAAGCTTGGTCTGATAACGATCCTGACTATAATAAGGATACCAAGGGCGCTCAACTAGCAATTGATAACAAACTTCGTCTGTCCTTGCTTTATTCGTTCATGCGTAAGCTTTCTATCCGTAGTGGTGTAGAGCCAACGATTACGAACAGTCTGAATGACCGTTCTACTGAAAATAAAAATGGCGAGCGGACGGCTAACTATATCTTTGTCCGTGCTCATGACAGTGAAGTACAAACCGTTATTGCCGACATCATTCGGGAAAATATTAATCCAAATACAGATGGTTTGACCTTTACCATGGATGAGCTCAAGCAAGCATTCAAGATCTACAACGAAGATATGCGCAAGGCCGACAAGAAGTATACGCAGTTCAATATCCCAACTGCCCATGCTCTCATGCTCTCCAATAAAGACTCTATCACTCGGGTCTACTATGGCGACCTCTATACTGATGACGGCCAATACATGGAGAAAAAATCTCCATACCATGACGCTATTGATGCCTTGTTGCGTGCTCGGATTAAGTATGTAGCTGGTGGCCAGGATATGAAAGTCACCTATATGGGTGTGCCTCGCGAGGCTGATAAATGGTCATATAACGGTATCTTGACTTCTGTTCGCTACGGTACGGGTGCTAATGAGGCTACGGATGAAGGTACAGCAGAAACCCGTACCCAAGGGATGGCAGTTATTGCTTCTAATAACCCGAACCTTAAACTGAACGAATGGGATAAACTGCAAGTCAATATGGGAGCAGCCCATAAGAATCAATACTATCGCCCTGTACTTTTGACGACTAAAGATGGTATTTCACGCTATCTAACTGACGAAGAAGTACCGCAATCCCTCTGGAAGAAGACAGATGCCAATGGTATTTTGACCTTTGATATGAATGATATTGCAGGCTACAGTAATGTCCAAGTTTCTGGTTATCTGGCTGTTTGGGTACCAGTTGGTGCTAAAGAGAATCAGGATGCGCGCGTAACAGCCAGCAAGAAGAAAAATGCCAGCGGTCAGGTTTACGAATCTAGTCCTGCTCTTGATTCTCAGCTGATTTACGAAGGCTTCTCTAACTTCCAAGACTTTGCAACTCACGATGACCAGTATACCAATAAAGTCATTGCTAAAAATGTCAACCTCTTCAAGGAATGGGGAGTGACTTCATTTGAGCTGCCGCCTCAGTATGTATCTAGCCAAGATGGTACTTTCCTAGATTCTATCATCCAGAATGGTTATGCCTTTGAAGATCGCTATGATATGGCAATGAGCAAGAACAATAAATATGGTTCTTTAGATGACCTGCTCAATGCTCTCCGTGCTCTTCACAGTGTCAATATCCAAGCCATTGCGGACTGGGTGCCAGACCAAATCTACAACCTGCCAGGTAAGGAAGTGGTAACGGCAACTCGTGTCAATAACTACGGAACCTATCGTGAAGGCGCAGAAATAAAAGAAAAACTTTATGTAGCTAATAGTAAGACCAATGGGACCGACTACCAAGGTAAGTATGGTGGGGCCTTCCTAGATGAGCTTAAAGCTAAGTATCCAGAAATCTTTGAAAGAGTACAGATTTCCAATGGTCAAAAGATGACAACGGACGAGAAGATTACTAAGTGGTCGGCTAAGTACTTCAACGGAACCAATATCTTAGGTCGTGGTGCTTACTATGTTCTTAAAGACTGGGGAAGCAAAGAATACCTGTCTAACAAGAATGGAGAGACAGCATTACCTAAACAGCTGGTCAATAAAGAAGCTTCCACAGGATTTGTAAAAGACACAAATGGCTTTAAGTTCTATTCAACTAGTGGTAATCAAGCTAAAGACACTTTTATCCAGGATGAAAATGGCAATTGGTATTACTTTGATAATCAAGGCTATCTAGTAACAGGAGCTCGTGAGATTGATGGCAAGCAGCTTTACTTCATGAAGAATGGGGTTCAGTTGCGTGATGCTTTACAAGAAGATGAAAATGGCAATCAGTACTACTATGATAAGACTGGTGCCAAGGTTCTCAACCGTTACTACACTTCTGATGGCCAAAACTGGCGTTATTTCGATGCTAATGGTGTTATGGCTAGGGGTCTCGTCAAGATAGGCGATGGACAGCAATACTTTGACCAAAATGGTTATCAAGTTAAGGGTAAGGTTGTACGTGCTAAGGATGGCAAACTTCGATACTTTGACAAGGATTCAGGAAATGCTGTCATCAATCGTTTTGCTCAGGGTGACAATCCAAGTGATTGGTACTATTTCGGAGCAGATGGTGTCGCTCTAACAGGCCTTCAAAAGATTGGTCAGCAAACTCTTTACTTTGACCAAGATGGCAAGCAGGTCAAGGGTCAAGTAGTGACTTTAGCTGATAAATCTATCCGTTACTTCGATGCCAATTCAGGAGAGATGGCCGTCAACAAATTTGCAGAAGGTGCTAAAAATGAATGGTATTACTTTGACCAAGACGGCAAAGCTGTAACAGGTCTCCAAACGATCAACAGGCAGGTTCTCTACTTCGGTCAAGATGGCAAGCAAATCAAGGGTCAAGTAGTGGCGTTAGCAGACAAGAGTATTCGTTACTTTGATGCCAATTCAGGAGAGATGGCCGTCAACAAATTTGCAGAAGGTGCTAAAAATGAATGGTATTACTTTGACCAAGACGGAAAGGCTGTAACAGGACTTCAAACGATCAACAATCAAGTTCTCTATTTCGGCCAAGACGGTAAGCAGGTCAAGGGTCAAGTTGTCTATGTTAATGGTGCTGAACGATACTTTGATCCGAAGTCAGGTGATATGGTTCGCAACAAATGGATTCGTCTAGAAGACGGAACCTGGATGTACTTTGACCGAAATGGTAGAGGCAGACACTTTGGCAGAAACTAATCAAGAAAGAGCATAAGCCAAATGACACTTGATCTTTTAGCTTTCCATGACTCAAAAAAACGATAACTCCTTATTTGGAAGTTGTCGTTTTTTACTGTCTAAAATAAGACTGCTTTTAACTCAAAGTCAATAGAATTGCATTCATCGGATTTATTTTATCTCTTTCTTTTTTCAATAGATAAGAGCAGAGCGATTACGCCGATAAAGCTGAAGATTAGCCAGCTAGCATTCATATTCCAAAGAGCTAGACTGGAGAAAATCATAGTTCCCAGAGGAACGGAGAAGGAAAAGAGCAAACTTAGAAAGCTGGACGTCTGAGCGAGAACATCGGAAGGTAGCTTACTTAGCAAGAGGGTGTTGATTTTGGGATTGATCTTGCCGGAAGCATAAGCAAGAAAAAATCCAAAAATAATACCGACGAAAACGGGCAGATGTAAGAAGTTGCTGATAGCAAGCAGAATCATCATAACAGCGGCCCATATGATGAGCTGATTTAGTGATAGACGGCTGAAGTAATCGTTGGGAGTCAAACTAGCAATGATCATAGCTAGGACAAGCGTCGTCTGAAGAATCAAGAGCGACTGGCTAAAAGATAGATGAAAGATGGGGTTGTCTAGCAAATAGAGATTATAAAGTGCTATAAGAGAACCTGCCATAGCGTTAATGACCAAGATTTGAGCCAGCAACTTGAGAAAGTTGTTAGAGCCCTCCTGCTCAAAGATGAGTTTAGAAGATGTATACATTTTTTTCAGTTCTTCCTTGAGAGGAGGTTTATTCTCAGAAATGGTTACCGGATCATGGGTCAATCGACGTCGGACTAGATAGAGGGTAGTAGAGGAGAGTAGGAAGGTTAAAGAATTGACTAAAGCTACTAGGAAAAAGTTTTGCTGGCTGATCGCTAAGAGCCAAACTCCTAAAGCCTGACCAGCTAGACTACAAAGAAAACTGATAAGCTGGGTAAAGGAGAAGGCCTCCATTAGATCTTGCTCGGGAATGTTCTTTTTCAAAATTGGCATTTGCAGACCACTTCGATAGTCGCTGATAATATCAGAAAGAATATTCATGAAGCAGACCACTGAAAAGGCTAGATATGAGCTAGAGCGAGTCATAAAGGCGACAAGAACAAATAGCAGGGCTTGTACATAACCAAAATGAATCAGCCAGCGAGCTTTATGGATGGTCTTATCTGCTTTGATGCCGACGAAAATAGTAAAGAAGGTCGGAACCAGGACGATAAAATTAGCCACAGCAATAGCAAACTTGGGGCTAGGCATGCTGGAGGCAAATACAACAAAAACAATATTGAAAATAGAAGCTCCCAGGGTGTTGAAGATTCGGGAGAGGCTAATAAAAGAAAATAATTTATTCCGTAAGGCAAGTTTCATAAAAATCTCCTTTAGTAATGAATGGTTTGAAAGATTTTTCAAAAATAGTCAATAACTACAAGGCCTTGATAGTTTTGATTATAGCAGGAAAAGTCTTGATTTCAATAGCTTTTCCGCAAGTGGTCAAGTCTCCTAGGTAAGTGGTCAGGTTCTAAAAGTGACTTGCGAGAGCTCTTTCTAGTTTTAGTATAAAATAAAAGATTTAAGAAGCAGAAAATGTTGCATATATTCAACGAATTTGATGGAAGTTATTGAAATTAGTAAGCTAGAGATCGTCTAGTATCAAAAAATCTCCACTTTTTAACTCAAAATCGTCGAGTTTAAAAGTGGAGGTTCGTTTTATTTACTATATTTTTGAAAAGCAGCTTCAAGAGCTTCTTGGTAGTAGTCGGCGCTATGCTGGCAGTCTAAGATATGGAAGATATCAACTGCCTTTTCCATCTGGGCGAGCCCTTCTTTCTTTTGTCCTTTCAAACAAGCTAACTCTCCCTGAGCAAAGAGGTAGACAATTCGAAAGTAAGTCTCATTTTCTTCATAAAAGTGTCGCTCGATTACTTGTTGAAAAAAGTCTGCATGGGTGATATTTTCCTGACTGATGGCTAGAAGATAGCCATTTAAAAAAGTGGTATGCAAGGTGTTGCGATTGTTGGCAAATAAGGCTGTAAAATCATTTCTTGAGAGGATTTCTTTGGTGTATTGGGAAAACAAGTCTAGAGATAAAACCGGAGTGCAGATAGAAAAAAGCTTCAGTTCATAGCGACCCCAAATATCAACTGAAAAGAGATAATCATGGAGGAAATCTAGCTCGTCTGGACTAGCTTTTCAGATTCCTTGAGGGCACAGAGGTAGGCCTTTACAATCAGGCGCTCAACCCAATCATTTGCCTCTTTAGAATTTTGACTAATTTTTTTCTTCTCTAGATAGAGTTCTTCTAATAAGTCATGCTGATTAGCTTGGAGTAGATCTTGAATGTGACTTAGGAGTTCCTTGTGAGAATGATGATCCTGGATGCCAGCTGCAACTGTGAATTCTTCTGTTTCTGTGTGGATAGCGCTGAGAGCGCTGAAAAGTTTCTGAGCTGATAGCTCGCTCTGACCATTTTCAAAGCGGGAAAGCATGGACTTGGAGAATTCTCCGCCAGTGGCTTCAGATAAAGAGATGTGCCTTGCCTCTCGAAAAAACCTAAAAACTTGTCCTAGTTGTTTCATTGTCTTCCTCCTTGCCATTTATTATAACAAAATAATTTTCAATAACATCGGAGCGCTTAAACATGATATAATAAAAGAAAAAAACAAAGAGGAACTTATGTTAAATATACAAGAAATTCGCAAAAATCCAGATGGTTTGGCTTTTGAAAAGAAGCTAGACTTGGCTGAAGAATTAAAAGAACGCAATGCTGAGATTTTAGACGTTCAGGATATTGTTGCTAGTGGTAGAGCCCAGTATGAGGATGGACTCTATTTCTTAGATTATGAACTTTCTTATACCATTACATTGGCTTCTAGTCGCAGTATGGAGCCCGTAGAGAGGAAAGAGTCTTATCTGGTTAATGAAATTTTCATGGAAGATGGACAAGTTGCTTCTCAGGAAATGATTGACCAGGATCTGGTGCTTCCCATTGAAAATGGCGAGATAAATGTTGCAGAAAGTGTAGCTGACAATATCCTTTTGAATATTCCCCTAAAAGTTTTGACAGTTGCTGAAGAGGCTGGCTCAGACTTGCCAACAGGAAGAGATTGGCAGGTTATGACGGAGGAAGATTATCAGAAATACCAAGCGGAAAAAAAAGAAGAGAATAGTCCATTTGCAGGTTTACAAGGTCTTTTTGATGAATGAGGAATAAAATTTTCTAGAAAAAAATTGGAATTAAAAGATAATTTGGTATACTAAGATAATAAAATAAATTGGACAAGCTTTCTTGTCGAAAAAGGAGTTATTATGGATACATTTTTCTTTCCAACTTGGCTGATCCTCGGTGCAATTATTTTAGTTATTGTACTTGTTCTTTTGGCTAAGGGATATGTCAATGCTCGCCCTAACGAAGTAGTCGTCATCACAGGTCTTCGCAAACAACGCCATTTGCGAGGTAAGGCTGGATTTATGATTCCTTTTGTTGAACAACGCTCTTATCTGGATATTGAGCAGTTCTCAACAGATGTTCGTACGTCTGAGGCGGTGCCAACTCTAGACTTCATTAATGTTCGTGCTGATGCAGCAGTTAAGCTGAAAATCGGAACGACTGACGAAATGATTGCTCGCGCGGCAGAAAACTTCCTTAATTGGAATACAACTGATATTTCTAACTCTGTTCAAGATGTCTTGGAAGGAAATCTTCGTGAAGTAATCGGTCAGATGGAATTACGCAAGATGGTCAATGACCGTCAGGAATTTGCCTCAAAAGTTCAGGACAACGTAGCTCCGGATCTGGCTAAGATGGGATTAGAAGTCATTGCCTTTACCGTTCAGTCTTTCTCTGACGAAGGTGGTGTGATTGATAATCTCGGTATCGAAAATGTCGAAACCATCAAAAAAGATGCCCTAATTGCAAAAGCCAAAGCGGAACGTGAGCGCAAGGAAGTAGAAGCTGAGCAAGACAAATTGGCTAACGATAAGCGCGTAGCTGCTGACTTAGAAATCGCTCAAAAGCAAAATGAGTTGAAACTGAAGCAAGCAGCCCTCAAGCAGGAAGCAGACATTGCGCAAGCTAAGGCTGATGCAGCTAAAGGGATTGAGGCAGAAATTCAACGTCGTGAGCAAGAGCGCGTGGCTGCTGAAGCTAACATCATGAAGCAAGAGAAAGAAGCTGAAGTCAAGGAACGTGAAGTTAAGGTTCGTGAGCAAGAACTGGATGCTAACATCCGCAAACAGGCTGAGGCTGAAAAATACTCTCGCCAACAAGCGGCAGAAGCACAATTGATTGAGCGTCAACGTCAAGCCGAGGCAGAACTCTTTGAAACACAAAAAGAAGCAGAAGCCCGCAAGGCTCAAGCCGAGGCAGAAAAATTTGCGCAACTGCAAGAAGCCGAAGCTATTGAAGCTAAAGGACGTGCTGAAGCGGAAGCTATTCGTCTTAAGCTAGAAGCAGAAGCTCAAGGTTTGGATAAAAAAGCTGAAGCCATGAAGAAGATGCAAGAAGCAGCCATTACTGAGATGATTGTAGACAAACTGCCAGAAATTGCCCGTGCTGTAGCAGAGCCGCTTACTAAAGTGGACAAAATCACCATGTATGGTGAAGGCAATGCTTCTAAGATGGTTGGTGATATCATGCAGAGTATTGACCAAGTATCGCAAGGTGCAGGCTTCGACATCCGTCAACTCCTAGCAGGCGCTCTTGGTGTTAATATGACTGTCAATAAGCTTAAACAAGATGAACAGCCAGTGATTGAAGCTAAAGAAATTACGACTGATGACAAGAAATAAAAAATGATTAGGATGAGGCTCGCCTTCATCCTATTTTTACCCAGGGGATTTTCTTCTTCGAACATTTCAAGATAAATTCTTTATTTTATAGCTTAAACATGATAAAATAAAACAAACTAACTATAGGAGAAAAAAATGACTAAAGCAAATTTTGGTGTTGTTGGTATGGCCGTTATGGGTCGTAACCTTGCTCTCAATATTGAATCTCGTGGCTATACAGTAGCCATCTACAATCGTTCAGCAAACAAAACAGAAGATGTAATTGCTTGCCATCCAGAAAAGAACTTTGTGCCAAGCTATGACGTTGAAAGCTTTGTAAATTCAATCGAAAAACCTCGTCGTATCATGCTGATGGTTCAAGCTGGACCTGGTACAGATGCAACCATCCAAGCCCTTCTTCCACACTTGGATAAAGGCGATATCTTAATTGACGGAGGGAACACTTTCTATAAAGATACTATCCGTCGTAACGAAGAGTTAGCAAACTCAGGCATCAACTTTATCGGTACTGGTGTCTCTGGTGGAGAAAAAGGTGCCCTCGAAGGTCCTTCTATCATGCCTGGTGGACAAAAAGAAGCTTATGAATTGGTAGCAGATGTTCTCGAAGAAATCTCTGCTAAAGCACCAGAAGATGGTAAACCATGTGTGACTTACATCGGTCCTGACGGAGCTGGTCACTATGTGAAAATGGTCCACAACGGTATCGAGTATGGTGATATGCAATTGATTGCAGAAAGTTACGACCTCATGCAACACTTGCTCGGTCTTTCTGCAGAAGACATGGCTGAAATTTTTACTGAGTGGAACAAGGGTGAATTGGACAGCTACTTGATCGAAATCACAGCTGATATCTTGAGTCGCAAAGACGATGAAGGTCAAGATGGTCCAATCGTAGACTACATTCTTGATGCTGCAGGAAACAAAGGAACTGGTAAATGGACCAGCCAATCAGCACTTGACCTCGGTGTGCCATTGTCACTCATTACTGAGTCCGTGTTTGCCCGCTATATTTCAGCTTACAAAGAAGAACGTGTACATGCTAGCAAAGTCTTACCAAAACCAGCTACTTTCAAATTTGAAGGAGATAAAGCTGAGTTGATAGAAAAGATCCGTCAAGCTCTTTATTTCTCAAAAATCATCTCATATGCACAAGGTTTTGCTCAATTGCGTGTGGCTTCTCGTGAAAACAATTGGAACCTACCGTTTGCGGATATCGCTTCTATCTGGCGCGATGGCTGTATCATCCGTTCACGTTTCTTGCAAAAGATTACAGATGCTTATAACCGTGATGCTGACTTAGCTAACTTGCTTTTGGATGAATACTTCCTTGATGTAACAGCTAAATATCAGCAATCTGTGCGTGATATCGTAGCTCTTGCCGTTCAAGCAGGTGTTCCAGTGCCAACTTTCTCAGCAGCCATTACTTACTTTGATAGCTACCGTTCGGCAGATCTACCTGCTAACTTGATCCAAGCACAACGTGACTACTTTGGTGCTCACACTTACCAACGTAAAGATAAAGAAGGTACCTTCCACTATTCTTGGTACGACGAAAAATAGGACGACAGGTCAATGGCGAAGCGGATTTTATTAGTTGAAAATGAAAAGAATCTAGCACGATTTATCATGCTGGAATTACAAAAGGAAAGTTATCAAGTAGACCTAGCGGAAACAGGACAAGAGGGACTAGCTCTAGCAAAGGAAAACGATTATGATTTACTTTTACTAAATAATCAGTTTGCTGATGGAACAGCCTTTGCCTTTGCTCAACAATTAAGTTTATTAAAACCAGCTGCAGTAATCATTGTAATGGTGAGCCGAGAGGAGATTGCGGATTCGGCTGAAGAGATTCAGCAGTTTGCAGTTTCTTATATGGTAAAACCCTTTATTATTAGTGATCTGGTTGATAAAATATCTGCTATTTTTCGTGGTCGAGATTTTATTGATCAGAAATGTAGCCAGTTAAAAGTTCCTACTGCTTATCGTAATTTGCGGGTTGATTTGAAAAATCATACGGTTTATCGAGGAGAAGAAATTATTGCTTTGACGAGACGAGAGTACGATTTACTAGTGACTCTAATGAGCAGTAATAAGGTGATGAGCCGTGAGCAACTGTTAGACCGAGTGTGGAAGTATGAAAGTGCATCTGAGACTAATATAGTGGATGTATATATTCGTTACCTCCGTAGTAAAATCGATCTTCCAGGACAAGAAAGTTATATTAAAACCGTTCGTGGAATTGGTTATTCCATGCAGGGTTAATCTATAAAAACTCTAATTCTTTGAGAATTGGAGTTTTTTAATATGATTTTTAGTAGAAATTAGACTAATTCACGCAATCGTTTGCTTAAAATTTATAGACTGGGTTTACTTGTTGAAAGACAAAAAAGAAGTCACAATCTATATTATTATGTTGACTATAGACCTCGCGCAGCCTGGTAAATCAGCTTTTTTTGCGAGTAGATGAAAATTAGGGTAAAAAAAGTGATAATAAAAGAGGAAATAATAAAATTTAAAATTTTTTTATGAAAACCCTTTACAAAATTAAAAAAAGTGATAAAATAGTAGTGTGCAATGCAAACGATTTCATATAGAAGTTTGTAAAAAAGAAGGAGGTCTGGATGATGAAAAATTCATTCAAGAACATTTTTAGCTTTGAATTTTGGCAGAAATTCGGTAAAGCTTTAATGGTGGTCGTTGCGGTTATGCCCGCAGCTGGTCTAATGATTAGTATTGGTAAGTCGCTTCCAATGATTAATCCTAATTTTGGTGTGTTGGTAACGACAGGTGGCGTTTTAGAGCAAATTGGTTGGGGTGTTATTGGGAACCTCCACGTTCTATTTGCTCTTGCAATTGGGGGAAGCTGGGCTAAAGAGCGTGCCGGTGGTGCCTTTGCTGCAGGTTTATCTTTTATCCTGATTAACCGTATCACTGGTGTGATGTTTGGTGTTACTAGTGACCTGCTAAAAAAACCAGATGCAACTGTTCACACTCTTTTAGGTGGAACAATTAAAGTTTCTGATTATTTTATCAGCGTTTTAGAATCGCCTGCCCTAAACATGGGTGTATTTGTCGGAATTATCGCTGGTTTTGTTGGAGCAACTGCTTACAACAAATACTATAACTTCCGTAAATTGCCAGATGCACTTTCATTCTTTAACGGGAAACGTTTTGTTCCGTTTGTTGTAATTCTTCGTTCTGCGATTGTTGCGATTGTACTTTCATTTGTATGGCCAGTTATCCAAACTGGAATCAATAACTTTGGTATTTGGATCGCCAACTCACAAGATACCGCGCCGGTTTTTGCGCCATTCTTGTATGGTACTTTGGAACGTCTCTTGCTTCCATTTGGATTGCACCATATGTTGACAATCCCAATGAACTATACTGCTCTTGGTGGAACATATGAGGTGTTAACTGGTGCAGCAAAAGGTACACAAGTATTCGGACAAGACCCACTTTGGCTTGCTTGGGTAACTGACCTTGTTAACCTTAAAGGTTCAAATATGGCAAGCTACAATCAATTACTTGAAGCATACCATCCAGCCCGCTTTAAAGTTGGACAAATGATTGGTTCATTTGGTATTTTGATTGGGGTAGCTGCAGCTATCTACCACAATGTGGATGCTGACAAGAAGCACAAATATAAAGGTATGATGATTGCGACTGCATTGGCAACCTTCTTGACTGGGGTTACTGAGCCAATCGAGTACATGTTCATGTTTGTTGCGACTCCGCTTTACTTGATCTACTCACTTGTTCAAGGTGCTGCTTTTGCAATGGCAGACATCGTTAACCTTCGTGTACACTCATTCGGTTCTATCGAATTCTTAACTCGTACACCATTGGCAATCAATGCTGGTTTGGGAATGGATATCATTAACTTTATTTGGGTAACAATCCTCTTTGGAGTTATCATGTACTTCATTGCAAACTTCATGATTAAGAAATTCAACTACGCAACTCCAGGACGTAACGGTAACTATGAAACTGCAGATGGATCAGATGAAGCTTCTTCAGCAGAAGCTGGCAGTGGCAAGGTTGCAGAAGCATCTCAAGCAGTCAATGTTATCAATTTGCTAGGTGGTCGTGCTAATATCGTTGACGTAGATGCATGTATGACTCGTCTTCGTGTGACTGTCAAGGATGCTGAAAAAGTTGGAACTGAAGAGCAATGGAAAGCTGAAGGCGCTATGGGCTTGGTTATGAAAGGTCAAGGTGTTCAGGCTATCTATGGACCAAAAGCTGACGTTCTTAAATCTGATATCCAAGACTTGCTGGATTCTGGTGAAGTGATTCCTGAAACTCTTCCTAGCCAAAAAGCAGAATCAGCAGCTACTGAAGTTGCCTACAAAGGTGTAACAGAAGAAGTAGAAACTGTTGCAGATGGTCAAGTCATTGCAATTGATGATGTTAAAGATCCAGTATTCTCACAAAAGATGATGGGTGATGGATTTGCTGTTGAGCCAGAAAATGGTAAGATTTACTCACCTGTTTCTGGTACTGTAACAAGTGTATTCCCTACGAAACATGCTTTAGGTCTTTTGACAGAAAATGGTTTAGAAGTGTTGGTTCACATCGGTTTAGACACTGTCAGCTTAGAAGGTCAACCATTTGAAGTTCATGTTTCAGAAGGCCAAAAGGTTGCTGCAGGTGATCTACTTGTGACAGCTGATTTGGAAGCTATCAAGGCAGCTGGTCGTGAAACTTCAACAGTTGTTGTCTTCACAAACGCGGCGGCTATTAAGTCTGTGACTGTAGAAAAACTTGGTCAAGCATCTGCTAAGACAGTTGTTGCCAAGGTTGAATTGTAAAATAGAAAAGAGAAATCATGGCGAAATTCCTGACATTAAATACTCATAGTTGGATGGAAGAAGAGCAAGAAACTAAGCTAAATCAGCTTGCAGAACGCATTCTTCAAGAAAAATATGATGTCATTTGCCTGCAGGAAGTCAATCAATTAATGGAGTCTGAACAGGTTGTTCAGGCTCCTTTCTATAAGGCGGTGGAAGGAACGATTGTGATTCATCAAGATCACTTTGCCCTTTGCCTAGTAGAAAAATTGGCAAAAGCAGGACTGGACTATCATTGGTCCTGGGCTTATAACCATATTGGGTTTGACATTTATAATGAAGGTGTGACGATTCTATCCAAGAATCCTTTGACTCCTAAAGAAGTTTTGGTCTCAGAGGTGAATGATCCTAGGGATTACCACACCCGCAAGGTCTTGTTAGCGGAGACTGAGGTAGAGGGTCAATTGATGACTATCGCCTCTTGCCATCTATCTTGGTGGGACAAGGGCTTCCAAGGGGAATGGTCAAAGCTTGAAGAAGAGCTTCTCAAGGTCAAAACCCCTCTGATCCTCATGGGTGACTTTAATAATCCTGTTGATTACGAAGGCTATCAGCATATCTTAAAAAGCCCGCTCAAATTGCAGGATAGTCATAAGGTTGCTCAAAAGATTAGTGGTAGAGCAACAGTTGAAGGCGCCATTGCTGGCTGGGATGGCAACCAAGACGCTCTGAAGATTGATTATATCTTTACCAGCCAAGGCATCCAAATTGAAAGCTCTGCTGTGGTCTTTGACGGAAAGGAAACCCCTGTTGTCAGCGACCATTTCGGTTTAGAAGTAGAAGCAAAATTTTAGAAAAAAATAGTTCCAAGTTAAATGAACTGTACTAGCGAGGTTAGCTTAAAAGCCTAACTTTCGAGTTTCAGTTCAACTTGGAACTTTTTTATTTAAGAGAATATCTTTTTGGGAGAAATTGTCAAATGTTTTTAAATTGCTGTTACTCATCTCTATCCCATCCTCCATTTTTTAATATGCTAGGTGGGTTTAACATTCCAATCAAATCTATTGAAGGTATGTCGGTCTCTTTTTTTAGTATGAAATGTAGGGGAAATACTTTTAACTCTTCTGCGTACTAATTTAGATTTGCCTTACTTTTGTTATGGGCAAAATTATGGTAAAATAGAGTATTAAGATTTGAGGAGGAAATCGTATGCGTTGTCCAAAATGTGGCGGGAGCAAATCCAGTGTTATCGATAGTCGTCAAGCTGAGGATGGAAATACTATTCGTCGCCGTCGTGAATGCGAAGATTGCCAGCATCGATTTACAACTTATGAACGGGTAGAAGAGAGAACCCTAGTTGTTGTCAAAAAGGACGGGACACGTGAGCAATTTTCTCGGGATAAGATTTTTAATGGTATTATTCGCTCTGCTCAAAAACGGCCAGTATCTAGTGATGAGATAGAAGCTTTGGTCAATCGTATTGAACAGAAAGTACGAAGTAGCAGTGAGAATGAAATTAGCAGTGACTTTATCGGGAATCTTGTTATGGATGAACTAGCTGAATTGGATGAGATTACCTATGTTCGTTTCGCCAGTGTTTATCGTAGTTTTAAAGATGTTGGTGAATTAGAAAGTCTGCTCCAGCAAATTACTAAGGGTGTAAAAAAGAAGAGAGAAGAATAGATGAGGCCAAACGATCAGTTTTCTTATTTGAAAAACAATCTGGTTAGTCAAGATACAAACAATCTGATCCGTCTTTATCTGCCGATTATTGGTCGAGAAGCAGTCAGTCTCTATCTGTACTGTCTGGCTTTTTGGGACAACGGTCATCAGGCTTATACATTTGGTCATATTTTGAATCATCTGAATATGGGAATGGAAGTCTTAAAGACGAGCTTTGAACGCTTAAGTGCCATGAACTTGCTAGAACTCTATCAAGGAGAGTCAACTTATCAGATCAAACTTTTTAGTTTGCTTTCGGCGGATGAATTTTTCCAGCATAACGTTTACAAACGACTTTTAGAAAAGAAAATAGGGGAAACGGCAGTTGAAGCTTTAATGGGAAGTCATCCTCAGGGACAACCTTTGGCCAGGAAATTATCGACAGTCTTTGATGTGGAAGATGAAGTCGGAGTGATTAAGAAGAAGCAAGCAGACTTTGATCTGACTAACTTTAAGCGAAGAATGGCTCAGGAAAATTTACGTTTTGCTGATGAAAAAGAAGATTTACTAGATTTGTTTGCTATTGCTGAGCAACAAAATTGGACCTGGTATGAAACCTATGTCTTGGCTAGAGAAACCGCGATTTCACATGTTATTTCTGTCAAGCGTATGAAGCAAAAATTGGCTCAAAAACGTGTCGATGAGAAATTTACTCAGGATGAACAAATCATAATCCGCGCTGCCAAAAGTAAGGTGCCAATGCTTTTCTTAGCAGAGCTTAAAAAAAAGCGTCAGGCAACAATTACCCAATCAGAAAGACAGCTTTTATTGGACTTGGCTAAGTTAGGTCTTTTAGATGAGGTCATCAATATTGTCTTACTTCTGACTTTAAATAAGGTTGATTCAGCCAATCTAAATGAGAAGTACGCTCTAAAAGTCGCCAATGATTTTGCCTATCAAAAGGTGACTAGTGCTGAAGAAGCTGTGATGAAAATTCGCGAGCGCAATCAGCAAATCCAGAGCAGACCAGCTAAATCTAGCCAGCCAGTTGCTAAAAGCAATGTTCCTGACTGGAGCCAGCCGGATTATAAAAATGAAACGAGTGCAGAGAAGCAGGCCGAGCTTGAGGAGCAAAAACGCCGCTTGCTTGCTAAATTAGAACAAGGAGGTGACTAAATGGAAAAGATTGGAGAGACCCTTTCACATAAAAATCCTGCCCGCCAATTCAACTATGAGGAGTTAGTCCGTCAAATCGTAGAAGATCCTGACGTAGCGGATTTTATCCAACAGGAGAAACTTAGTCAATCTGAAATTTCCCGTAGCATCTCGAAGTTCAATCAGTACATCAGTGAACGAAATCGATTTCTACTGGGGGATGAAGCCTATATTGCTAAAGGCTATAAGCCGATTTTGATTAAAAATGCAGGCTATGCGGATGTTTCCTATGAAGAGACAGCTGAGCTGGTCGAGCAGCAAAAGAACGAAGCAATTAAGAGTAGACTAAACCTGATCAATCTGCCTAGTAGCCTCAAGGAAGCTAGTCTGGCACAGGTAGATCTCGATGATGTTGGTCGCTATAAAGCTTTTGAACTGTTGACCAACTTTGTTGCTGAGTTTCCTCATTATCAGAAGGCTGTTTATCTTTACGGAGATTTTGGGGTCGGCAAGAGCTACATGATGGCTGCTCTGGCGCATGATTTGTCAGAAAAACGCAGTGTATCAACAACTCTGCTTCACTATCCGAGCTTTGTTTTGGATGTTAAGAATGCGATCAGTTCCGGCTTGGTCAAGGAGAAGATTGACCAGGTCAAGACAGCTCAAGTGCTGATTTTGGATGATATTGGTGCAGAGCAATCCAGTCCTTGGATGAGGGATGAGATTTTGCAGGTCATTCTCCAGCACCGCATGCAGGAAAATCTGCCAACTTTCTTTACTTCTAACTTTAGTTTTGCGGATTTGGAGCGTCACTTTGCCAGCTCTAAGAATGGCGATGAGACTTGGCAGGCCAAGCGAGTTATGGAGCGAATTAAGTTTCTGGCTCAGGAGGTACGCCTAGAAGGAGAGAACCGCCGATGAATGAAACGATTAACTTGATGAAGTCTCACACGTCTGTTCGCCGCTTTACGGAGGAGCAGATTTCGGATAAGGAATTACGTGCCATCATTGATGCTGGACGGGCTGCTTCCAGTTGGAAGAATTTCCAGTCCTACTCTATCATTGTGGTGCGAAGCAAAGAGAAAAAAGAAGCCCTCTTTGACTTGGTGCCCCAAGAAGCCATTCGGCAGTCTTCGGCCTTCCTGCTTTTTGTTGGCGACCTCAATCGAGCTCAAAAGGGTGTTTGCTTGCATACGGAGGAATTTTACCCTGAAGGGACAGAGAATCTCCTGATTAGCTCAGTAGATGCCGCTTTGGCGGGGCAAAATACTCTCTTAGCAGCTGAAAGTTTGGGTTATGGCGGAGTAATCATTGGACTGGTTCGTTATGCTGCCAGTCAAATAGCGGAGCTTTTTAAGTTACCAGACTACACTTACCCGGTTTTTGGGATTGCTCTGGGGACTCCCAACCAGAACCATGCAGTTAAGCCACGTTTGCCTTATGAAGCAGTGGCCTTTGAGGAAGAATATCGTGAACAGGATGATTCCATTATTCAAGCCTATGACCGCGTTCAGACTGAATATGCCGGCGAGCGAGCTAAGGAAACTTGGAGTCAGCGCCTAGCTGCTCAATTTGGTCAGGAGCCTAATCAGGCTATTGATCAACTATTCAAAGAAAAGAAATTAGAAAAATAGGACGGAGTTTGGCTCTGTCCTAAAGAATGAAAGAGGAAAAACATGGCCTTACCAACTATTGCCATTGTCGGCCGTCCCAATGTCGGCAAGTCAACGCTTTTCAATCGGATTGCCGGTGAGCGGATTTCCATTGTGGAAGATGTCGAAGGGGTGACCCGCGACCGAATCTATGCGACAGCAGACTGGCTTAATCGTAAGTTTAGTATTATTGATACGGGCGGAATAGACGATGTTGACGCGCCTTTTATGGAACAAATCAAACACCAGGCTGAGATCGCCATGGACGAAGCAGATGTCATCGTTTTTGTCGTATCTGGCAAGGAAGGTATTACAGATGCAGACGAGTATGTGGCTCGCATGCTTTACAAGACCCATAAGCCGATTGTTTTAGCAGTCAACAAGGTGGACAACCCCGAAATGCGTAATGAGATTTTTGATTTCTATGCGCTGGGCTTGGGCGATCCATTCCCGGTTTCTTCAGTCCACGGGATTGGTACAGGGGATGTTCTCGATGCTATCGTTGAAAATCTGCCAAATGAAGAAGTGGCAGAAAATCCTGATATGATTAAGTTTAGTCTGATTGGTCGTCCTAATGTCGGAAAGTCTAGCTTGATCAATGCCATCTTGGGCGAGGAGCGTGTTATTGCCAGTCCTGTTGCCGGTACTACGCGTGACGCTATTGATACAGTCTTTACTGACAGTGAAGGTCAGGAGTTTACCATGATCGATACGGCTGGTATGCGCAAGTCAGGGAAGGTCTATGAAAACACAGAGAAATACTCTGTCATGCGGGCTATGCGGGCGATTGACCGGTCGGATGTTGTTCTGATGGTACTCAATGCTGAAGAAGGAATTCGTGAGTACGACAAGAGAATCGCTGGCTTCGCCCATGAAGCAGGAAAAGGAATAATCATCGTTGTCAATAAGTGGGACACACTGGAAAAAGACAATCATACCATGAAAGACTGGGAAGAGAATATTCGTGACCAGTTCCAGTACCTATCTTATGCGCCAATTATCTTTGTTTCTGCCCTGACCAAGCAGCGTCTCCATAAGCTGCCGGATATGATTAAGCAAATCAGTCAGAGTCAGAATACCCGTATTCCGTCAGCGGTGCTCAACGATGTCATCATGGATGCTATCGCGATTAATCCGACGCCAACTGACAAGGGCAAACGTCTCAAGATTTTCTATGCGACTCAGGTAGCTACCAAACCGCCAACCTTTGTCATCTTTGTCAATGAAGAAGAGCTTATGCACTTCTCTTATCTGCGTTTCTTGGAAAATCAAATCCGCAAGGCCTTTGTCTTTGAAGGAACCCCGATTCACTTGATTGCAAGGAAGCGGAAGTAGAGACAGATTTCCTCTAGTTTAATGGTTCATAGCTTTCTTTGTAGAACATTAATTTTGTCTCTTACATTTTTGGGGGTGTCTGAGTTCCAAAGAAATTATTTTATTGGCTAAGCTATGAAGGTTGTCGAGAAATAATATTTTGAATGGAGTCACTGGATCTTGTCGCTATTTATCAAGGTTTAGACTACCAAATAAGCAAAAATGAGAATCAAGAATCCAGTTTGATTATTAAACTGTTTAGAACAAAAGAAGTAAGCAAAAAGGCTTACTTTTTTCTTTGCCTGAAAACTATGGTATAATGGAGAGATAAACATAAGGTGGTAAGTATGGCGAAATTAATTCCAGGGAAAATTCGAACCGAGGGAATAAGCTTTTATGAAAAAGGTCAAATCAGTATTAGTGAAGTCAAAAATCGTATTATCTATAGTCGAGTTTCAGACTATAATTTGAGATACAGTTTGGCTGATGATGCTGTGTTCTGTTCTTGTGAATTTTTCCAGAAAAAACAGTATTGCGCCCATTTAGCTGGACTAGAGTATTTCCTAAAAAATGACGCAGAAGGCAAGGAAGTATTGGCTAAGTTGGAGTTGGAGGAAACGAGTCAGCAAGAGACACAAGGAAAGGTTTCATTTGGGAGTCTCTTTTTAGATAAAATTTTACCGCTGGATCAAGAAAATCCTAAGTACCAATTATCAGCAGTTGGACAAGAAGATGCTTATACAGGAGAATTTTTGTGGACTTTGCGTCTCAGTCGTTTACCAGATGAGAAATCTTATGTGGTAAGGGATATTCGCGCTTTTTTACAAACTATCCAAAAAGAAGCTCCTTACCAGATTGGTAAAAGCTACTTTGAACCCCTTCGTTTTGAGGAATTTGACAGACCTAGTCAAGACCTATTAATGTTCTTACGGGGATTCTTGACGACTAAGGATGATTCTTTGATTTTTCAAAATGCTGGCCGACATATAGCCTTTCCTGCTTCTTTGCTCGAAGAGGGAGTGACACGATTGATGGAGTTAAACAGTTTCCATTTGGCGTATAGTGTCTTTGATTTCCAGCAGGTCTTTTTCCAAGATCTACATGAAGATGCAGGCATTTTCTCCTTTGAACTAGAGGAGTCTGCTGATTACTTAGAACTTGTGATTTCTGAGCAGTACTATAAACTTTTATACAATGGTGAATTCTTATTTTATGGAGATACTTTCTTTCAACTCAACCATCAGCAGCAACGTATACTGGCTGCCCTGAGAGATTTGCCTATAGATTCAGATAGGAAAAAACGTTTGCAATTTGATAGTTCTGATCAAGGTAAGCTGGCTACTAGTCTGTTAGAATTCAAGAAAATGGGTAGTTTATCAGCACCTAAAGAACTCATGATTCATGAGTTTCAGCCTCATTTCTCTTTTGATCTGCTGGCTTCAGGTGAGATTGAAGCTAAGCTTGTCTTTGTCTACGAATCTCTAACTGTAGCTAGTCAAGAAGAACTAGATAACCTTCCTTTTGCCAGTGACTTCAGACTAGAACAAAAGGTGTTTCAAAATTTACTACAAGCAGGATTTGAAGCAGCTTTTGAAAGTCGTAGACCTGCTTTATTACCTCAGGATGTCTACACTTTCTTTACTCATACCATGGAAAAGTTCCGCTCCTTAGGAAGAGTAGAGATTAGCCCTAGTTTATTAGCTCTTTATCAGGTAGAAAAACCGAAGATCGCTATTGAAACAAAAGGAAGCCTGTTGGAAATTGGTTTTGATTTTGCCAATATTGACCCAGCAGAAGTGGACGATGCCTTATCTGCCCTATTTGAATCTCGTGATTATTTTGTCAGTCAATCGGGCAAGGTATTGGTTTTTGATGAAGAGACTAAGAGAGTTAGTCAAACCCTGCAAAAGTTAAGGGCCAAAAAGTTAAAGGGTGGTCAGATAAGGACTAGTCGTTTGGCTGCCCTTCAACTGACAGATATCCTAGAAGATCAAGAAAACGTTTCTTTCTCAGAAGGATTTCGACAGTTAGCTTATGATCTGAGACACCCAGAAGAATTTCAACTACCATCCTTACAGGTTGAAGTCGAATTGAGAGATTATCAAGAGCTGGGAGTGAAATGGCTCAGCATGCTTAATCATTATGGCTTTGGAGGGATACTAGCTGATGACATGGGGCTTGGGAAAACCTTGCAAACTATTGCTTTTTTGACGGCAGTATTAAGAGAGTCTAAAAATGCTTTGATCTTGGCACCGTCAAGCCTGGTTTACAACTGGCAGGATGAATTTGGTAAGTTTGCTCCACATTTGGATATAGCAGTTGTCTATGGGCCCAAGCCTCTTCGGGATAATCTAATAGCTGAAAAACATCAGGTGATGATTACCAGTTATGCATCTTTTCGTCAGGATATAGAAGAATATGGCCGTCTGACTTTTGATTATCTGATTTTAGACGAAGCGCAGGTCATGAAAAACGATCGAACAAAGATTGCTCAGCACTTACGAAACTTTGAGGTGAAAAACACTTTCGCCTTATCTGGGACGCCAATTGAGAACCATATGGGTGAATTGTGGTCTATTTTTCAAATTGTCCTCCCTGGTTTATTACCTGCTAAAAAGGAATTTTTAAAAATGCCAGCAGATCTGGTAGCGCGTTATGTTCAACCTTTTATCATGCGCCGTAAGAAAGAAGATGTTCTTCAAGAATTGCCGGATCTGACAGAAGTCGTTTATCGAAACGACTTACAGGATAGCCAAAAGGCGATTTACCTGGCACAATTGCAGCAAATGCAGGAACGCGTGCGCTCTGCAACGGATGAAGAACTGAACCGAGATAAGATAGAGATCCTATCTGGTCTCATGCGCCTGCGTCAAATCTGCGACACCCCAGCTCTCTTTTTAGAGGATTATCAGGGGGATAGCGGAAAACTAGATAGTTTGAGAGAGCTTTTAGAACAAATTCACTCCAGCAATCATCGGGTATTGATTTTTTCTCAATTTAGAGGTATGTTAGATCTGATTGAGCAGGAACTTCAAAGTCTTGGAATGGAATCATATAAAATAACCGGTTCTACTCCGGCTAAGGATCGTCAAGAAATGACAACCGCTTTTAATGATGGTCAAAAGGATGCATTTCTAATTTCCTTGAAAGCTGGTGGTGTAGGTCTCAATCTGACAGGTGCTGATACCGTTATTCTGGTCGACCTTTGGTGGAATCCAGCTGTTGAAGCCCAAGCGATTGGGCGGGCGCATCGAATGGGGCAGGAGAGAAATGTGGAAGTTTACCGCCTGATTACTCGTGGAACTATTGAAGAAAAAATTCAAGAGTTGCAGGAAAGTAAGAAAAATTTAATTTCTACTATTTTGGATGGAACGGAATCACGTTCAAGTCTGACGCTAGCAGATATCCGAGAAATCCTAGGAATTTCAATAGAATAGTTTTCAAATTGACCAGAATAGTTTATAATGAAGTGTTGAAAGGAAAAAAGCATGACAAAGACCAAGTTTCCTCTAATCTCTGACAACGAAGCAATTTTTTCAGAAGTTCCTCATATGGATCTCTATGATGAATTTGACTTTATTAGTAATATCAAAGGTGACTATCAGGAGAAGACTTTTGCTGATTCTTCTTCGTCGAGTAAAACGGTAGCTCAGCCTATTCCATCTTCACAGTCAGAAAAACGAAAACAAGTAATTGCCGACAAGGTGAATCAATCCATCTCGCCTAAAGTTCAAGAAAAAAGTTATGCCGAGGTGGCAAGAGAAGAGGCTAGAGCTGATTTGAAAAAGAAACGCTCTGCTTCCTACTTGACCAGTGATGCCGTTTCAAAAAAACATCGTAGCAAAATTGGCTTTTCTGCGCGGAAGTATACAACGACAAAAGCTCAGCCAACTGCCTTTTTCCAAAAAGAAAACCCAGGTGAATTTGCAAAGTACGGTCAGCACTTGAAGCAAGAAGACTATATTGTGGCTGATTTGTCTGCAGAGCCAGTTGTCCAAGTCGAAGCACCAAAGACTGAAAAGAAAAACAACTATGATTTTTTGAAGACTAGCCAAGTCTACAATAAAAAAGAGTTGCGCGATAAAAAAGAAAATAAAGTTGCGGCTGAATTGAATTTGACACGCTTTGATCAAGCTTAGTAGCAATAGACCTTAATATCTATCTAGAAGATTACTAGCTAAATTTTTAACTAGAGCATATGCTTTCTAGTTTCTTCGTTTTGCCTTTAAGAGGCATTCGAATTATTCGAAGTTTGGGGGTAGGACTCCCTCAACAGGAAAGGAAAGAATCATACTCATGACAAAAATCTATCATTTTATCGGAATTAAGGGCTCAGGTATGAGTGCCTTGGCTTTGATGTTGCACCAAATGGGCCACAAGGTTCAGGGGAGTGATGTGGACAAATACTATTTCACTCAAAGAGGACTTGAGCAGGCAGGGATAAAAATTCTGCCTTTTGACGCAAAGAATATTCAAGCTGATTATGAAATCATTGCTGGAAATGCCTTTCGTCCAGATAATAATGTAGAAATTGCCTATGCAAATGAACACGGAATTAGCTATAAACGTTACCACGAATTTTTGGGTAGCTTTATGCGTGATTTTGTCAGCTTTGGTGTGGCCGGAGCTCACGGAAAGACTTCTACAACAGGAATTCTCTCTCATGTTTTATCCAACATTACCGACACGAGTTATTTGATTGGAGATGGAACAGGTCGCGGTTCAGCAGGTGCTAAGTACTTTGTTTTTGAGTCTGATGAGTACGAGCGTCACTTCATGCCTTATCATCCAGAATACTCTATTATTACGAATATTGACTTTGACCATCCTGACTACTTTACTAGTCTAGAAGATGTCTTTAATGCTTTTAATGATTATGCCAAGCAAATTACTAAGGGTCTTTTCATTTATGGAGAGGATGAGCAATTACGTCGTATCACTTCAGAAGCACCAATCTATTATTATGGCTTTGAAAAGGAAAACGATTTTGTTGCCCATGATTTGTTACGTTCAACAACAGGTTCTACTTTTAAAGTTTCATACCGTGGTCAAGAGTTAGGTGAATTCCACATCCCGACTTTCGGACGTCATAATATTATGAATGCGACAGCTGTTATTGGACTCTTGTATGTATCAGGTTTTGACTTGAACTTGGTCAGAGAACACCTGAAAACATTTGCTGGTGTAAAACGTCGCTTCACTGAAAAGGTTGTTAACGGTACTGTCATTATTGATGATTTTGCTCATCACCCAACTGAAATTATTGCGACTTTAGATGCAGCTCGTCAGAAATATCCAAGCAAGGAAATCGTGGCAATCTTCCAACCGCACACCTTCACTCGCACTATTGCCCTTTTGGATGAATTTGCTGATGCCTTGAATCAGGCGGATGCCGTTTATTTAGCTCAAATCTACGGCTCAGCTCGTGAGGTGGATCATGGAGATGTTAAAGTCGAAGACCTAGCTGAAAAAATTGTTAAACGTGTTCAGGTTGTAAGTGTGGATAATGTATCTCCACTTTTAGACCATGACAATGCTGTCTATGTCTTTATGGGAGCTGGAGATATCCAGACCTATGAATATTCATTTGAACGTCTCTTGTCTAATTTGACTAGCAATGTTCAATAAGAAGGAGTCGTCATGGAATCACCAATGCGAATTCGACAGGTCAACTTGCTCGATTTGGAGGAAATAGTTCGGATTGAACAAGTCAATTTCTTGGGAGAAGAAGCTACCAGCCCTGAGAAGCTAAAAGAACAAATTGAAAAGATTCCAAATACTTTTTTAATCGCTGATTTGAATGGAGAAATCGCTGGCTACATCATTGGGTCAGCGGTTTCTTCACATCACCAGTCAGCAGATTGCCTAGTAAAGGGAATGAGAAATTTAGACAAATCTAACTTCATATTTCTTCAGAGACTTTCGATTAATCCAGATTTTAAGGGTCAGGGAGTTGGTACTCTCTTGCTTGCAGCTATGAAAGAAGTAGTAGTTGAACTCCAAAAGCAGGCAATCTATCTGGCTTGTAAGGATCATTTGCTTTCCTATTTTGTCATGAATGGTTTTTCTGATTCAGGAATTTTTGAGGCTACTTATGGAGACGGAGCACATATTGAGATGATTTGGGTGAATCCCTATTTTAAGGAGTAAATCATGAAGATAAGGACTGCTGACTTAACGGATTTACCTGCCATTTACAAGATTGAATGTGAAAATTTTAGTTCTGAAGAGGCTATGAGTCAGGAATTGTTGGCTAGGCACATCGAACTCTTACCTGAAACATTTCTTGTTGCTGAGAAAGATAATCAGATTTTAGGCTTTCTTGAAGGTCCAGTAAGACCGGAACGCTACCTCATGGATATCTCCTTTACAATGGAGATTGAAGATTTCAGCCATCAAGCTGGGGGCTATATCTCAATAACTAGTCTCTCGGTTTCTAAAGAAGCTCATAGTATGGGGGTTGGTCGTAGGCTTCTGGAAGCAATGAAAGAAATCGCCATTTCAAATGGACGTGATGGCATCAATCTGACCTGTCATGATTATTTAACGGCCTATTATGAAAGGCATGGCTTTAGGAATCATGGACTATCTAAGTCAACTTATGCAGATGAGGTTTGGTATGATATGGTCTGGGAAGTTTCTTCTAAGGACTAAATAGTTTAATATATTATGAAAGAAAGCCTAATCTTATTGCATTTATCAAAGTTTTAAGATATAATGTTAAGGATTATGAAGAAGGAGGTCAAATTTTTGACTGAAAATTCACAAGATAACGAAAAAAAATTGAGCTTTAAAGAGCAGATTTTAAAAGAGTTTGCTAACTCTCAAAAAAATGAAGTATCTTCCCATGAAGAGGGTCCTTCTCTATCTGAACAAGTAGATAAAGCATTAGCGGAAGAAAGAACCAAAGAGGATCCTTCTCTATCTGAACTACTGCAGAAGGGAGATTCTTCACTAGCTGAGGTTCTAGGAAAAGATTCTCTATCAGCTGATTCAGCAAGTGAAAGTCAAGCTGAGACAACGACTTCGCAAAAATCAGATAGTTTTTTGGATGAGCCTGAATCCGTTAAAGTTCCAGTAAAGGTTTCCTATAAAAACCAATCTAAAGAGCCAAATGTGTCAAAAGAAGAGCCATTGGCGAAGACTGCGACGTATAGAAGAGATGATTTAGCTTCTAAAGAAACCTTGTCTCGATCTGCAAAAGAAAGACAAGCTAATAAGAAAAAACGTCAAAACAATGTAGCGAAAAAAATTGTATGGACGATTATTGCCCTCTTATTGGTTACTTTGGCAGTGACAGGTGTCTTTGTATACAGCTATATTGATTCCGCCTTGAAGCCAGTCAATGCTAATGATACTGAATATGTAACTCTTGAGATTCCTGCCGGATCAAGTGCTAAGGAAATTGGTTCGATTTTGGAGAAGAAAGGACTGATTAAGAGCGGTCAAGTCTTCAATTACTACAGTAAGTTTAAGAGCTATGCTAACTTCCAATCTGGCTACTATAATCTTCAAAAGAGTATGGACCTAGACACCATTGCGAAAGCTTTGCAAAAAGGTGGGACTGATACTCCTCAGCCACCAACTCTTGGCAAGGTAGTTGTCCCAGAAGGATATACTTTGAATCAAATAGCTGAAGCGGTTGAGAAAAGTGGTAATAAAAAGGTATCCATTAGTGCGAAGGATTTTCTATCCAAAGTGCAGGATGAAAGCTTTATTAGCAAAATGGTGGCCAAATATCCTAAATTATTGAGCGGACTTCCGACCAAGGATAGTGGGGTCAAATACCGTTTGGAAGGCTATCTCTTCCCAGCAACCTATAATTACACGAGTGACACAACAGCAGAAACTCTGATTGATCAAATGCTGGCAACTATGGATAGCAAGTTGAGCACCTATTACGAAGTGTTAGAAAGTAAAAATCTAACAGTGAATGATGTTCTAACCTTGGCTTCCTTAGTTGAAAAAGAAGGCTCAACGGATGAAGACCGCAAGAATATTGCAAGTGTCTTCTATAACCGGTTGAACCAAGGTATGCCACTTCAAAGTAATATTGCGATTCTTTATGCGGAAGGCAAACTTGGCAAAAAAACGACCTTAGCAGAAGATGCGGCGATCGATACTAATATTGATTCAGCATTTAATGTTTATAAAAATCCAGGTTTGATGCCAGGACCTGTAGATAGTCCAAGTCTTTCAGCGATTGAAGCAACTGTTAATCCAAACAAGACAGATTACCTTTACTTTGTTGCCAATACTGAGACTGGAACAGTCTACTTTGCAACAACCTATGAAGAGCATGCAAAAAATGTTGAAGAGCATGTCAATAGCAAATTAACACAATCAAGCAGTTCAAATTAAAAATTGGGAGTGGGACAGAACTCTAAGGCTTATTAGTTTGTTGTGTCCACCCTCAATTTTATTTTAAAGATTTTATAGAAACGAGATAAAAATAAAAATGGCAGAAAAAACATATCCAATGACCCTTGCGGAAAAGGAAAAACTAGAAAAAGAACTAGAAGAATTGAAATTAGTCCGTCGACCTGAGGTAGTAGAGAGAATAAAAATTGCTCGCTCATACGGTGACTTGTCTGAAAACAGTGAGTACGAAGCAGCTAAAGATGAGCAAGCCTTTGTAGAAGGTCAAATTTCAAGTTTAGAAACTAAGATTCGCTATGCAGAAATTGTAGATAGCGATGCAGTTGCTAAAGATGAAGTAGGAATCGGTAAAACTGTAACGATTCAAGAAGTCGGTGAAACTGAAAAAGAGGTTTATATCATTGTAGGTTCAGCCGGTGCAGATGCCTTTGCCGGTAAGGTTTCAAATGAAAGTCCTATTGGCCAAGCTTTGATTGGTAAGAAAAAAGGGGACATCGCAACTGTTGAAACGCCAGTTGGAAGCTACGATGTTAAAATCCTTAAGGTTGAAAAAACTAAATAACTTTAAAAAAACGGGCAGAAGCTCGTTTTTTTTTCGTCTTGAACTTTCATGCAAAAAGAGTATAATGTTCTTAGAAAAATCTTTAACGAAAGGGATACTGATGCTAGTCAAGCTTGTCTTCTTGTTCTCACTTATTTTATGGATCCTCAATAGATATTTTCCAAGTCGAAATGCAGCGATAGGACTGCGTTTTCCTACGGCTTTTTCTTCGCTCAAAAAGTGGCAACAAATACAGGGAGAATTTTATCGTTTACTAATCCTCAGTAATGGCGTTCTTTTGCTGTTATCCTGCTTTTATAAGATCAGTCCTTCAAAGTTAAACGCCTTTAGCCTATTAACGGTATTTGCTTCCGGCATGCTTGTCCTAATCAAATCCAATCGATAAGGAGCAGGAGCTGATTGTAAAAAAATTTTCTACAATTGGAAGAGGTCTATGTGTCATATTTTCATGTATTGGGGTAAACAGACGCTAGCTCCACTTCTTTTTAGGATCGGGTCAATTCTTAGTGGTCGCTAGTCGAATCGACAATTTTCTTAATAGTTCTCTCGCTTAAAAAAAGGAAATTACTTACCATTTTGGGGTATCTATAGACAATGCCATCCAGTCAGCGGCTTGTGTAAAGAAAAAACCTTTCCGCTACTAACGGAAAGGTTTTTCTTTATCTTGAACGTTGTTTGCCAGCGTTACGATTCTTTTTCTTTTTGTTATTGTTAGGACGGTTATCAATAGCCTGGTTTGCTTTTGGTGTAACGTCTTTCAAATAAGCATTGGCTGACATGGTTTTAGGTGGGTTCTTTTCGTACTCCTCTGCTACCCGTTTCTTCATATAAGGGCGGATAAAGAAGTTAATGATGAACTGTTGCAAGATTTGAACAAAACCACCGACTACCCAGTAAAGAGTAACTCCAGCTGGCGCAGTGAGGGAGAAGATGACAATCATGAGTGGGCTCACATAGATCATTTTCTTCATTTGTTCTTTTTGTTCTTCATCTAGTCCAACGAGTGATAGAAGTGATTGAACATAGTAAAGAACTCCGACGACAACTATAAGAATCATACTTTGTTGACCAAGATTGATTCCTAAGAATGAACTTTCGGCAATTCCCTTAGTATAGCGAGCTGCATAAAAGAGGGCTGAGAAGAAAGGCATTTGGATTAAGAGAGGTAAACATCCAACACCACCCAACATGCTGATGCCATTTTCTTTTTGAGCGGCCATTAAAGCTTGTTGGGCTGCTAATTTCTCTTCCTGAGTTTCCGCATTTTTCATGCGCTCATTGATAGGAGTGAAAATTGGACTTAAATAATTTCTCTTTTCGGACTGATAAGTTGCATTCCAAGATTGATAAAGCCCAAGTGGTAAAATGATCAAGCGGACGATAACTGTTACCAAAATGATAGCAAGACCAAAGCCCAGTCCTAAATCACTTGCAAAGTATTTGATGACTTGGCTCATAGGAGCAACCAAGAATTGATAAACAAAGCCTTGACCTGTTGGTTGACCTTGTTTATTGGTCTGGACACAGCCAGAGAGAATCAGAAGAAGGGTTAAGCCCATTCCTGAAAATAATAAACGTTTAAATGTTTTCACGATTCTATATTCCTTTTTTAAATGATACCTTTCTATTCTACTGTTTTTTTCTTAAATATACAATAGTTCCCTAGACCTAATTTGAAATTTTGAAATCTGAGAAAGAATCAAAATTGGCCATTGTTACATCCAGATAGCTTACCTTAGAAAATGGTGTGGGACCTTTTCGGATTTCTTGAATAAACTTAGCCATAGAAGCGGGGCTGTCTGCCTGGGCAAGAATACTGACAGTCCCATCCTCATTATTCCATACACGCCCTGTAATGCCACCGATTTCTAAAGCAAGGGAATAGACTCCCCAGCGAAAACCAACTCCTTGGACCCGTCCTTGAGCAATCATTTTAACTTTTTGCATGTCAGCCTCCTTTTTATATCCGACTTGAGCATGAGTTTTATTCTTAAAATTTATGCTATACTATTCTTATGAATATTATAACCTCTAAAGCTAATAATGTGGTAAAAAAAGCTAAAAAACTCCATCAAAAGAAATACAGAACAGATTCCTATTTGATAGAAGGTTGGCATTTGTTTGAAGAGGCTCTTTCGAGTGGGGCTGAAATTATCTCTATTTTTGCTTTGTCAGAATATGCGGATCGCCTGTCTGGGTGTAAACAAGTATATTGGTTGAGCCCTGACTTACTGAGGGATTTAGCTGATAGTAAGACCCCGCAAGGAATCGTGGCTGAGGTTAGACTCCAGCAAGAAGTCTTACCAGAGAAACTCTCAGGCAAATATCTTTTTCTAGAAGATGTTCAGGATCCGGGGAATCTAGGGACGATTATTCGGACAGCAGATGCAGCAGGTTTTGATGGGATTTTTATCTCTGAACATTCAGCTGATTTGTATAATCTGAAGACCTTACGGTCCATGCAGGGGAGTCATTTTCATCTTCCAATCTATCGTCTAGCAACAACTGACTTGATTGACTTGGCAAAAAAATCAGATCTTCCTATTTTTGCTTCTACCCTTTCTGATGATTCAATCGATTACCAAAAATTAAAAGGGAGCCAAAACTTTATCTTAGTGATGGGCAATGAAGGGCAGGGGATTAGTTCTATGATAGAAGCTGCAGCCGATCAGTTGGTCCATATCCCTATGAAGGGGAAGGCTGAAAGTTTAAATGTGGCGGTAGCAGCTGGAATTCTAATCTTTTATTTAAGCTAAAATTTAGGAATTAGGTTATAATAAAGGCAAATGGAGGTGATTCTATGCCTTATCAAAATGATGATGAGTTTATGGCCTACGTGGGACATTTGATTGAGAAGCCCGGCGTCCAGCGCTTGAAGGGTATTCCACATCATTTGCATTCCAATCGGCTTGAACATTCTATCAATGTAAGTTATACTAGTTATAAGATTGCGAAAAAATTGGGCTGGAATAAGCGCAGTACAGCTAGAGGAGCTCTTCTTCATGATTTGTTCTATTATGATTGGCGGGTGACTAAATTTAAGAAAAGCCATGCTTGGGTTCATCCCCGTTTGGCGGTTCGAAATGCTCGGAAGCTAACCAAATTGAATAAAGTCGAAGAGGATATTATCATTAAGCATATGTGGGGCTTAACAATTGCGCCACCACGTTATAAGGAAGCTTATATTGTAACTCTTGTTGATAAATACTGGGCAATCAAAGAAGCAACCTCTCCATGGAGACAAAAGCTTCGCAATCGAAAGTTATTTCATCGTAAGATGTTAAAGAATTAAAAAGGAGACGAGATGTTATGAACAATCGTACAATCATTCAAGATGCAAGTGGCATCAATACTTTTTATGCAAAAATTTATTCTCTTGTTGGAGTCGGACTTGGAATTTCAGCGCTAGTGTCGGCACTGATGTTGAGTATGTTTCAGTCAGTTATTGTTTCTGTATTGATGGGCTCTACTTGGATATTCTATGTGGCTATTGCTGCTGAACTTATTTTAGTCTTTGCTGCTTCTGGTATGGCTGTTAAAAATAGCCCTGCTGCCTTACCTCTCTTTCTGGTTTATTCTGCATTAAATGGCTTTACCTTGAGTATTGTTCTTGCTCTTTATACTCAATCATCTGTCTTATCTGCATTTGTAACGGCGTCAGCTATGTTCTTTGCGATGGCCTTTATCGGAAAGGTGACTAAGAAAGATCTTTCTGGAATGGGCCGAGCATTGAGGGCTGCCTTGTTTGGTTTGATTATTGCTAGTGTAGTGAATATCTTCTTAAGAAATGGAAGTTTTGACTTCTTGATTAGTATTGCAGGTGTCATTATCTTCTCTGGTTTGATTGCATGGGATAATCAAAAAATTCGTTACGTGTATGAACGGTCAAATGGTCAAGTTGAAAATGGCTGGGCAGTATCCCTTGCTTTGAGTCTTTATCTTGATTTTATCAACCTCTTCCTCAGCCTTCTTCGTTTATTTGGTCGAAACGACTAATTAATGAACAATGGATTTCTCCTTGCTTGAGATTACCAGTAGAGAATTCCATACTGTATGAGAAGAGATCTTTCTCATTGCTATATGAATAACGGAGTTAGGACTAGTTTTTAGTCCTGACTCTTTTTTGTGTGTAGGGGAAGGAGTCTAGTGGTTTTAGAATTTCTTAACTAGGGGCAAATCAAAGTTTGTGAAAAAACAATCTGTCCCAAAATACTAAATTTTCTGAAAATTCCTTGACATTATGGTGAAAAATGGTAACATAAAGTATACGTTTTTGAAAAAAGTGATGTCAAAATAGGACTAAGAGCTTGAGAGATATATCTATAAAGACTTTTAGGATGTGAGACTTGCTTCTGTGCTTTATTAAAAATAAAAAGAATAGCTACTTTTTTCTTGATTTATTGGGGAAAAATGTTATTATTGGTAGCAGAAGTTAGAATTTTTTGACAATTCGGAATTTATCTATGAGGGAGGAACTTGTGAAGCAAATCAAATTAAAAGAACCTAAAAATGGTTCTGAACTGGTTTTAGAAACCTTGTTAGAACTTGGTATAGACACAGTTTTTGGTTATCCTGGTGGTGCAGTCTTGCCTTTGTATGATGCGATTTATAATTTTAAAGGCATTCGTCATATTCTAGGTCGCCATGAGCAAGGTTGCTTGCATGAAGCTGAAGGTTATGCCAAATCAACTGGAAAGTTGGGTGTCGCCATTGTCACTAGTGGACCTGGAGCAACAAATGCTATTACAGGGATTGCAGATGCTATGAGCGATAGCGTTCCTCTTTTAGTCTTTACTGGACAAGTTGCTCGAGCAGGGATTGGGAAGGACGCCTTTCAGGAGGCGGATATTGTTGGTATTACGATGCCAATTACCAAATACAATTACCAGGTACGTGAGACGGCTGATATTCCACGAATTATCACTGAAGCTGTTCATATTGCAACAACTGGTCGTCCTGGTCCAGTCGTCATTGACTTGCCCAAGGATGTATCAGCTTTAGAGACAGACTTCATCTATTCACCAGAGGTGAATTTACCAAGTTACCAACCAACGCTTGTTCCGAATGATATGCAGATCAAGAAAATCTTGAAACAACTATCTAAAGCCAAGAAACCAGTTTTGTTGGCAGGTGGGGGTATCAGTTACGCAGAAGCTTCTAAAGAATTAAATGAATTTGCAGAACGCTATCAAATCCCTGTGGTGACCAGTCTTTTGGGTCAAGGTACTATTGCAACTAGCCACCCACTTTTTCTTGGAATGGGGGGGATGCATGGTTCCTTTGCGGCTAACATTGCCATGACTGAAGCGGACTTTATGATTAGCATCGGTTGTCGTTTTGATGACCGTTTGACAGGAAATCCCAAGACTTTTGCTAAGAATGCCAAGGTTGCTCATATCGATATTGATCCTGCTGAGATTGGTAAGATTATCAGTGCAGATATTCCTGTAGTGGGCGATGCTAAAAAAGCTTTACAGATGCTTCTAGCAGAACCAACAGTTCATAATAATACTGAAAAGTGGATTGAAAAAGTTACGAAAGATAAAAATCGTGTTCGGTCTTATGATAAGAAGGAGCGCGTGGTTCAACCTCAAGCAGTAATTGAACGCATCGGTGAGTTGACAAATGGGGATGCCATTGTTGTAACAGACGTAGGGCAACACCAAATGTGGGCAGCTCAATATTATCCATATCAAAACGAGCGTCAATTGGTTACTTCTGGTGGTTTAGGAACCATGGGATTTGGAGTTCCTGCTGCTATTGGTGCCAAGATTGCTAACCCAGAAAAGGAGGTTATCCTTTTTGTTGGTGATGGTGGCTACCAAATGACAAACCAAGAGATGGCTATTCTCAATATCTATAAGGTTCCGATTAAGGTCATCATGCTAAACAATCATTCACTAGGAATGGTGCGGCAGTGGCAGGAAGCTTTCTATGATGGTCGTACCTCTGAGTCAGTCTTTGATACTTTGCCAGATTTCCAGCTCATGGCTCAGGCCTATGGTGTTAAATCTTATAAATTTGACAATCCAGAGACTATTGCTCAGGATTTGGAAGTGCTGAAGGAAGATATACCAATGTTTATCGAGGTGGACATTTCTCGTAAGGAGCACGTTTTGCCAATGGTACCAGCTGGTAAGAGCAATCATGAGATGTTGGGGGTGAAGTTCCATGCGTAGAATGTTGACCGCTAAACTCCAAAACCGTTCGGGTGTTCTAAATCGCTTCACTGGTGTTCTTTCCAGACGTCAGGTTAATATTGAGAGTATATCAGTCGGAACGACGGAGAATCCTGAAGTATCACGTATCACCATCATCATTGATGTGGCCTCATTGGCAGAAGTAGAGCAGATTATCAAGCAGCTTAATCGTCAAATTGATGTGATTCGAGTTCGTGATATCACAGACCGTCCTCACTTAGAGCGTGAAGTGATTCTGGTTAAGGTTTCAGCTCCAGCTGAGAAGCGTGCAGAGATCCTAGCCATTATCCAACCTTTCCGTGCAACGGTAGTGGATGTGGCTCCAAGCTCAATCACTATCCAGATGACAGGAAATGCTGAAAAGAGTGAAGCTTTATTGCGAGTGATTCGGCCATATGGGATCAAAAATATCGCTCGTACGGGTGCAACTGGATTTACCCGCGACTAATACTCTTAGATTTTCATTGAGTAAAAAATCCAGCTTAAATTTGTTAAACCAGCCTATAAGGCAATAAAAAAATAGAAAAGAGAGAAAAACTATGGCAGTTCAAATGGAATACGAAAAAGATGTAAAAGTAGCAGCACTTGACGGTAAGAAAATTGCCGTAATCGGCTATGGTTCACAAGGTCATGCTCATGCACAAAATCTGCGTGATACAGGCCATGATGTGATTATCGGTGTTCGCCCTGGTAAGTCATTCGATAAGGCTAAAGAAGATGGCTTTGATACTTACACAGTAGCAGAGGCAGCTAAGTTGGCTGATGTAATCATGATTTTGGCGCCAGATGAAATTCAACAAGAACTCTACGAAGCAGAAATCGCTCCAAACTTGGAAGCTGGTAATGCAGTTGGATTTGCCCATGGTTTCAATATCCATTTTGAATTTATCAAAGTTCCTGCTGATGTAGATGTCTTTATGTGTGCCCCTAAAGGTCCAGGTCACTTGGTTCGTCGTACTTTTGAAGAAGGATTTGGTGTTCCAGCACTTTACGCAGTCTACCAAGACGCTACAGGAAATGCGAAAAATATTGCTATGGACTGGTGTAAAGGTGTTGGTGCAGCTCGTGTTGGTTTGCTTGAAACAACTTACAAAGAAGAAACAGAAGAAGATCTCTTTGGTGAACAAGCTGTCCTTTGTGGTGGTTTGACTGCCCTTATCGAAGCAGGTTTTGAAGTCTTGACAGAAGCAGGTTATGCTCCTGAATTGGCTTACTTTGAAGTTCTTCATGAAATGAAATTGATCGTTGACTTGATCTACGAGGGTGGATTCAAGAAAATGCGCCAATCAATTTCAAATACTGCTGAATATGGTGATTACGTATCAGGCCCACGTGTAATTACTGAGCAAGTCAAAGAAAACATGAAGGCTGTTTTAGCAGACATTCAAAATGGTAAATTTGCAAATGACTTTGTAAATGACTACAAGGCTGGCCGTCCAAAACTCACTGCTTACCGTGAACAAGCAGCCAACCTTGAAATCGAAAAAGTAGGTGCTGAATTGCGTAAAGCAATGCCATTTGTTGGTAAAAATGACGACGACGCATTTAAAATCTACAACTAATCGGTAAAGAAAGAAACAGATGGGGCAGAGAAATGAATTTCCTGCCTCCTTTCTTATCAAATGAAAACTTGCTGTATTTAATGATGCCAGATTCCTTGTTAAAAAAATGGTAACAGCTGGGATTGGCTTTGGTGTGGTTAATTGATTTCCACGCTTACAAGGATAATACATAAAGAAGGGAATTGTATGCTTGCAGCTAGAGATATTTTTAAAGCCCATCAAGTATTAAAAAATGTAGTTGAACGGACTCCGCTGGATTTTGACCGTTATTTATCTGAAAAATATGGGGCGACTGTTTATCTGAAACGCGAAAATATGCAAAAGGTACGCTCCTTTAAGATTCGTGGTGCGTATTACGCCATTCACCAGCTATCTGAAGAGGACAAAAAAAGAGGAGTGGTCTGTGCTTCGGCGGGAAATCACGCGCAGGGAGTAGCTTTTACTTGCCATGAGATGAAAATTCCGGCGACTATATTTATGCCTGTTACGACACCTCAGCAAAAGATTGGACAAGTGCGATTTTTTGGTGGCGATTATGTAACCATTAAGTTGGTAGGAGATACGTTTGATGCCTCTGCTAAGGCCGCACAAGAATTTACCAAATCAGAAAAACTAACCTTCATTGATCCTTTTGATGATCTTAATGTTCAGGCCGGTCAAGGAACGGTGGCTTACGAAATCCATGAACAAGCCCAAGAAGAAGGTGTTGATTTTGATCAGATCTTCGTTCCAGTTGGTGGGGGAGGTCTGATTTCAGGAGTTTCAACTTATATTAAGTATGTTGCACCTGGAATGGAAGTGATTGGAGTTGAGGCTTCAGGTGCTCAGAGTATGCAAGCCGCCTTTGATCACGGAGAGCCAGTTAAGTTAGAGGAGATTGACAAATTCGCGGACGGGATTGCTGTCCAAAAGGTTGGGCAATCAACTTATGAAGTGGCTCGTAAATATGTCGATAAACTAGTTGGCGTGGATGAAGGCCTGATTTCAGAGACCTTGATTGATATGTATTCCAAACAAGGAATCATTGCTGAACCAGCAGGTGCAGCTTCCATTGCAGCGTTAGAGGTAATGAAAGAAGAAATCAAAGGAAAAAACGTTGTCTGCATTATTTCAGGGGGAAACAATGATATCAACCGGATGCAGGAAATGGAAGAACGTGCTCTTATTTATGACGGGATTAAGCACTATTTTGTGGTTAATTTCCCGCAACGCCCAGGAGCTCTTCGAGAATTTGTGAATAACATTTTAGGTGTCAATGATGATATCACGCGTTTTGAATATATAAAACGTGCCAACAAGGGAACAGGTCCGGTTTTAATCGGTATTGCTCTGGGCGATAAGAATGATTATCAAGCTTTGCTTTCACGCTTATCAGAGTTCGACCCTGGATATATTAATCTTCATGGTAATGAGAGTTTGTATAACCTCTTAGTCTGATTGAGTCTTTGATTACGATTAGGAAAGGAAGGTTTGGTTTTGTTGCATACAAGGCCAGATCTTTTTTTGATCTTCTAAGTTTTTTGAACATTGAAAAACACCACAAAATCTCTGTCTTGTGGTGTTGATTTTTATTTATAGGTTAGAGGCTTAAAGGAATAATCTCATTAGTTCATGGGCCACACCGTCCTGATCGTTTGTTAGCCCCAGTTGTTGATCAGCAAAAGGCAGAAGACTAGTATTAGCATTTTTCATAGCATAACCAGTACCAGCGAACTCTAGCATTTCAGTGTCATTGTGTTCGTCACCAAAAGCAATCAAATCTTTACGATCAGCATTCATGATGTTTAAAAGATACTTCAAGGCAAAGGCCTTGTGGACTCCTTTGGGAGTACATTCAAGAATGTTGAGTGGTCCGCCCCAGGTATTGATGGTCAGCTCGTGTTGATAAAATGAACTCATTTGATCAGCTAGAGCATATTTATCTTCTGCTCGTGTCTGCAAGAGAATGACACTAGGATTCTTAGTGACGAGCTGAGGGTTAAACTGATTCTCGGGAACAAAAGCATTTACGCCAAATAATTGAGGATTGGCAATTTCTTCGTTAGTGTTGGTAATATAAAATTTATTGCGGTACTCACCGGCAATAAAGTCTGCTTCAATTTCATCTTCTCGAGCAACCATGTCAATCAGATATGATTTGTCGACTGTCAAAGATTTTTCAAATTTCCATTTCTTACCTGGTAGATGTGTCAGAGAACCATTAAAGTTAATCATAGGAGTGTCCAGTCCTAATTCTTCATAGTACTGTTGGGCCATACGGTATGGGCGTCCGGTTGTAATGATGACCTTATGTCCTTTTTGAGCGACTTTTTTTATGGTTTCTTTAGTAAAATCTGACAATTGGCTTTGCGAATTGAGCAAAGTACCATCTAGGTCTACAGCAATAATTTTATGCGCCATGTTATTTCCTCTTCAAGTATGATAGTTCCTATTATAGCAGATTTTATGTTTAATGGTAGTGATTTGTGTTATAATGTACTTCCAAAGGTCGAGGTAGATGCTTGTAATGAACAATTGCATCTGGTTGGACTTTTTATTTCTAAGTGAGGAGTTTTCTTGTATGCGTAAAATTTTCATGATTCATTTCTTTTTTCTATTGATTTCCTTGTTAGTATACATGGAAGGAATAACTAAGTCAGGTCCTGACTTAGTCTGGAACATGATGCTGGCTTTGATTGCTTATGATTTTGCTATTTTGACTCGTTATTTTAAACAGGCTTGGTTATTTCCCGTATTTTTCATCCTTTGGCTGGTCTTTTATCCCAATACTTTTTATATGATAACTGATATTGTCCATATGCATTGGGTTGGAGATACCTTGTGGAATAAGACCAGTTTGCACTTGTTTATGGCTTTTGTTCCGAGCATCTTATTTGGTGTATACTGTGGAATTGAAAGTTGGATCATTATTAGAGAGCGTTTGAGATTAACTTGGTGGCTGGACTTACTCGTAACAGGTGGCCTCTCTTTTATCTCTAGTCTAGCAATTTATATCGGTCGTTATGACCGCTTAAATACTTGGGATTTAATTAATAATCCCAGTCAAGTAGTTGAGAAGTTATTAGCTACTTTTCAAAGGGAACGCTTGTTTTTTATACTTGGGTTTACATTTATTCAATTCATGAGTTTGGTTTTTATGGCAAGGGATGATAAAAAATAATAAAAATATAAACATTTGTCTTGAAAAGATGAATGTTTTTTTGTTATAATGGATCCGTTGTTCGTTTAAAACGAACTAAAATCTTTGTCTATAGATGGGAGTTATGAATTGGACAAGCTTTTTAAATTAAAGGAGAATGGTACGACCGTTCGTACAGAAATTCTCGCTGGCTTAACAACATTCTTTGCGATGAGTTATATTCTCTTTGTCAATCCAGCAATGCTATCTCAAACTGGTATGCCAGCACAAGGAGTATTTTTAGCAACAATTATTGGTGCTGTGGCTGGTACCTTGATGATGGCCTTTTATGCTAATCTGCCCTACGCACAAGCACCTGGGATGGGTCTGAATGCCTTTTTCACCTTTACAGTTGTCTTTAGTTTAGGCTATACTTGGCAAGAAGCCTTGGGAATGGTCTTCATCTGTGGAATCATTTCTTTGATTATTACCTTGACCAAGATTCGGAAGACCATTATTGAGTCTATTCCAGGATCCTTAAGAGCTGCAATTTCAGCAGGTATTGGTGTTTTCTTAGCTTATGTAGGGATTAAAAATGCAGGCTTATTGAAATTTTCTATTGATCCAGGGGCTTATACAGTTGCTGGCGAAAGTGTAGAGAAAGCTCAATCAGCTATCACCGCTAACTCATCTGCTACACCAGGCCTAGTTGCTTTTAATGACCCTGCTGTTTTAGTTGCCTTGGTAGGTTTAGCGATTACTGTCTTTTTTGTGGTAAAAGGAATTAAGGGTGGAGTTATCCTATCCATCTTTGCTACAACTGTGGTTGCCATTTCTGTTGGTTTGGTAAACCTATCCTCAATTGACTTGAGTCAAAATAATCTTGGTACTGCCTTTAAAGAGTTAGGAGAAATTTTTGGTGTAGCAATTGGTCCAAAAGGTTTAGGTGCTCTCTTTACTGATACGGCTCGTTTACCTCAGACTTTTATGGCTATTTTAGCTTTCTCATTGACAGATATTTTTGATACGATCGGAACCCTAATCGGTACAGGAGAAAAAGTTGGGATTGTTGCAAGTTCTGGAGAAAACCATGAATCTGAGAGATTGGATAAGGCTTTGTATTCAGACTTGATTGGGACTTCTATTGGGGCTATTGCAGGAACTTCAAACGTTACTACTTATGTAGAGTCAGCTGCGGGTATTGGAGCAGGTGGACGGACAGGTCTAACAGCTCTAGTTGTGGCAATCTGTTTTGCTATATCTAGCTTCTTTAGTCCTCTCTTGGCAATCGTTCCAACTGTTGCGACAGCTCCAATCTTGATTGTTGTTGGGATTATGATGCTGGGCAGTCTGAAAAATATTGAATGGGATGATTTGACTGAAGCGATTCCTGCTTTCTTCACTTCAATATTCATGGGATTCAGCTACAGCATTACTCATGGTATCGCAGCTGGTTTTATCATGTACGCTCTGGTTAAGACAGTAAAGGGACAAGCCAAAGAAGTTCATACTATGATTTGGATTCTGGATGCTCTCTTCATTTTAAATTTCGTCAGTCTGGCTTTGGCAAAATAATCAGAGAAGTTGGATTTATCCAGCTTCTTTTTTATGTTGTGATTTTATGCATGAAAAAAATTTTTCTGGTATAATAAGACTTATGTTTAGTCATAATGAAAATGAGCTGATTGCTATTGGTCAAAAAATAGGGCGATTGTTGCGAGCGCGTAATGTGCTGATTTTGTCAGGTGATTTGGGGGCTGGTAAAACAACCCTGACCAAGGGGATTGCTCAAGGCTTGGATATTAGGCAAATGATCAAAAGTCCTACCTATACCATTGTTCGAGAGTACGAAGGGCGGTTGCCACTCTATCATCTGGATGTTTACCGGATTGGAGAAGATCCAGATTCAATAGACCTAGATGACTTCCTCTATGGTGATGGGGTTACTGTTATCGAGTGGGGAGAGCTTTTAGAAGATAGTTTGCCACAAGATTACCTGAAGATTCAGCTTGTCAAAGAAGAAGACGGAAGGCGAATTTTGTTCGAGGCTGTTGGACAAGCTTCAAAGGATCTATTGCAAAAGATAGAAAGCGAAGCCCGTTAATGCCAAGAGAATATGACTTGCTACTGAGGGAAGCTGAAGCTAGTGATGCGGAACTTCTGACTGACTTTCTCAGCCAGATTGGTCAAGAGTCTGATTATACGACTTTGGATGAGGAGGGAGTCATGATGAGTGTGCAGCAAATGGCTGAATTTTTAGACTTGCAGGCTTCCTTGGAGAATCGAATTTCAATTCTGGCTTTCCTAGATGAAAACTTGGCCGGACTAATCAATATTACTGCTGATCGTCATGCGCGTGTTTGTCATATTGGCGATCTGTTCATTGCTGTAAGAAAATCATACTGGAACCAAGGTTTGGGTAGGATTCTCATGGAGGAAGCCATTGATTGGGCTAGCCAGTCTGGTGTGATCCGCAAATTAGCTCTAAGTGTGCAAGTAAGAAATGAACGAGCAGTACATCTCTATCAAAGTTTAGGCTTTGAGATTGAAGGCTTACAAAAACGTGGAGCCTATCTAGACGAAGGGGAATTTCTAGATGTTTACCTTATGGGAAAACTGATAGATTAAAAATATATGTTTAAAAAGACCTTATTAATGTTTTTAAGTTTATTGCTGGTGACAGTCATGGGAGTGGGGGCCTATGCCTGGACTATTTATGATCAATCTACTGGGGAACTCTCGAAGACCTATAAGAGTCTGGGAGGAGAAACAGATGTTATCTCTGCTACGAAACCTATGACGATTCTCCTGATGGGAGTGGATACAGGTAGTGGCTCTCGTGAAGATACATGGGCTGGAAATAGTGATAGTATGATTCTACTGTCTGTCAATCCAACAACTAAGAAGACAGTTATGATGAGTTTGGAAAGAGATATTCTTACCAAGTTCAAGGATAAAGATGGTGAAACAGTTGAGGCAAAATTAAACTCAGCCTACGCTTCAGGCGGTGCTAAGTTGGCTATTTCCACTATCCAGGAGATGATGAATATTCATATCGATCGCTATGTTTTGATTAATATGAAGGGCCTTGTTCAATTGGTGGATGCTGTCGGGGGCATTACAGTTAATAATACCTTTGATTTTCCTATTTCCATCGAAGAAAACGAACCAGAATACACAGCTAAGATTGAGCCGGGTGTTCAAAAGATTAATGGGGACCAAGCCTTGGTATACGCTCGGATGCGCTATCAAGATCCAGAAGGAGACTATGGTCGTCAAAAACGCCAACGTGAAGTTATCAAAAAAGTTGTTGAGAAGGTTCTCAGTTTAAATAGTGTGAGTCACTACCAGGCCATTTTGAAGGCAGTTAGTTCAAATATGCAAACCAATATTGAATTAACATCTGGAAGTATACCTCAGCTTTTAGGCTACAAGGATGCTTTCAGACGAATTGATAGCCAGCAATTACGAGGCGAAGATGCGACTCTAGCTGATGGTGGAAGTTACCAAATCGTGACACGAGACCACTTGTTAGAAATGCAAAATATCTTGCGTAAGTCACTTGGATTAAGTACTTTGTCAAAATTAGAGACCAATGCAGTCTTGTATGATGAAATAGATGGAAGTGGTGGGCCTTCAACAAGTTCTTCTGCTGGCTATTCTTCGTCCTTATCGGATGCGACGGACACAGAAACGACTTATTCAAATAATACTTACTCTTATTCAACTCCGGCTAGTACCAGTCAGGGGAATACAATTACATCACCTAGTTCAGTGGATCAGACGGCAACAGCAACGCCTACGACCCAGGAACAATCTACTGCGACTGGAACAGAAGCGCAATAATAACAAAGAGTCAAGCTTTCAGCATTTGAAAACTTGACTCTTTTTAAATCTAATTATTTTTTTGTTTGATAGGAGAAGATTCCCAAATATCTTGAATTTCAGCAAATCTTGCTTGCGCTTCTTGGTTAAAAACATTGATCTTATATTGGAGGTCTTTGCTTATATCTTCCAGTGTGCTTTTTTGCTCTCTTAGGTAACTTAAGTTAGCTTGGATTTCAGATAGGCTGTCTTGTGCTTTGTGTAATAGTTGGCCAGTATCACTGATTTCGTCTGTAATGCTTTCGCGATTTTTTACCAGTAAGTAACTAGTGACGGCTGCTCCGGTAAAGAGAAAGAGGTTAGATAATTTCATTATAAGCCTCCTAATCTATAGCTTGAGAAATTTCTGCTGCCAAGCGACTTAGTTCAGAAAAGTCAGGTTCATGAGCAACAAAGGTTAGTTTTAAATCGTCATTTTCATCATAGCGTGGCGCTAAATGAACATGGGTATGAAAAACAGTTTGGCCAGCAATTTCTTCGTTATTATTAATGATATTCATGCCTGTCGCACCAGTTGCCTTCATAACTTTACGGGCGATTTGAGGCACACGTTCGAAGAGTTGACTAGAACTGCTTCCGTCCATCTCCAGAAGGTTACGAAAGTGTTGCTTTGGGACAACAAGTGTGTGACCAGGCGTTACTTGTGAAATATCAAGAAAGGCTAGGACGGCTTCGTCTTCATAGACTTTAGCCGCAGGGATGTCTCCTGCAATAATTTTACAAAAAATACAATCTGTCATAAAATGCACCTCTTTGGCTAGATTTTGATATAATAGAGGAGACTGCAATACTGAGCTTATCGTCTTAAAAAGGAGACGTCTTGTTGGCTCAAAAGCAGTACCCACAATACAGTTATTATACCAGAAATTGGAGAAAAAATGTTAGAAATAAAAGGGCTTACAGGTGGCTATGTCAATATTCCTGTTTTGAAAGATATCAGTTTTGAAGTTGGAGACGGTCAGCTTGTCGGACTGATTGGTCTAAACGGAGCTGGAAAATCAACAACCATCAATGAAATAATCGGCCTATTGACGCCTTATCAAGGGGAGATTTTGATAGATGGTTTGAGTCTGAAGTCAGACAGGACAGCCTATCGCAAAAAGATTGGTTTTATCCCTGAAACACCGAGTCTCTACGAAGAATTAACCTTGAAGGAACATATCGAGACGGTTGCTATGGCCTATGACATTGACTCGCAAACAGCTATGGATCGAGTGGATAAATTGCTTCAGATCTTCCGTCTTAAAGACAAGTTAGATTGGTTCCCGGTCAATTTCTCAAAGGGAATGAAGCAGAAGGTTATGATCATCTGTGCCTTTGTGATTGACCCTAGTTTGTTTATTGTGGATGAACCCTTTTTAGGATTGGATCCTCTGGCCATCTCTGATTTGATCGAGCTCTTAGCAGAAGAAAAGGCTAAAGGAAAGTCTATCCTGATGAGTACTCATGTGCTTGATTCGGCAGAGAAAATGTGTGATTCTTTTGTTATCTTGCACAAGGGTCAGGTACGGGCTAAAGGAAATTTAGCTCAGTTGCGAGAAGAATTTTCATTGCCAGATGCAAGTCTCAATGAAATCTATCTAGCTTTGACAGAAGAGGCAACCCTATGAGAGAAGTATTTGCTAAGCGCAAACTGGATTTTCGGAATCAGTGTGTCAAATATCTGCGCTATGTTCTGAATGACCACTTTGTTCTATTTTTAATGGTTTTCTTGGGTTTTACAGCGGTTCAATACAGCCAGTTGCTTCGCAATTTTCCTAAAAATCATTTGCCTATCTGGCTAGCCTTAGTCTTCCTATCATTAGGCCTGATTTTTATGGGCAGGATTGCTACCTATCTTGAAAAGCCAGATAGCCTCTTTCTTTTGGCTAAGGAAGAAGAAGTCCGTGTCTATGTCGGAAAACAAAGGCGAAATTCTTTTATTCTTTGGGGAATTTTGCAAACCTTGGTTTTGCTTCTCTTGGCACCTCTTTTTCTAGCTTTAGGTATGCCTATATGGGGATTTGCTCTATATTGTTTGTTCCTATTTGCTTTGAAAGCTCTAGTATTTCAATGGAAAAGTCGGAAATTCTATTTGCAGGAAGGGCTTGATTGGAAGTCTCTAATTGCCTACGAAGAGAGACGCAAACAGCGAATTTTGCAATTTTTTGCTCTCTTTACGAATGTTAAGGGAATATCAAGTAGCGTAAAAAGACGAGCTTATTTAGATTTCTTGACCAACCGCCTGTCCAAGAACCAAGAGAAAGTTTGGGACAATCTCTTCTTGCGTTCTTATTTGAGAAATGGGGACTTTTTTGCTCTTAGTCTACGTTTGTTGATTTTATCATTGCTGATTATTATTTTTCTACCTCAAAGCATGATTGCAACAGTCTTTGTCGGTCTTTTTCAATATCTCTTGCTCTTTCAGCTTCTAGCCCTGTATGATGCTTATGATTATCAATATTTAATCAAACTCTTCCCTCTAGAGGAAAGTGCAAAGGTTAAAGGAGCTAAACGAGTTATCACTAGCATTGGAGCAGTCGTATTGCTCGTAGAATTATTGGCAGCTCTGCTATTCTTTAAAGAAAAAATAATGGTCCTTTTTATCTTGCTTGTATTCCTGATACTTTACGCAGTTTATCTACCTTACAAGCTTAAAGGATTGGTTGACGAAAGGGCTTAAAACTAGTAAAATAGATTGGAAACTTTGATGGAGGGTAAGAATGGACTTGAACGATAATGAACTGACCCTAACGCCTATAAATGGTAAGAGCGGGAAGGCTTATATGGGCAGTTATCCTGATGGAGAGCGTGTATTTGTGAAGATGAATACGACTCCGATTTTAGCAGGGCTTGCTAAGGAACAAATTGCTCCGCAACTTCTATGGAGCCGCCGTCTTCCTGATGGCAATGTGATGACTGCACAAGAATGGCTGTCTGGTGAAATTTTAGGGCCGGATGGTTTGGAAAGAAAGCAAATTTTTGATATTTTAATCCGTCTGCACCGGTCACGGCCACTAATGACTCAGTTGACAAAACTAGGTTACGCTTTAGAGCATCCTAATGATCTCTTAGATAACTGGGTAGAAAAAGTGCCTATGGCCTTGAAGAGCAACCAGTATTTACAGTCCATCATTGCAGACTTACGTAAAAACTTGCCTGCCTTCCGAGAAGATTACGCAACCATTGTGCATGGAGATGTGCGTCATAGTAACTGGGTAGAAACAAGGAGTGGATTGATATACCTCGTTGATTGGGACTCTGTCCGCTTAACAGATAGAATGTTCGACGTGGCGCATTTGCTCAGTCACTATATTCCAGAAGCACGTTGGGAAGAATGGCTGATTTATTATGGCTATAAATACAATGAAAAGGTTTTAGAAAAGCTCTACTGGTACAGTCAGTATAGCTACCTTTGCCAAGTCGCTAAGTATTATGAGAATAACGATTTAGAAAATGTGAACCGTGAAATTTATGCTTTGCGCAATTTCCGGGCCAAATACAGAAAGGAATCATGAGAGTAAGAAACCGCAAGGGGGCAACTGAGCTTCTAGAAGCCAATCCCCAATATGTCGTCTTAAACCCAGCTGATGCCAAAGGGAAATGGCAGGAGCTTTTTGGTAATGATCACCCGATTCATATTGAAGTTGGAAGTGGTAAAGGAGCCTTTATTACTGGTATGGCCAAGGGCAATCCAAATATCAATTATATCGGAATTGATATCCAAAAATCAGTTCTCAGTTACGCTCTTGATAAGGTCTTGGCAACCGATGTTCCTAATATCAAATTGCTCTGGGTGGACGGTTCTGATTTGACCAACTATTTTGCTGACGGGGAGATTGATCGACTGTATTTGAATTTCTCTGATCCCTGGCCCAAAAAACGCCATGAGAAACGTCGCTTAACCTATAAGTCTTTTCTGGACACCTTTAAGCAGATTTTACCTGAAAAAGGAGAAGTCCATTTTAAGACAGACAATCGTGGTTTGTTTGAGTACAGCCTGGTCAGCTTTTCTCAGTATGGTATGAAGCTGAAGGGAGTCTGGCTTGACTTGCATGCGAGCGACTTTGAAGGAAATGTTCTGACAGAATATGAACAAAAGTTTTCTAGCAAAGGGCAGGTTATTTACCGAGTAGAAGCAGTATTTTAATAAAAAATGCTGAAAAGGCCTCTATCTCTTGCTTTTTAAAGAGAGGAGTGCTATAATACAGTTTAGTGAATATTAGAAAGTGAGGCGGAGATCATTCTTCGCCTCTTATCTATGAGGAGGTGCAGTCTTATCGCAACAATTGTAGAGTTAGTAACAGCAGTGATTGAGCCAGCTATTACAGCGCCATTTGAATTGGTAGATGTAGAGTATGGCAAGATTGGGAGCGACTATGTCCTAAGTGTTTTTGTGGACAAGCCAGAAGGAATCACCGTCAATGATACAGCTGATTTGACGGATATTATCAGTCCCTTACTGGATACGATTAAGCCGGATCCCTTTCCTGAGCAGTACTTCCTTGAAGTGACTAGCCCCGGCTTAGAAAGGCCGCTTAAGACCAAAGAGCAGGTCGAAGCAGCAGTTGGTCAATATATTCATGTTGGTTTGTATAAATCCTTGGACAAACAAAAGGTATTTGAAGGGACCTTGCTCCAGTTTAAAGAGGATGTTCTGACCTTAGAATATATGGACAAAACTCGTAAGAAAGAAATTGACATTCCCTATAGTCTTGTTTCCAAGGCAAGACTCGCTGTTAAGTTTTAGAAATAAAAGAAAGGATTGCTTTTGCCTAGCAAAAGCTAAGAGAACATGAGTAAAGAAATGCTAGATGCTTTCCGCATCTTAGAAGAAGACAAAGGTATCAAAAAAGAAGACATTATTGACGCAGTTAAAGAATCTCTTCGTTCTGCTTATCGTCGTCGTTATGGTCAAGCGGATAGTGCTTTGATTGATTTCGATGAGAAAAAAGGAGACTTCCACGTTTATACAGTTCGTGAAGTAGTTGACGAAGTCTTTGACAGTCGTTTAGAAATCAGCTTGAAAGATGCGCTTGCTATTAGTTCTGCTTATGAACTAGGAGATAAGATTAAATTTGAAGAAGCTCCTGCTGAGTTTGGTCGTGTGGCCGCTCAGTCTGCTAAACAGACTATTATGGAAAAGATGCGCAAGCAAACTCGTACCATTACTTATAACACTTATAAGGAACATGAAAATGAAATCATGTCAGGTACAGTAGAACGCTTTGACAACCGCTTTATCTATGTGAACCTAGGTAGTATCGAAGCCCAACTTTCTAAACAAGATCAGATTCCTGGCGAAGTCTTTGCTTCACATGATCGAATCGAAGTTTTCGTTTACAAGGTTGAAGACAACCCACGTGGAGTGAATGTCTTTGTAAGTCGTAGCCATCCTGAAATGATTAAACGTCTGATGGAACAAGAAATCCCAGAAGTTTACGACGGAACTGTAGAAATCATGAGTGTGGCTCGTGAAGCAGGAGACCGTACAAAGGTTGCTGTGCGTAGTCATAATCCAAATGTAGATGCGATTGGTACAATCGTTGGTCGTGGTGGAGCTAATATCAAGAAAATCACTAGCAAATTCCACCCAGCAAAATACGATGCTAAGAGCGACCGTATGGTTCCTGTTGAAGAAAATATTGATGTTATCGAATGGGTAGCAGATCCAGCTGAATTCATCTACAATGCTATTGCACCAGCTGAAGTGGACCAAGTTATCTTTAACGCAGAAGATAATAAACGTGCTCTAGTGGTCGTTCCAGATAATAAACTATCATTGGCCATTGGTCGTCGGGGACAAAACGTTCGCTTGGCAGCTCACTTGACAGGCTATCGTATTGATATCAAATCAGCCAGTGAGTTTGAAGCTATGGAAGCAGCTAATGAATTGGGTGGCTTTGGAGAAGTGGCAGAGGAAGTTGTCTACGAAGATGATGCAAATCAGACCTATACGGACCAGGCAATGGAAGAAATGGCTGCAGCAGCACTAGCAACAGACCTTGAAGAAAGCGAAGTTACAGAGCTAGACTAAGGGGGCAAGCATGGCAAAAACACGAAAAATCCCTTTAAGAAAATCAGTTGTTTCAAACCAAGTGATTGACAAACGTGATTTACTGCGAATTGTTAAAAACAAGGAAGGTCAAGTATTTATTGACCCAACCGGTAAGGCAAATGGCCGCGGCGCTTATATCAAACTGGATAACGAAGAAGCGCTTCAAGCTAAAAAGAAACAAGTCTTTAATCGCAGTTTTAATATGGAAGTGGACGAAGCTTTCTATGATGAATTGATTGCTTATGTTGATCACAAAGTGAAAAGAAGAGAGTTAGGTCTTGAATAAACAACAAGTCGCAAATCTACTAGGTCTGGCACAAAGAGCAGGACGGATTATTTCTGGTGAAGAATTAGTCGTTAAGGCCATTCAAGAAGGAAAGGCCAAACTGGTTTTTCTAGCCCATGACGCTGCTCCAAATTTGAGTAAAAAAATTAAAGATAAAAGCCACTATTACCAAGTAGATGTATCAACCGTGTTTTCAACACTGGAATTGAGCTCTGCGATTGGTAAAGCAAGAAAAGTGCTTGCCATCACAGATGCTGGTTTTACAAAGAAAATGAGGTCTATTATGCAATAGAACAGGAGGACAAGGATTTGTCTAAAAAAAGATTATACGAAATCGCAAAAGAACTGGGAAAAGAAAGTAAGGAAATTGTTCAGCGGGCAAAAGAGCTAGGCTTGGATGTTAAAAGTCACTCATCTAGTGTTGAAGCTGCTGCTGCGGATAAGATTGTGGCCAGTTTTGCTTCTGTAAAAAAGGCAGTTACTGGTGCTTCTGATGCCAAAGCAAAACCAAGTACTGAACCAATAAAAACAGAGGTGACACCGTCTAAGCCTGCAAAGGATAAGACTGAACAGGCAACAAACAAGCCGTCACCTAGCCCAGCATCATCTCCTAAGCCTGTGGAAAAAGCTCCAGCACCTAAGCAAGAGCAAGCACAAGGAACTGCTGCTCCAAAAGTTACACGTCCACAAAGCCGTAACTTTAAAGCGGAAAGAGAGGCACGGGCGAAAGAGCAAGCAGAGCGTCGTAAACAACAGGGTCAACAAAGACCGCAAGGAAACCGCAATGATTGCAACGATCGCCGGAATAACCAAAACGATCGTAATGACCGTAATAGTCAAAATCGCAATGATCGCCGTAATCGTCAAGAGCAAGGCAATCAACATCGCAATCAAGGTCAATCACAATACAATCAACAACGCCAGTCCTTTAACCAAGGGCCTAAGATTGACTTTAAAGCGCGGGCAGCAGCCTTGAAAGCTGAGCAAAATGCTGAGTATGCCCGTTCTAGTGAAGAGCGCTTCAAACAGGCTAAGGCTAACAAGGAAGCTTTGCGGGAGCAGAATAAGCGTAAAGAACAAGCTAAATTGGAAGATTTATTTGTAGAAGTAGAATCTCCAAAACCTACAGCGCAAGCACCAGCAGCACCGGCTCCAACAACTCAAGAGCCTGCTGTAGATACGCGTCGGAAGAAACAAGCACGACCAGATAAGGAACGTGATAACTTTGATCACGAAGAAGATGGTCCAAGAAAACAACAAAAGAATCGAAGCAGTCAAAATCAAGTGAGAAATCAAAAGAATAGTAATTGGAATAACAATAAGAAAACGAAAAAAGGCAAAAACAATCGGAATAATAATGCGACTCCAAAACCTGTTACAGAGCGTAAATTCCATGAATTGCCAACAGAATTTGAATATACAGACGGCATGACCGTGGCAGAAATTGCAAAACGGATCAAACGTGAACCAGCAGAAATCGTTAAGAAGCTCTTTATGATGGGCGTTATGGCAACACAAAACCAATCTCTTGATGGCGATACTATTGAACTCCTTATGGTAGACTATGGTATCGAAGCTAAGAAGAAGGTCGAAGTTGACACTGCTGATATTGAACGTTTCTTTGTCGAAGAAGGCTACATCAATGAAGATGCTTTAGAAGAACGTCCACCGGTTGTAACTATCATGGGTCACGTTGACCATGGTAAAACAACGCTCTTAGATACACTTCGTAATTCACGCGTTGCGACAGGTGAAGCGGGAGGAATTACTCAGCATATCGGTGCCTACCAAATCGTCGAAGGTGGCAAGAAGATTACCTTCCTAGATACGCCAGGACACGCGGCCTTCACATCTATGCGGGCTCGTGGTGCTTCTGTTACGGATATCACTATCCTGGTCGTTGCAGCTGATGATGGCGTTATGCCTCAGACTATTGAAGCAATCAACCACTCAAAAGCAGCGAACGTTCCAATCATTGTTGCTATCAACAAGATTGATAAGCCAGGTGCCAATCCTGAACGTGTTATCGGTGAATTGGCAGAGCATGGTGTTATGTCAACAGCTTGGGGAGGAGACTCTGAGTTTGTAGAAATCTCAGCTAAGTTTAACCAAAATATCGATGAATTGTTGGAAACAGTCCTTCTTGTAGCAGAGATCCAAGAACTTAAGGCTGATCCAACAGTCCGTGCCATTGGTACCGTTATCGAAGCCCGTTTGGATAAAGGAAAAGGTGCTGTTGCGACCTTGCTTGTCCAACAAGGTACCTTGAACGTTCAAGACCCTATCGTTGTCGGTAATACCTTTGGTCGTGTCCGTGCGATGACAAATGATTTGGGTCGTCGTGTCAAAGTGGCTGGTCCATCTACACCAGTTTCTATCACAGGTCTGAACGAAACACCAATGGCTGGGGATCATTTCGCTGTTTATGAAGATGAAAAAGCTGCGCGTGCAGCCGGTGAAGAACGTGCCAAACGTGCCCTTCTCAAGCAACGTCAAGCTACTCACCGTGTCAGCCTTGAAAATCTATTTGATACCCTTAAAGCGGGTGAAGTGAAGTCTGTTAATGTCATCATCAAAGCCGATGTACAAGGTTCTGTTGAAGCCTTGGCTGCTTCCCTACAAAAGATTGAAGTAGAGGGCGTGAAGGTAACCATCGTCCACTCAGCAGTTGGTGCTATCAATGAATCAGACGTAACCTTGGCTGAAGCTTCAAATGCCGTTATTATCGGTTTCAATGTCCGCCCTACTCCACAAGCTCGTCAGCAAGCGGAGTCTGATAGCGTTGAAATTCGTCTCCACAGCATCATCTACAAGGTTATCGAAGAAGTGGAAGACGCCATGAAGGGAATGCTGGACCCTGAATACCAAGAAAAAATTATCGGTGAAGCCCTTATCCGTGAAACATTTAAGGTTTCTAAAGTTGGTACCATCGGTGGATTTATGGTTGTCAGCGGTAAAGTTACCCGTGACTCTAAGGTCCGTGTGATTCGTGACGGCGTCGTGATCTATGACGGCCAGCTGGCTAGTTTGAAGCACTTCAAAGACGATGTCAAAGAAGTTACGAACGGTCGTGAAGGTGGTCTCATGATTGAAGGCTATAATGATATTCAAGTAGATGATACCATTGAAGCCTATATCATGGAAGAAATTAAAAAATAAAAGAGAAACCCTGAAGCTTTTAAGTCCGTATTCATGAGATAATTCTTGATGGGAATGGCTGATTCTACGGAAATCTTACATCAAGTCATTTCTCAAAATGAGACGGCTAGCTTCTATCACCAAATAAAAATAAGCTAGGCTCAGCCTAGCTTATCTTACAGAGAAAGAAATAGAAAGGAAATCCAATGGCAAATCATTTCCGTGTGGACCGGGTTGGGATGGAAATCAAGCGCGAAGTCAATGAGATTTTGCAGAAAAAAGTCCGCGATCCGCGTGTCCAAGGCGTGACCATCACTGATGTGCAAATGCTGGGTGATTTATCAATGGCCAAGGTCTACTATACTATTATGAGTGATCTGGCATCAGATAATCAAAAAGCACAGTTGGGACTTGAAAAAGCAACTGGAACCATCAAACGTGAGTTGGGCCACAATTTAAAAATGTATAAGATCCCTGACCTGACTTTTGTAAAAGATCAGTCAATTGAATATGGTAACAAGATTGACCAAATGTTGCGGGATTTAGATAAATAATAGAGAAAAGACCTTCTGTGGTCTTTTTTTCTTGCACAAAATAGTATAGTTTTTTCATTTTTTTTGAAAAAGGTCTTGTGACTTTGATGATTATTCTATAAAATATAAAAGGAATACTTCGAAAGAGGTTTTAGGAGGCAAAGGATGTCCATTAATTGGCAAGATATTATTTTTAACTTTTTAGGTGGTTTGGGACTATTTCTTTATAGTATCAAGATGATGGGTGATGGTCTGCAACAAGCCGCTGGTGATCGCCTACGTTATTTTATCGATAAATATACCAGCAATCCTATCTTAGGTATCCTGGTTGGAATCGGGATGACAGCTCTTATTCAATCCAGCTCAGGCGTGACAGTCATCACTGTCGGGATGGTAAGTGCTGGGCTTCTGACCTTGCGCCAGGCCATCGGGATTGTCATGGGGGCAAATATTGGAACAACAGTGACTTCCTTCATCATTGGTTTTAAGCTGGGGGAATATGCCCTTCCAATTCTCTTTGTCGGTGCTGTCTGTATATTCTTTACTAAAAACCGTACTATAAACAATATCGGTCGGATCCTCTTCGGGGTCGGAGGGATATTCTTTGCACTAAATCTGATGAGCGGAGCGATGGAACCTCTTAAGGATTTACAGGTCTTCAAAGATTATATGATTCAGCTCAGCAAAAATCCAGTCTTGGGAGTCTTTGTCGGAACAGGATTGACTTTGCTGATTCAGGCTTCATCTGCTACGATTGGTATCTTGCAAAATCTATATGCTAGTGATTTGATTAGTCTTCAAGGAGCCCTACCGGTGCTTTTTGGGGACAATATCGGGACGACCATAACAGCTATTATTGCTTCCTTGGGTGCTAATATTGCTGCCAAACGTGTTGCAGCATCTCATGTGCTTTTTAACGTTTTTGGGACCTTGGTCTGTCTACTCTTTCTTGGGGCCTTTACCAATATGGTTCAGTGGTTCCAATCGACCTTGCATCTATCGCCTGAGATGACGATTGCTTTCTCTCATGGTGCCTTCAACATTACCAATACCATTATTCAATTCCCACTGATTGGTTTTCTTGCTTATATAGTGACCAAACTAATCCCTGGTGAAGATGAAGTTGTTAAGTACGAACCGCTATATCTGGATAAGATCCTAATCAAGCAAGCGCCGTCACTAGCCTTAGGAAATGCTAAGAAAGAATTGCTTCATTTGGGAAGCTACGCTGTCAAATCTTTTGAACTGTCCTATGATTATTTGATCAACCATACTGAAAAATCTGCAGACAAGGGTCATAAGACGGAAGTGGCCATCAATGCTATTGACGAAGAACTGACACGTTATCTCATTGATCTTTCTGGAGAACAGCTGAATCAAAAAGAAAGTGAAGTCTTAACCAATATCCTAGACTCTTCTCGAGATTTGGAGAGAATTGGGGACCACGGTGAAGCCTTGCTTCAACTGACAGACTACCTGATCAAGAAAAAAGTTATCTTTTCAGAAGCTGCCTTGGAAGAATTAGAAACGATTTACCAAATGACCTTGGATTTTATCAAGGATGCCTTGCAGTCGGTCGAAGATAATAATATTGAACTGGCTGACAGTCTAGAAGAAAAGCATACGAAAATTGATCAGCTGGAGCGTAAGCTTCGCAAAACCCACATTTCGCGTCTCAACCGCGGAGAATGTACACCACAAGCTGGGGTCAATTTTATCGATATCATTTCTCACTATACAAGGGTTGCGGACCATGCTATGAATTTGGCTGAAAAGGTCCAAGCAGAACAAATATAGACAGGAAAAGCTTCCTGTCTTTTTAATATAATAATTTTTTATAAAATAGGTCTATACCATTTACAAATAAATGGGAAAGGTTTATAATATAGATGACATAATCAATGAGTACCAAATAGGGAGAAAGTTAGTCTATTTGGACAAAATCTGGAGGTTATATTATGCCTAAATATATTAAAGCTGATCAATTTTTCTATCCTCAAGGAATCCGTCAAGGCGGTTATTTAGAAATCAAAGATGGCAAATTTGGAAAGTTGGTCAAAGAAGTTCCTGCTGATGCTGAAGTGATTGATTACACTGGTTATTCTATTGCACCTGGTCTAGTAGATACCCACATTCATGGCTTTGGCGGAGTGGACGTCATGGACAATAACATCGAAGGCACCCTTCATACCATGAGTGATGGTCTTTTGACAACAGGGGTTACGAGCTTTTTACCAACTACTTTGACTTCGTCTTATGAGCTTTTGCTGGCTGTGACAGAAAATATCGGTGCCCGCTACAAAGAGGCTACTGGTGCCAAGATTCGTGGTCTATATTTTGAAGGACCTTATTTCACAGAGAAATATAAGGGAGCGCAAAATCCTTCCTACATGAAAGATCCTTGTATGGATGAATTTCGTGCTTGGCAAAAGGCCTCAAATGGCTTGCTGAATAAGATTGCCCTTGCGCCTGAACGGAATGGTGTCGAAGAGTTTGTTCGCACGATTACTGACGAAGGTGTGACAGTAGCACTCGGCCACTCTGATGCAACCTTTGACCAAGCCAAGGCGGCAGTGGAAGCTGGTGCTAGCGTATGGGTACATGCCTATAATGGTATGCGTGGCCTGACTCACCGGGAGCTAGGTATGGTTGGCGCCATGTATGAGCTTCCTCATACCTACGCAGAGTTAATCTGTGATGGCCACCATGTGGATCCTAAGGCTTGCGATATTCTGATCAAGCAAAAGGGCCATGAAAATATCGCTCTCATTACGGACTGTATGACAGCTGGTGGTCTGGAAGACGGTGATTATATGCTGGGTGAATTTCCAGTGGTTGTGGCAGATGGGACTGCCCGCCTTAAATCAACAGGCAACTTAGCTGGTTCAATCTTGAAATTAAAAGATGGCTTGAAGAATGTTGTCAAATGGGGCATTGCCAATCCTCACCAAGCCGTCATGATGGCTAGCCTGATTCCAGCTAAATCTGTTCATATTGATGATGTTTGCGGTCAGATCAAAGAAGGTTATGATGCAGACTTTATCGTATTAAATGATGACTTGGACCTAATTGCCACATACTTGGATGGTGAGAAAAGATTTGAAGTCTAATCATACAAAAGTCTCCTAACTAATTAAAGAAAGAGCAGGTCTGCCTGTTCTTTCTATTTTTTTAAGCTGAGAAAATAAATTTGAATCAATATGAAATGATGTATTCATGATATAATGATATCAACGAAATAAACAGGAGTGAAACATGAAAAAGATTGATTATAAATTTACCCTCATGGGTGTGGTCTTTCTTCTTTTTGGCTTAGCGATGAGTCGTATTCTGATGATTGTTGCTGGAGCCGCTTTTATCATCTATAGTTTTATTAGCAAGGGCATGGCACCGACCAAGAAAAATATCTTTAAACCAGGGCCTATAGTCCCTAAGAAGAAAAAGAAGGACTAGCTCGAATAATAGACGACTATTTCTCAACAGAGCGATTTAGCTCTTTGAGGATCTCATAAATAATAGATGGAGGATACCTATGGAAACGTACCTTTTAAACAATGGCGTGAAAATCCCAGTGCTTGGTTTTGGGACATGGAAGGCTAAGGATGGTGAAGAAGCTTATAAGGCAACCTTAGCCGCTCTCAAGGCAGGCTATCGTCACATCGATACGGCAGCTATCTATAAGAACGAAGAGAGTGTCGGACGGGCAATCAAAGACAGTGGCATTCCACGGGAAGAGCTCTTCATCACGACCAAGCTTTGGAATGACAACCATACTTATGAGGAGGCTCAGGAGGCCTTTGCCCAATCAATGGAGCGGTTGGGACTGGACTATCTGGATCTCTATCTCATCCACTGGCCTAATCCCAAACCTTTGAGAGAGAACGATGCTTGGAAAAAGCGCAATGCTGAAGTCTGGCGTGCCATGGAAGATCTCTATGAAGCTGGGAAGATTCGTGCAATCGGCGTCAGCAATTTCCTCCCTCACCACTTAGAAGCCTTGCTTGAAACAGCGCGCATCAGGCCAGCAGTCAATCAAATCCGCCTGGCTCCAGGTGTCTATCAGACAGAAGCGGTGAATTTCTGCCGTGAGAGCAACATTTTACTGGAAGCTTGGGGACCATTTGGCCAAGGTGAACTCTTCCAAAATCCTGACGTACAGGCTGTGGCTGACAAGTATGGCAAGACCATTGCTCAAATCGCCCTAGCTTGGAGCTTGCAGGAAGGCTTCCTGCCTCTTCCTAAGTCGGTCACTCCGAGCCGAATTGCCAGCAACCTGGACTGCTTTGACATTGAGCTAGATGCTGCTGACTTAGAAGTCCTCAAAAATATCAGTGGCCTGGCCGGTGGCGCACCAAATCCTGATGAAATGGATTTTTAGATGAAAATCCGATTCTATCGCAGCTCAGATAGAGAGGCCTTGCAGGCTTACCAATTAACGGACTTGAGATTTACCAATCATCCTAAGGAGGCTGTAGCTGACTTAGAAAATCGCTATGCCATCGTAGGCCTTGAAGAAGATCAAATCGTAACCTTTCTGATCTTGGATGCTGGAGAAAAGAAGTACACTTATGGCGGTCAGCCAGATAGCCTGCTCCTTCGGAACTTTTCGACGGATGAAGACTTTCAGATGCGAGGATACGGTAGTCAGACTTTAAAGCTCCTGCCGGACTTCATAAGAGAGCATCTGCCCATGTATAAAAGTATCATCCTAGGCGTCAATGAGAGAAATCAAGTCGCTTCCTATCTCTACCGAGAGACCGGCTTTAGCAAACAGCCCCAGCGCATATTAGGACCAGCAGGCTGGCAAGAAGTCTATGAATTAAAAATATAAAGTCATCCCCAGCTTGAAAAGAGCTGGGGATTTTCTTACCAGGCCATGGAAACGCTATAAAATCAAGCCTTTCTATGCTATAATGAAACATAGAAGAATAAAGTGAAGATCCTCATGTAAAGCAAAAGGAAATCAAATGAAAACAAGCCAAGAATTAGAAATTGAAAAACAGTTGATCCAGCAGTTGGCATCTGGAGAAAGCCAGTGGACCTATCGGAAAGATCTTAAGACAGAGGACCAGTTGTGGGAGAATTTTTTTGAGAAACTAGCTCAAAATAATGTCGCCATGTTAGCGGATCATCCCTTGACTGATCAAGAAAAACACCAAATCAAGAATCAGCTCAACTTTGTCAGCTATTATGAGGCGGCCAAGTGGCTAGCGGGAGAAAATGGCATTGCCAAGGTAGAGGTTCAGCGCGAAGATGCTAGTCTAGGTACCATCCGTCTAGCGGTCATCTGGCGGGACAATATCGCTGCTGGAAAGTCTAGCTATGAAGTAGTCAACCAAGTCGAGCGAGACAAGGCATACCCTCAAGATCAAGACAGACGAATGGATGTGACTCTTCTGATTAATGGACTTCCTATGATTCACATTGAGCTCAAGAGTCCAGGAGTTGGATTTTTGAAAGCTTTTTATCAGATAGAAAAATACGACCGTGAAGGCAAGTTCCGTGGCATCTACTCGAGTTTGCAGATGTTTGTCGTGACCAATAAGGTCGACACTCGCTATATCGCTGCAGCCCGTGAAAATAAGCTAAACAAACAGTTTCTGACCAAGTGGGTGGATAAGGACAACCGGCCTGTGACGGATCTGACTAGCTTTGCCCATGAGGTCCTCTCTATCCCTCGGGCCCATCAGATGGTCATGCAGTACTCGGTCATCGACGATAGCAAGAAAGCCCTTATCCTCCTGCGTCCTTATCAGATCCATGCCATTGAGGCAGTACAGGACGCTTCTCGCCGTCAAGAGTCGGGCTATATCTGGCACACGACAGGTTCAGGGAAGACCCTGACCTCTTACAAGGTGGCCCGCAATCTCTTGCAAATCCCTGCCATCCAAAAGACCATCTTTGTCGTCGACCGTAGAGATCTGGATCAGCAGACAACCTCGTCCTTCCTTTCTTATGCGGCCAATGATGTCATTGATATTGATGAGACGGATAATACTCACGAACTAGTCAAGCGTCTAGGGGGCAATGACAAGCGCGTGGTAGTCACGACCATTCAGAAAATTACGACCATGATGCGCAAGTTTGAAGAAGGCAAGTACCAGCGGGATGCTGGGAAAATCAAGGACCTGCGAGTGGCCTTTGTCGTGGATGAGTGTCACCGAGCTGTCACTCCGCAAATGCAAAAGGAGATCAAGGCCTACTTCAGAAACTCTCTCTGGTACGGCTTTACAGGGACTCCGATTTTCAAGGAAAACAAACGAAAACAAGTGGGAGACTTGGCTCAAACAACCCACCAACAGTATGGCAACCGCCTACATGAATACACAGTTAAAGAAGCCATCCATGATGGAGCGGTTCTGGGCTTTAAGGTAGACTACCGCAATACTATCATCTCTGATATGCTGGAGGAGGAGATTCCTGATAGTGCTTATGAGGACAAGGAACACATGCTAGAAGTCCTGTATGCTATCCTCAATAAGAGCCAACAACAGCTCAATATCCCTAAAGGAGTTGGAAAAAGCTATGACGCTATTTTGACGGTCAAGTCCATCCCACAAGCACAGGCTTATTATAATCTGCTCAAGAGTATCATGGCTGGCAAGGAGCGGATCAAAGTCTCCGAGCGGGTCAGACGTCATTTGCCGGATTTTCCAAAGTTTACCATCACTTACTCAGTGTCTGAAAATGAGGAAGAGTCTATCGGCTACCAAGACCATATGAAGCAGGTCATGGAGGACTACAACCAAGAGTTTGGTACGCATTTTAGACTAGCGGATCTGCGGGGCTTTAATACCGATGTCAATAATCGTCTGGCCAGAAAGCAGGACAAGTACCTCTATCGCAATGAGCAGTTGGATCTGGTCATCGTGGTTGATCGTCTCTTAACCGGCTTTGATGCTCCTTGTCTCTCCACTCTCTTTATCGACCGCAAGCCTATGCGTCCACAAGACTTGATCCAAGCCTTTAGCCGGACCAATCGCATCTTTGATGACAAGAAGCGCTTCGGCCATATCATCACCTTCCAGCGCCCTCAGGCCTTTAAGGAAGCTGTCGACAATGCCCTCAAGCTCTACTCCAATGGGGGAGAAAATGAGGTTTTGGCTCCAAGCTGGGAAGAAGAAAAAAGCAACTTTCTATCAGCTTGCGGAGAATTTCAAGCGCAAGTTACGGACCATGAAGAAGAAGGAATCGCTATCGAGCAAGCTAGTACGGCTCAGCTACGTAAAATAGCGAAATCTTACCAAGCCTTTGATAAATATCTGGCCTCTATCCGAGTCTACAATGAATACAAAGAAGAGGAGATTTACCAAGAGACTGGCTTGACGAATGCCAAGCTAGAAAGCTACCTAGGTCTCTATCAAAACATTCTAGCGGAGCTTAAAAGCCGTGTAGATGACGATGATCAAGATGATCCGCTGGATATTCACTATGAACTAGAGTCAGTCCAGGTCGATGAGATCAACTATGCCTATATCTTGACTCTCATCCAGAGTATGATCCAGCAGGATGACAATGTAGCAGAGCCCCTTAGTGACAAGGATATTGCTGCCGTGGATGGTTATATCCAAGGCTTGAATAGAACCAATCCAGGACTTGCGACAATCATCCAAAATCTTTGGACAGAAGTGCAGGCAAATCCAAAACTTTACCGTGGTTTGTCCATCACAGGTGTCTTAGATAATATGATTGAGACGGTGATTGATAAACATATCTCTAACTTTGTCAAAAAATGGTATGTCGGAGAGGACGAGCTTCGCTACTATGTCCAGCATTACCGCAAAGGCGCTAAGAAGCAAACAGGTGAAAGCCAGCTGACCAAGAGCCAACGCTATAAAGACTATAAGGTAGAAGTAGCAGACGCCCTCAATCCACTCAGCTACAAAAAACAAATCAAAGAAGCCTATACCCAACTGATCGAAGAGGTAATTGAACCTCTAAGAGTGGGGAGGTAGGGGGGAAAATATGCTGAACTTTGATGTTGAAAATTTTTAAATAATCTAAGATAAAATCAGTTAAAAACTGAAACGAGGATAAATTTATGGTTACTACTATTATAGATTTGGAACAAATTAAATTTGAAGATTCTGAGACTCCACTTTTTGAGGGTAAAGAATTAGAACTGTCTTCAAAAAATTTTATTTTTGCAAGAAACGGATCGGGTAAATCAACATTAAGTAAAGCAATTTATAATCAAAAACAATCGGAATTTGAAGTACATATTTTTAATGGCTTTGATTCTTTGATAGGAGAAAATGAGAATCTAGATGCTTTTTCATTAGCGGTTAATGCAAGTGAAAAAGAAGCAGAAATAAAAGAGTTAAAAGAAAAAATTACAAAAACAGAACAGGACTTGTCTTTTGTTAAAAAAATACTTGTTGAAAAAAATGGTGAGAATGAAGAACCAACTTTGCATGATGAGTGCATAGAGAAAAGAAGAGTGTTTAATGAACAAGATAGGAAAATTCAAAATTTTTATAAAGATTCGGCCAGAACTATTTCATTAAAAACGGATCCTGTTATTGTAGATAACCCAAGGTCGTATAATAAAAAAATTTTTGAATCAGAAATTAAAAATGCCTGTCGTTTAGAGGAAACTGATATAAATCTTTATAGGAAGATATTGCAGAGCGTTCCGAAAGAAATTGCTCCCATTAGCGAGAAGAAAATTAATTTTGAAAATTATATAAAAGCTGTCAATGAAATTATTTCAAGTAAAGTCGTTGAACGAGTCCTTATTGGTAGATTAGACAACCAAAGAAAAATTAACTTCGCTAAAGAAGGATTGGAAATCCATAAAGAAGAAAACATATGTTCGTTTTGTGGGAATGAACTTTCTGATGAAGTATTGATGGAGTTGGAGAGATATTTTTCAGCAGATGAGGTGAAGGAACTACAAAATCGGATTAAAGTTGGTAAAGAAAAAATCTCTAACTTGCTTAATGAGATTGCGACAAGTGACAAGATAAGTACCGATGATTTTTTTCCAGATCTTAAAGACGAGGTTGAAAAAGAAAGTGAGAAAGTGAATGAGTCTTTAGCAGAGCAGAAATCCTATTTAGAGATATTACTTAAAACATTAGAACAGAAAGAGAGCAATCTCTTTGTAGAAAGTGAAGAGTTAGAGTTATTTGTGCCCAATAATGTGAATTATGGTGAAATAAATAGACTTATTGAAATACACAATAAAAATGTTTTAGATATTAAAAATAAACAGAAAGACGCTAGAGATGCAATTCGATATCATGAAATAAAATTGTTACTTGAGGACTTCCAATATGATTTAAGAATAGAGAGACTAACTGTTCTTAAGAGAGAAAAAGAGGAAAAAGAATTAGTTTATAGTCAAAAAGAAATTGAAAAGAAAGAATTGGAACAAAATTTAGCTGAATATCGAAGTCAGGTTGATAAATTAAAACCAAAAGCAGAAAAACAAGCTATTGAGAGAATAAATAAAAAACTTCGGTTAAAAGTTTCTTGGGAATTAGATCATGTAGACAATGAAAACCTTGGTTATTACAGAATAAAAGAAGGGGAACGATATAGAAGTGTAAAACAATTGTCAACGGGTGAGAAAAATGTCATTGCATTTTTATATTTTATTGAGCGTTTGGAGGAAGTTAAAGAAGGGAGTAGGAAGAAAAAAATAATAGTTTTTGATGATCCAATGAGTTCGAATGATGATAAAATGCAATATCTAATTATTTGGGAACTACAAAAACTTTATCAATGTAAAGACAAGGATAAATTCGATGTAAATAGAGATTTAATGGTGATCTTAACTCATAATATCCATTTTTATTTAAATGTTCAACCTCATGGTTATTTTAAAGATGAATCTGGTAGGACAAAATATGATAAGAATAATTTTTATCGTATTGATCATCACGAGTTTATCAAAATTTTAAATGAAAAGGAAGATTTTAAAACAGGGTATGAGGCTCTTTGGGTAGAACTGAAGGATTTGTATGAATGTGGTCATGAACTCTCAATGTTGAATACGATGAGAAGGATAATAGAAACTTTTATGAAGTTTAATGCATTGAAACAGGATATTTTTTATCAAGACAATGAGCAGTATTTGAAATTGTTTAATGTCAATTCTCATGGAATAGATGATCCATCTGCAGTTCAATATACAGAATCTAAAGATGAAATGAGAAATCTTTTTTATCAAATTTTTAAAGATAATCAATATGAAGAGCATTTCAAACACTATTGGAATTTTGATACTAGCTGTTAAATAAAGTTTGGGAGTATGAATGAAATTAAAAGAAAAGTATAATGTGCCTTTAATTAGGTTCGATTATTTTAAAGAAGAATGGGATGAAAAGCGGTTTAAAGATTTTACCAAATTGTCTCAAGGTCTACAAATTGCAATTTCTAGTAGATTTTTAGAAGATGGAGAGCATAGATATTTTTATATTACAAATGAATTTTTAAATCCAAATTCTACAAAGAAATATTATATAGAGTCTCCATCTGAGAATGTTATTTGCACTGTAGATGATATTTTAATGACTAGAACTGGAAATACTGGGAAAGTAATTACAAATATTTCTGGTGCATTTCATAACAATTTTTTTAAGGTTGATTATGATAAATTTGAAACTTCTAAAATGTTTTTATATTATTTGTTAACATCAAATGATATTCATAAAGAGATCATAATTAGAGCAGGGAACTCAACTATACCGGATTTAAATCATAGCGATTTTTACTCTATAAAAACCTCAGTTCCATCTTTAGACGAACAATCCGCTATCGGCTCCCTCTTCCGTACCCTCGACGACCTTCTTGCTAGCTACAAGGATAATCTCGCCAACTACCAATCCCTCAAGGCGACCATGCTCTCCAAGATGTTTCCCAAAGCTGGACAGACAGTACCTGAGATTCGTTTGGATGGATTTGAAGGTGAGTGGGAAAGGGTGAATCTTGAAACTTCTACAGTACGTTTAAAATCTTTTTCACTTTCAAGAGATGTTGAAACAAAGGAGAATACTGGTATGAGGTATATTCATTATGGAGATATTCATACTGGTAGAGCATCCTATATAAACGATGAAAATGTGCTCCCATTTATTTCAAAAGATTTAAAAATTACTGAGTTCTTAAAAAAAGGTGATTTAACTTTTGCAGATGCCTCTGAGGATTATAAAGGGATAGCGGAAGTTTCGTTATTAGCTGTGGATCCAAAAGATAATGTAATAGCTGGACTTCATACAATTTCATTAAGACCGAACAAAAATTTGGACTCCACATTCTTATATTATTTGTTTAAAACTCAAACATTTAGAAAATATGGTTATAAAGTTGGAACAGGTATGAAAGTATTTGGAATTAGTCCGACTAATTTAATGAAATATGAATACTATCATCCTTCTCTTGATGAACAACAAGCCATCGGTTTCTATTTCTCTAACCTCGATAATCTTATAAAATCTCACCAAGAAAAAATTTCTCAGCTAGAAACACTCAAAAAGAAACTCTTGCAGGATATGTTTATATAAGGAAAAGATATGAATAGACCTATTGAAGAATTGATTGAAAAATTAGAATCTGAAAAGCAACGACTTAAACAAAATTTTGAAGATTTTATTTTTTATAGTCATTTACGTGATTATGAGGAAGTTGAATATAATAACCAATATAATGAAGTAAATGGTTCGTTATCAGATCTAATCGAAATAATTAAGAAACAATTAAATGATGAATTTTTATCTGATAATGTAACAGAAAAGTACAAAAATCTACGTGATAATTGGCTAAAAAGAATATCTAGTTGTTATGGTAAAGATATTCATACTTACGAATCAAACTTACCTCAAATTTTAGAAGATTTTAAAATAATTAAACTTTTCTCTTTCATTGCTAAAATAGATTCTACTACTGTTATTATAGGGGCTAATGGAGCAGGAAAAACAAGTCTTATTAATGAATTACGGAAGAATAGTATAGATGAGATGTATGTTTTACCTGCCCAGAAGCTACTGTATTTTGTTTTAAAGATTCATGATCGTAATGAAATTACTAGAGAAAGATATATTCAAGATTTAAAAGAAGTTGATCTTAAATATGAAACAATTGATTTGTATCCAGCAAAAATTGAAAATGATTTTTCAAATACGTTTACTAAATTGATAACATTGTTGGTAAAAGACTACACAAACATAGTTACTCGTAGATCAAGAAAAGAAAAAAATTTACCTTTAACTTTATTGGATAGAGTGGAACAAATATGGAATCAAATTTTCCCAGAAATAACATTTAATCCTGAACCTGATAATAGAGTTTTAGAAGTTGTAAGAAATGGGTCTAAATATAGTATAAATGGGCTTAGTGATGGAGAACGTTGTATATTGTTTTATATTGGGAATGTCCTTTTAGCTCCAGAAAATAGCTATATTGTTGTTGATGAACCTGAGACTTTCTTAAACGCTGCTGTCTATAATGAATTGTGGGATTTGCTTATATCAGAGCGATCGGATTGTCAATTTGTTTTTGCTTCACATAATATGGACTTTGTCCAATCTAGAACAAATGCAAGTTACATTTGGTGTAAGAAATTTGAAGCGCCATATGATTTGGAGTATCAAGTTTTGGAAGGTACACAAGAAATGCCTTTATCCTTATTAACTGAAGTATCTGCTACAAAGAAGCCTATTCTATTTTGTGAGGGAACTAAAACTAGCATAGACTATCAGATTTATTCTAAATTATTCAGCGAATTTTGTTTTGTAAAACCTGTAGAGGGACATAAACAGGTCATCCAGCATACAAAAGCTTATAATAATTTAAAAAAAATGCATGGAAATAAAGCATATGGTATTATTGATGATGATTGGATGGAGAAGGCACGAATTGAAAAATATAAAAAGAATAATATTTTTGTTCTACCTCTTAATGAGATAGAGATGTTTCTAGTAGATGAAGCAATAGTGCAATCGGTTTTGGAGTCTGATGATCAGGATAAAGAGCAAAAATTTAATAAATTCAAAGAAGCTACTATAAATTCGTGTATAAAAAATAAAGATAAGATAATAAGTATCGCCTTAAAAAAGAAACTTGATGAATTTATGGAAGGCCATTTTATAGAGAAAAATAAACCAACAAAACATGATGCTCAAAAATTTTTAGAAGGTTTAGTAACTAGATTCGATGTAATTTCAACAGTTGAAACTATAACTTCTATTGTTGAAGAAGCTTTAGGTTCATCGAATTTCTCATCAATTTTAAAGATTTGTAACCTAAAAAAAGAAATAATCAATCAACTAGGAAATACTGTAATCACTCGCGATTTTAAAAATAAGGCATTAAGTAAGATTGCAACAGATTCTGAGTTACAAAATATATTGAGAACTAAATATTTTAGTGAACTTGTAACTCTACTAAGTCATAGATAAACATGGTTTATTTGTATTATTCTCCAGCTTTAATACTAAAGAAACTCTTACAAGATATGTTTATCTAACCTTCAAAAATTCTCCTTATCAGCATCCATAAGCTCACCATTTTTCGAATGGCATAAGTGAGCCCCTTTGATTCGTCAAAGGGCGCTCCTTAGTGTTTAATAACTTAAAAGTATTTACTTTTAATAACTTTAGAGTTATAATAAATTCGAAAAGAGGTTGCTTTGTGCACGCTATTTATTTTTATAAGGACAAACAGGGGAATCAACCGGTCCTGGACTACATGAGGGAGCTAGCTCGTCGCGATAGCAAGGACAGCCGGATCAAACTCAACAAGCTCAATGACTATATCGAGCTTTTGAGCCAGCATGGAACGCGTGCTGGCCAACCCTATATCAAGCATCTGGATGCGGAGATTTGGGAGTTGAGACCTTTGCGGGACCGGATTTTATTCGTGGCTTGGCTGGATGGAAGCTTTGTCTTACTGCATCATTTCGTCAAAAAGACGCAAAAGACACCTAGACGAGAGTTCGAGAAAGCCAAGCGAGCGTTGCAAGATTTGAAGGAAAGAGGGCTAAGAGATGAAGAATAGTGCCATCGGTAGCAATTGGAAAGATGTGAGAGCAGAGCTCTTCACCAAGGAAGAAATCCTGGAAAGTGATCTGCGGGTCGCGATTATGACAGAGCTGATCGAGGCTCGGCATGAAAAGGGCATTAGCCAAAAGAAACTAGAAGAACTCAGTGGAGTCAGTCAACCGGTCATCGCTAGGATGGAGACAGGCAAGACCAGTCCTCAATTGGACACGGTCTTGAAAGTCTTAGCTAGCCTAGGCAAGACCCTCGCCGTCGTCCCACTGGAACAAGAAAAGGTCTAAAAGAAATCAGAAAGAATTACTATGGAAACAACACAAACCTCACAGTCGCTTTACCAAGCCCTGTGGAACTCGGCGGATGTGCTCCGCTCTAAGATGGATGCCAATGACTATAAGTCTTACCTTTTGGGGATGATCTTTTATAAATACCTCTCAGATAAGTTGCTCTTTTTCGTGGCTGAGACCATGGAGGAGGAGACAGAGAGTCTGGATGAAGCCCTGGCTCTTTACCGATCCTACTATGAGGATCTGGACTCTCAAGAGGACCTCATCTCCGTCATCAAGGATGAGCTCAACTATGTCATCAAGCCAGACTTGACCTTTACGGCCTTGGTGGACCGGGTCAATGAAGGCACCTTCCAGCTGGAAGATCTAGCTCAGGGCTTCCGAGATATTGAGCAATGTGATGAACTTTATGAAAACCTCTTTGAGGACATTGATCTCTATTCCAAGAAACTAGGGGCAACTCCTCAAAAGCAAAACCAGCTAGTAGCTGCGGTCATGAAAGAGCTAGCAGTCCTGGAAGTAGCAGGTCATGCGGGAGATATGCTTGGGGATGCCTATGAGTATCTGATCGGTCAGTTTGCGACCGACTCGGGTAAGAAGGCAGGTGAGTTCTATACGCCTCAGCCTGTGGCCAAGCTCATGACCCAGATTGCCTTTTTAGGGCGTGAAGACGAGCAGGGCTTTACACTCTACGATGCCACCATGGGATCAGGCTCCCTCTTGCTCAATGCTAAGAAGTATTCTCATCAACCTCAAACCGTCCAATACTTCGGCCAGGAGCTCAATACTTCGACCTATAACCTGGCTCGGATGAACATGATCCTCCACGGGGTTCCTGTTGAAAACCAGTTCTTGCACAATGCGGATACGCTGGATGAAGATTGGCCGACCCAGGAGCCGACCAACTTTGATGGGGTCCTCATGAACCCTCCATACTCAGCCAAGTGGTCCGCAAGCTCAGGCTTCCTCCATGATCCTCGTTTCTCTCCTTTTGGGAAACTCGCGCCTCAGTCCAAAGCTGACTTTGCCTTCCTCTTACATGGGTATTACCACCTCAAGCAGGACAAGGGAGTCATGGCGATCGTTCTACCTCACGGGGTCCTTTTTCGTGGCAATGCCGAAGGAACCATCCGCAAGGCCTTGCTGGAAGAAGGAGCTATTGATACGGTGATCGGTCTACCTGCTAATATCTTCTTTAATACCAGCATTCCGACCACAGTCATCATTCTTAAAAAGAATCGCACCAATCGAGACGTTTACTTTATCGATGCTTCTAAGGAATTTGATAAGGGCAAAAACCAGAATATCATGACTGATACTCATATCGAGAAGATCCTGGAAGCCTACAAGTCTCGTGAGGAGATTGACAAGTTTGCCCACCTAGCAAGCTATGAAGAAATTGTCGAAAATGACTATAACCTCAATATTCCTCGCTATGTAGATACCTTTGAGGAAGAAGAAGTCGAACCCCTGACAGAAATTGTCAGCAAGATTAACGAGACAAATAAAGCAATCGAAAGCCAAACAGCATCGCTACTTGAAATGCTGAATCAACTCCAAGGAACCACACCAGAAGCAGATGCTGAGCTCAAACAGTTTCTGAAGGAGTTCAAAGGGTGATGGTAAAGTAATTAGATACGTCAAACCGATTTAAAATCCCAGCCAAATTACTTTTGGCTGGTTTTTATTGTCTAAAGATGCTATAATTAAATTACCTAAAAGGTAATTTAATTTAACGGAAAGGGATTTATGAAGCTTATCTATACAAACAAAACTGTTAAAAAGCAGTGCACAGAGCTGAGGCGAGCGAAAAAAGATTTTTCGGATAAGGTTGCTGTAAAGTTGCATCAGTTGATCACCTTTTTGGAAGCGGCGGATTCTTTGGCTAGTGTGACGGCTTTTCCTAAGTATCACTTTCACCAACTCAAGGGAAAGAGACAAGGACAGTTTGCTTTAGATATAGATGGCCGAAAGAGTTCCTATCGGTTGATTGTAGAATTTCGTGAGGAGGATCTAGAAAAGGTATTTCCTAGTCCTGTTGAAATCGAAATTCTAAAAATAGAGGAGGTCAGCAATCACTATGAGTAATAAAATTGTTGAATACAAAGACCTGATTGCTTTTCATCCAGGTCAGTATGTTGAAGAGTTGATTGAAGATTATAACGTAACGCAGAAAGAATTTGCGGAGCGTTTGGGAGTTTCAGCAAAGACTGTCAGCAAGCTCGTTAATGCTGAGGAGTCTATTAGTAAGGAGACGGCTCATAAGTTAGCCAAGCTAAGCGGAGTTTCCATGCAAACTTGGCTCAATCTTCAGAATGCTTACGATGTAAAAGTGGCAGAGATCGTAGAACAAAAAGAGCTAGAAGAAGGTAGTGAGAAAGAAATCTGTGAGATGATTGATTTCAAGTATTTTAAGGAAGAAGGCTATGTTCCAGACAAACGCTATACTGTGAAAGAAAAGATTGTCGAGCTTCGCAAGATTCTAGGCGTGGCGAATTTAAAAAACCTCACGACTTTCAACCATCTAGTCAGCTATCGGAATACACGTGAGTTTACGCCTAAAAGTATAGTGAATTCCAATATCATGCTGGAGCTGGCTTCTAAAAAAGCACGTGATAAAACGACTACTAAGCTCAATCGTAGAAAGCTAGAGAGAAGCCTGCCTGCTTTGAGAAAGTTGACCAGACAAGATTCAGAAGTTTTTCCTCAACGCTTGTCTGATATCTTGCTAGACTGTGGTATTGTCCTAGTCAGTCTACCTGCTTTGCCAAATGCCAATCTGAATGGTGCTACGAAAAAATTTGGAAACGGCAGTGCCATGCTATTACTCACGGATCGAAATAAAGCATTAGATATTTTCTGGTTCTCCCTTTTCCATGAGATTGGGCATATTTTGGAGAATGATTTTTCATCTGATGCTGGAAATAGTGAGTCATACCTTCGTTCCGAGGAGCGGGCAGATCAGTTTGCAAAAGATCTCTTGATTAGACCTGAAGACTATCAAGCTTTTGTTGAAAAAGGGAATTTCGATAAGTCAGATATCCTTTGCTTTGCTGAGGAAATAGATATTCATCCTAGTATTGTTTTAGGAAGATTACAAAATGAGGGCATTCTCAGTTTTGACCGATTCCGAGAACTAAAAGAAAATTATTACTTTGTGTCCTGAGACATTGTGACTTGTAGAAGATGAAAAAAGCTTAATACATCGAGTGAGAAATTCGAATTATTCGCTCATTTTTTAAAGGAAGTTAGTTTCGGCTATGAATAGTAAGGACTAATGGGCAATTTGTCAGAAACTTTGTGCGGAAAATAAGGATCTTGCTTTGAGCTATCCTGGCAACATTTACCAAGAAATCCGTCGATATTTGAAGAATGAACAGGTGGAGTTGAGTCAGGTTCAAATCATGATTTCGCATACCTGTCAAACCCCAGAACACAGGGGGAGGAGTGCAAAGAAGTTTTGCCTGCTAATACTCGAGATTTGCTTGCCCCTTATCTAAATGCTTACTTGCAAAAATTAACTTTACTGAAAGGAGACTACTATGAGACTTTGGCATGAGGCCTTGATTCCTCAACTTCCCCGACCTCAACTTTTGGGGCAACATCGGGAGTGCTGTGCTCTGCGTGGCAATGGCTGGGGAAGAAGGCATGCGACAGTTGACTATGTCTTTACCCACTCGCCCTATCGTCTCTATGTCTATCATCGTTTGATCATGGAGGAAATGGCTAGTCGTGGTTATCGGGTCGGCCCAGAATGGCTGGACAAGAACTACCGTGGAAAGACCTGCCCTCCCTATGAAGACTTGCCTGAGGAGAAGCTAGGCAATCCTATCTATAGTGAACATGATGACGCCTACTATGAGGAGTGCTTAGATAATCTCCGTGAGAAGGGGATAGAGCTGGAGTAACGGCGTGAAAGGTTTGCGATGCAAAATTCTTCTTTGTATTTTTGAGTCATAAAGATGAGACCTAAGGATTATTCCCTAGGTCTTATGCTTTAGTATTATGATGTATTTTCAGTTATAAAGTGATGAAAAAGAGCTTGTTGCTCGCTATTTCATAAACAGGGTGATAGATCTGTTTTCTTCATAAATAGTGAGATCTTTTTTGCAACCAATCTTAAGAACCCTATACCGTAAAAGTATCAATAAAAAAAACGAACTAAACATAGAGTAGTCCGTTTTTTGTTTATTAATAGAAAGAGGCATTAGTGAGTGAAGTCAAGTACCATACGTCCTTGGATAGTACCAGCTTCCATTTCATCAAAGACATCTACGGCATCTTCAACAGGGCGTTTTTCAACGACTGGAACAACTAAGCCTTCAGCACCAAATTGGAAGGCTTCTTCCAAGTCTTTACGAGTACCTACAAGAGAACCTATGACTTGGATACCGTCTAGAACAGTCTTGACAATGCTGAGGTCCATCATTTCAGATGGCAAACCAACAGCTACTACACGACCACCTGCACGTACAGAATCAACAGCTTGGTTGAAGGCCACTTTAGAAACGGCTGTTACGACTGCAGAATGAGCACCGCCGTTTGTCTTTTCTTTGATGAGGCCAGGAACATCATCAACTTCACGTCCATTGATGACAATATCAGCACCAACTTCTTTGGCTAATGCAAGTTTGTCATTGTTGATGTCGACTGCGATAACATGGGCATTGAAAACTTTCTTAGCATATTGAACAGCTAGGTTACCCAAACCACCTGCACCATAAAGGACGATCCATTGGCCTGGTTGGAGTTGAGCTTCTTTGATGGCTTTGTAAGTAGTTACACCGGCACAAGTGATAGAAGAAGCTTGTGCAGGATCAAGACCTTCAGGAACTTTGACAGCATAGTCAGCTGTTACGATACATTGTTCAGCCATACCACCGTCAACAGAATAACCAGCATTTTTTACTGTACGGCAAAGAGTTTCACGTCCTGTAGTACAGTATTCACATGTGCCACAACCTTCAAAGAACCAAGCGACACTGACACGGTCACCGACTTTCAAGTTCTTCACATCAGGAGCCAATTCTTTGACGATACCGATCCCTTCGTGACCAAGGATACGGCCTGGGACCTTGCCGAAGTCACCATGTGCAACGTGCAAGTCAGTGTGGCAGACACCACAGTATTCAATTTCTACAAGAGCTTCACCTGTTTCAAGCGGACGGAGTTCTTTGTTTTGGATAATTTCCACACCAGTGCTTTCTGGATTAACAACAACTGCTTTCATAAGTAGTTCCTCCTGTTTAGTTATTATTATTAATATGTTAATTATATCACAAAGTTTTTAGGTAGGCAAGCGTTTTCAGCAAAGAGTAATTCCCTGCTAGATTGCTAGGAGGACTATTTTTCACGACAAAGGTGGTAAAAACCGTATATTATTCTAATTTTGTTCTATATTTCAAACAAATTGACTCATCAAACTTTATAAAATAGGTATTAAGTAGAAAAACATTCGGGAATATTACATTTTCGTTACATTTTATAACAAAGTATGAATTTTCAGACAATTTTTATTATAATATGATTTAAAAAATATTGAGGAGTTTTGTATGAAAAGACAACAACGTTTTTCACTTCGGAAGTTCAAATTTGGTTTGGCTTCGGCTTTGTTGGGAACTGTTTTGATTTTTGGTTCAGGCCAAGTCAATGCGGACGAACAGACAGCCGTTAGCACAGCAGAAGCGAGTCAGCAGTCAAGCCTAGTTACGACAGCTGATCCGTCAGAGCAGGAGTCTCTTTCTGCGGATAAGGCGACAGTAAAAGAGGACAAGTCGCAAACTTCTGAAGAAGTAGACAAATCCTCAAGTTCAGAGCCAGCAAATGCTCAAGCTCCATCAGCAGGAGAAACTAAGGAAGAAAAGCAAGTAGCTAGCGAAACAACTGTAGCTATAGAGCCAAAACAGACTGTTTCGACAGCAGAGGGAACAAGCCCTTCATCTGAGAAGAAAGATGATAAGCAGGAGGTTAGGACTGAAAATCCTGAAAGAAAGCCAGCGACTACAGAAGCTGTAGCGTCAGAAAATACAGGTCAGCCAGTTGCTACTGCGACTTCTGCAGAAGAAGATAAAGTCAGCAAGGACGAGCAACCAACTAGCATCAGTAGTAATGAAATCATCAAGGTTCCTCAAACTTGGTCTCAAGGTTATAAAGGGGAAGGTCGCTTGGTTGCTGTTATCGACTCTGGTTTAGACGTCCACCATGAAGTCTTGCGTATTTCAGATCCTTCAAAGGCCAAATACCAAACGGAAGCTGCTCTTGAAGAGGCAAAGAAGAAGGCCGGAATTGATTATGGTAAATGGTATAACAGCAAGGTTGTTTATGCCTATAACTATATTGATGGCGATGATAGCATCAAGGAAAAAGATAGCTATTCTCACGGGATGCACGTTACTGGTATCACGGCTGGAAATCCAGACAAGAAGGATAGCAATGGAGAATACATCTATGGGGTTGCTCCTGAAGCTCAAGTGATGTTCATGCGGGTCTTCTCAGACCGTCAAAAAACTACGAGTGACGCCATTTATATCAAGGCCATTGAAGATGCAGTAGCCTTGGGGGCAGATTCCATCAATATGAGTTTGGGTTCAGCAACAGGATCAGTCGTAAACATGAGTCCTAGTCTCTCTGCGGCGATTGAACGAGCTCGAGCTAAAGGAGTCAGTGTCGTGATTGCGGCTGGTAACGAAAATACTTTCGGAAGTGGCCATTCCAAACCTCTGGCTGAAAATCCAGACTATGGTTTAGTCGGAAATCCTTCAACTGCAGAAGGAGCTATTTCTGTTGCCTCTGTTGATAATACGGTAGTGACTGAGGAAGTCATGGAAGTTCGTGGTCTGGAAGACAACGCTGAATTAAGCAACGGAAAATTCACATTTGCCAAAGCAGATAGCAAGGCTGATTTTGAAAAAGGCAAGGAATATGAGTATGTCAATGCTGGTCAAGGACGCGAAGAAGATTTTAATGGCCTAGATTTGACAGGGAAGTTGGCCCTTATTCAGCGTGGTTCGATTACATTCTCTGAAAAGATTAAAAATGCGATCCAGCATGGTGCAGCTGGTGCCCTCATTTACAATAATGTTGAAGGGGCTAATATCCAGATGGCCTTGGATAAGGATTCAGAATCAGCTCCATCAGCCTTTATCAGCAAACAGTATGGTGAAGCCTTGGCTGCTGGTAATTATAAGATTGCCTTCAACGGATTGAAAGATAATCGTCCAAATCCAACAGCTAAAGAACTATCTGACTTCTCTAGCTGGGGTGTTACAACCGATGGGCAGCTGAAGCCAGATGTGTCAGCTCCTGGTGGATCTATCTATTCTTCACTCAATGACAATACCTATGGTAGCATGAACGGAACCAGTATGGCCTCTCCACATGTGGCTGGTGTTGCAGCCTTGGTGAAAGAATACCTGCTCAAACATTATCCAAACCTAACTCCAGCTCAGAATTCTGAATTGGTTAAGGCTTTGATCATGTCAACTGCGAAGTTGCATATTGATAAAGAAACAGGCGCTTATACCTCTCCGCGTCAGCAAGGTGCAGGAATCGTTGATACAGCTGCCGCAGTGTCTACTGGACTTTATGTTACTGGGGAAAACCAATACCCAAGCGTATCCTTAGGCAATGTCGAAGATAGCTTTACATTTGACGTGACGGTTCATAATATTACTGATACTGACCGAACCCTGAAAATGATTGTCAATACCAATACGGATACTGTTAAGGATGGTCAATTTGATCTGACACCTCGTAAATTGACTGAGACAGTCTGGCCTGAAGTTACGGTCAAGGCTCATAGTAGTCAGACTGTAACTGTGAAGGTTAATGTGGCTAAATTTGCAGAAGAGCTGACCAAGTTAATGCCAAACGGCTACTTCTTGGAAGGTTTTGTTCGCTTTGTTGATCCAGCAGATGACGGTGATGTAGTGAGCCTTCCATTTATGGGCTTCCGTGGTCAATTCCAAAATCTGCCAGCTGCTGAAAAACCAATTTATAAATTAGTTCGCGATGGGAAATCTGGCTTCTATTATCAGGTGCCAGAGGATAAAAGTATTGATTCTAAAAGCAATGTGACGAGCCTCGTAACAACGTCTAAAGATACCCTTTATTCAACTGGCAAAACTGTAGACCGCAGTTCAGTTGTCTTAGGAACAGCAGAAAATGCCGATGGGAAACATATCTTACAGCTGGATGCTGATGGCAATATTCGTTTAGCCTTCTCACCAAATGGTGATGGCAATAAAGATGTAATCCAGTACCGCTCTGTCTTCTACCGGAACGTGAACAATCTGACAGCTAGTGTGTATACAACAGATGATACTGACTACCGCTTCCCAATCTGGCAAAGTAGCAATGCTTGGGATGGCCGTAAGAATTTCTATAGCGGTGATGCGAGAAAACCGAAGTCTTATCTTTTGACAAATACTGTTTGGGATGGTCGCGATAGCAAGGGCAACCCGTTAGAAGATGGCCGCTATACCTATGTCGTTCGCTACACACCTGATGTGCCTGGTGCAGAAGAGCAAACTGTAAGCTTCGATCTTCAAATTGATACCCAAAAACCTCAGATTACTTCAGGTTATATCACGAATAAAGACGGTGTTGAGACTTTAACAGTCCGTAAGCCAAAGGATGTAGGAAACGGTGGTATCCTGCGCGAACAAGTCTTCTACTTGAAGGCAGACGAAGAAGGTTCAATCACTTATAAGGACGTGGATTCCCATGGGAAAGAACGGGAATACGAGCATAGAGTTTATCTTTCAGCCAATGAAGATGGTACTTACACTTTGCCAGAAGGAGTGGACAAGTCCCAGATTTTCTATGCGGTAGAAGATTATGCAGGCAACAAAGATGTTCTTGCCTTGTCTGAATTTGTCAGCTCTGAAAATTCAGGCCGGATCCGAGTTTCCATGGTGGATGCAACCACACATAAAGATGTTGACACGACCTTTGTCTATCGAATCAAGGATGACAAAGGAAAATACGTTGATTTGGACAAAGGAAAAGATATCAACTTCTTGCCGTTCGGTCGTTATACAGTAGAAGTCTTCACCTATGATAGAGATGAAATCAAGTTCTACGGTTCCAAGACGCAGGAATTTGAATTAACAGCACAAGATAGCTTTAAGACAATCGAGTTCCTTGTTAAGGAAGTTGTCTTTGCGCCAGTCAGTGTTGCTTTTGATCAGCCTGTACCAAAAAATACTCAAGTACTTCTCAAGAACAACAATGGCGATGTATATACTTTGCCTGCTACTAAATTTGGCAAGAATTCCTTTGGACGATCAGTAGGGGCAGGATTCTACTCTGTCTTTGTCAATCTCCCAACTGGTTATGAGCTTGTGGAAACAGATCCAACTGTTGAAGTTCTTGAAGGTAAGAACAATCTTCTTAAACTAGGAGTTGTTGTTAAAACCCTTCTTATGGCAGCGGTTAATCAGCAATCAAATCTAGTATCGACAGTTCAATATTACAATGCTTCTAGCGCAAAACGTCTGGCTTATGATCAAGCTTATCAATCTGCTAAAGATGCTTTAGCTGGTAAATTGACGCAGGCAGAAGTGGATGCTGTTGTTGCCAAGTTGCAAGCTGCAACAACTGATCTTGACGGTAAAGAATCCGATGTGGCAGCTGTTAAAGCGGCAGTAGAGGCTTATGCTGCAACAACGAAAACAGGTGCTTATGCCAATGCTAAGGACAGAAACCGCCGTGCCTATGACCAAGCCTTCCAAGAAGTTACTCTTCTCTTACTCCAAGAGAAGGTAACCCAAGAGCAAATCGATACAGCACTGGCTAAACTGGCAACTGCTGAGAAAAAATTAGATGGTAAGCCAACGAACTTTACTGATTTACAAAAATTAGTAGAATACGACATGCACTATCAAGCAATCAGCAATAAGTTTATCTATGCTAGCGAGAATGTTAAAGCAGCGTACTTAGAGGCCTATGCACAAGCTAAGGCAGTTCTGGAAGATCCAGGCGCTAGCCAAGCAGAGGTTAAGGAAGCTATTGCGAATTTGAAGGTAGCTAGGAGAAAACTTGATGGCAGAAAACCAAGAGTTGTGAAGCCTAGAAAGCCAAGACAAGCTTAAAACTTTCAAGCTTACTTTAGAATCAGAATCCCTTGGGTTTATACTTGAGGGATTTCTTTTATTATGGGCGTATAAGTGTTTTACAATAGTTAGGATTTCTGCTATAATCTTTTTTAGAAAGAAATCACTTTGTCTACTTTTTAGCGAGTCTGGGATAGTGTGAGCCAGATAGGGAAGCAGAGCAGATGGCGCTTTTGGTTAACATTTTTAAACGTAATGAAGTAATAAATTAGGGTGGAACCGCGTTTTTGACGCCCCTAGGTCGCAATAGCCTAGGACTGTCGGATGTGGTTCTTTTGTTTGTTCAAACGGAGCGAAAGATAGTCCCTGAGCTAAAATGAAAAAATAAAGGAGTAACTAATGTCTAAGAAACTTACCTTTCAGGAAATAATTTTGACTTTACAGCAGTTCTGGAATGATCAGGGCTGTATGCTTATGCAGGCTTATGATAATGAGAAGGGGGCGGGAACGATGAGTCCTTATACCTTCCTGCGAGCTATTGGGCCAGAGCCTTGGAATGCGGCCTATGTAGAGCCGTCTCGCCGACCAGCAGATGGGCGTTATGGGGAAAATCCTAACCGTCTTTATCAGCATCATCAATTTCAGGTGGTCATGAAGCCATCTCCGAGCAATATCCAAGAACTTTACTTGCAGTCTTTGGAGCTTTTGGGCATCAATCCGCTGGAGCACGATATCCGCTTTGTTGAGGATAACTGGGAAAATCCGTCAACTGGATCAGCTGGTCTGGGCTGGGAAGTATGGCTGGATGGTATGGAAATCACTCAGTTCACTTACTTCCAGCAGGTTGGAGGGCTACCAACTCAACCAGTGACTGCTGAGGTGACTTATGGTCTGGAGCGTCTGGCTTCTTATATTCAAGAAGTGGACTCTGTCTATGACATTGAGTGGGCTGATGGCGTTAAGTATGGCGAAATTTTCACTCATCCTGAGTATGAGCATTCTAAATACAGCTTTGAGGTCAGCGACCAAGACTTGCTCTTGGGGAATTTTGAGAGGTTTGAAGCAGAAGCTAAGCGCTGTCTGGATGAGCATCTGGTACACCCAGCCTATGACTATGTTCTCAAATGCTCACATACCTTTAACCTCTTGGATGCGCGTGGAGCCGTATCTGTGACAGAGCGGGCTGGTTATATCGCTCGGATTCGTAATTTGGCGCGTGTTGTGGCCAAGACCTTTGTGGCTGAGCGCAAGCGTCTGGGCTACCCACTTTTGGATGCAGAGACTCGCGAGAAACTCTTGGCAGAGGAGGGAGAATAATCATGGTGAAAAATTTATTAGTTGAGTTAGGCTTGGAGGAAATGCCAGCCTATGTCGTGACACCTAGCATGAAGCAGCTGCGCGACAAGATGGGAGCCTTCCTGACAGACCATCGTCTGACCTTTGAGAAAATTGAAATGTTCTCCACGCCGCGTCGTCTGGCGGTGCGCGTGGTTGGCTTAGCGGACAAGCAGTCTGATTTGACCGAAGATTTCAAAGGTCCTTCTAAGAAAATTGCTCTGGACGCAGATGGCAACTTTACCAAGGCTGCCGAAGGCTTTGTTCGTGGCAAGGGATTGACAGTTGAGGACATTACTTTCCGCGAAATCAAGGGGGAAGAATACGTCTATGTGACCAAGGAAGAAGTCGGTCGCCCGGTAGAGGAAATCATTCCAGCAGTGACGGAAGTGCTGCAAGCACTGACCTTCCCTGTCAGCATGCACTGGGCTAACAACACTTTTGAATACATCCGTCCAGTTCATACTTTGACTGTGCTCCTAGATGAGCAGGCCTTTGACTTGGATTTCTTGGACATCAAGAGCGGACGTACTAGCCGTGGACACCGTTTTTTGGGGAAAGAAACAGAGATTGCTTCCGCGGATTCCTATGAAGATGACCTACGGGCTCAGTTTGTTATTGCCAGCCCTCTTGAACGTGGAGATATGATTGTCGAGCAGATTCGAGCACTGGAAGAGGATCACGGAGTTTCTATCGAGATTGACGAAGACCTGCTCAATGAAGTGTTGAATCTGGTAGAATATCCAACTGCTTTCTTGGGTAATTTTGATGCTAAATACTTAGAGGTGCCAGAGGAAGTGCTGGTAACTTCTATGAAAGAGCACCAGCGTTACTTTGTTGTGCGCGATGCTGAAGGCAAACTTTTGCCACACTTTATCTCAGTCCGCAACGGAAATGCAGAGCATCTGGAAAATGTCATCAAGGGGAATGAGAAAGTCTTGGTGGCTCGTCTGGAAGATGGGGAATTCTTCTGGAGAGAAGACCAAAAGCTGGCTATTGCTGACTTGGTTGAAAAGCTGAGCAATGTGACTTTCCACGAAAAGATTGGCTCTCTGGCAGAGCACATGGAGCGGACTAGTAAGATTGCTGCTCTCTTGGCGCAAGAAGCAGGATTGGATGCTGATGAGACAGCCGATTTGGCTCGTGCAGCGGCTATTTATAAGTTTGACCTGCTGACTGGTATGGTTGGTGAATTTGATGAGCTGCAAGGTATCATGGGTGAGAAGTATGCTCTTCTGGCTGGTGAGAATGCTGCAGTGGCAGCTGCTATTCGGGAGCACTATATGCCGACTTCAGCCGATGGCGAATTGCCTGACACCAAGGTCGGAGCAGTCTTGGCACTGGCTGATAAGCTGGATACCATTCTGTCCTTCTTCTCAGTTGGCTTGATTCCAAGCGGTTCCAATGACCCTTATGCGCTGCGCCGTGCGACTCAGGGTGTTGTGCGTATCTTGGACAAGTTTGGCTGGAACATTGACTTGGCTCAGCTGGTTAGCCGACTTTACGAACTCAAGTTTGATAGTCTAAGCTATGAAAATCAAGAGGCCGTGCTAGACTTCTTCCGTGCCCGTGTTGAGAAAATGATGGATCGCAACATTCCAAAAGACATCGTGACGGCTGTTCTTCAAAGCACAAACTTTGTCGTACGTGATTTGGTGGAAACAGCAGCGCTTCTAGCAGAAAAAGCTCTGGAAGACAACTTCAAGTCAGCAGTCGAAAGCCTATCTCGGGTCTTTAATCTAGCTGAGAAAGCCCAAGGGCAGACAGCTGTCAATCCAGCTCTCTTTGAAAATCAAGAGGAAAAAGACTTGGCTGCTGCCATTGAAAAAGTGGAGCTGACATCTGACTTGGCTACCAATCTCGACCAACTCTTTGCACTCAGTCCAGTTATCGATGCTTTCTTTGACAATACCATGGTCATGGCAGAAGATGAGGCTGTGCGTAACAACCGTCTAGCTCTCCTGTCTTCTTTGACAGCCAAGGCGGGACAAATGGCGCAGTTTAATCAGATTAATACCAAATAAAAGGTAAGAGAGAGGTAGAATCATGGATCCTAAAAAAATTGCCCGTATTAATGAACTGGCTAAAAAGAAAAAAACGGAAGGCTTAACTGCTGAGGAAAAAGTGGAACAAGCCAAGCTTCGTGAAGAGTATATCGAGGGCTACCGTCGCTCTGTTCGTCATCACATTGAAGGCATCAAGATTGTCGACGAGGAAGGCAATGATGTGACGCCTGAAAAATTGCGTCAAGTTCAGCGTGAGAAAGGTCTTCACGGTCGCAGTCTAGATGATCCAAATTCATAAAAAAATAGTTGTCATTTCAGTGCATAAGCTGAAATGACAACTATTTTATTTTTTCTTCCTTTTTAAGAGTTTATAGCTGATGTAGAGAATGGCGACGCAAGTGAAGGTTAGAATCCAAAAAAGAACTGGATCTGTTGTGGTCCTCAGAAAGAAGAAGCAGACTAGAAAAATAGCAAATAATAGAATTAAGATAGTATTTCTATAAGATTGAAGGTTCATTCTTCTTCCTCCCTTTTTTGTGCTTGACGAATCTTTCCTTTGGAAATAAAATGCATAATCAGTCCAAATCCAAGACCAGCAGCTAATCCAGCTATAATAAGTTTTGGCTGAAGCAAAACTTGTAGGATATCTTTCTTTTCCATGACAGCTATCATGATGCTGAAGAGAGGGTAAAAGAGCAGCCAATAAGAGAAGCCTGCTTTGAGACCAGCATGTTTCATAGCTTTTTCTTCTTTTTCATCCTGAAGTCCTAGCTCTAGATTATCAATTCCTTTGCGCCGTGCTTGAATGACTATATAGACACAGAATCCGAGGATAAGGATTTCCAGCAGGATAGGATAGGTAACAGCAATAATTTTAGGCCATCGAAAAGCCAGTGGAAAGACGATGGCATTGCCAAAAATCAGAATAAAGAAAAGCCAGATAAAGCCTTTATTTCCTAGATGCTCAGCCTGTTGTCGCTTTTGCTCGTCCAAGGGTCCAGTAATGCCATAAAATCGTTTGATCATCTTGTCTGAGAATGTTTCTTTTTTCATGTTTGCTTCCTTTCTTTAGGTATGAATGTTGCTGCAAGGAAAAATTCTTAGTCCTCAGAATCTTCATCAGTCAGCTGGGAATCCCAAAAGAGGGCGTTGAGGTCAGTATCCAGTGTTTTTGCTAGATTGATGCAGAGCTCGAGGGTGGGGTTGTATTTGTTGTTTTCAATCATATTGATAGTTTGCCGCGATACCCCGATGGACTTGGCCAACTCTAGCTGAGACATCTTTTTTTCTTTTCGAAATTCTTTGACACGATTCATTACACCCTTCCTTTCTATTTTTTATCACCAATCAAATGTCGTGTATATTTGACTTTTAAAATAGTATAATCTTTTTTGGAGATTATGTCAAGTATATACGACAAAAACTTAGGATTATTTTTCCTGGTCCTACTTTTTCTTTAAAATTTTTTTTTGCTTTTGATTATGGTATAATAGATAAGATATGACAAATGAATTTCATCATGTAACCGTTCTTCTTCATGAAACTATTGATTATTTAGATGTTAAACCTGATGGGGTGTATGTTGATGCGACCTTAGGTGGGGCAGGCCATAGTGAATATTTACTAAGTAAGTTAAGTCCCAAGGGCCATCTCTATGCTTTTGATCAGGATGCGACAGCTATTAAACATGCCAAAAAACGTTTAGCACCATACATCGAAAAAGGCATGGTTACTTTTGTGCAGGATAATTTCCGCCATCTCAAACTACAGTTAGAAAAACTTGGTGTAGATGAGATTGATGGTATTTGTTATGATTTAGGGGTCTCAAGTCCCCAATTAGATGAGCGAGAACGTGGTTTTTCTTATAAACAAGATGCACCATTGGATATGCGTATGAATCGTCATGCGGATTTTAACGCTTATCAAGTAGTCAATGACTACGATTATCATGATTTAGTGCGTATTTTCTTTAAATACGGTGAAGATAAATTTTCAAAGCAAATTGCTCGTAAAATTGAGCAAGCTAGGCAGATCAAGCCGATTGAGACGACAACGGAGCTTGCAGAGATTATCAAATCTGCCAAGCCCGCCAAGGAATTAAAGAAAAAAGGGCATCCAGCCAAGCAGATTTTTCAAGCCATTCGGATTGAGGTCAATGATGAGCTGGGCGCAGCTGATGAGTCTATTCAGCAAGCAATTGATTTATTGGCGGTAGATGGTCGGATTTCAGTCATCACCTTCCATTCTTTGGAAGATCGCTTGACCAAGCAACTTTTTAAAGAGGCTTCGACAGTAGACGTGCCAAAGGGCTTGCCTTTTATTCCAGATGACTTGAAACCTAAACTGGAATTAATCAGTCGCAAGCCAATTTTGCCGAGTGCAGAAGAGCTTGAGCTGAATAATCGAGCACATTCAGCCAAATTGCGCGTGGCGCGAAAAGTACACAAGTGAGGGAATAAATGCCAAATAACAGCCAAGAAACGAGAGGACAGCAGCTCCAATCACGGATTAAAAAGTTCACTCGTATCGAGAAAGCATTTTATGCTTCGATTATCTTGACAGCGATTATTATTGCAGTTAGTGTTGTCTTTATGCAGACAAAACTTTTGCAAGTTCAGCATGATTTGACGGACTTGAATGTCCAAGTCAGCACTAAGCAGGTTGAAATTAATAACGCCAAGCAAGAGATTAATGATTTAACGCGTAAGGAAAGACTGTCTGGACTAGCTAGTTCTCAGGAAATGACCTTACAGAATGCAATCGTAAAAACGGCGGAATAAAGCATGAAGAATAAGATTTTAAGGTATGCTTTAAAAAATCGAAAAACAGCTAATATGAATCGAAAACAAGTGGGGAAAAATCTGAGTATCCTGACTGTTTTTCTTTTCTTTGTTTTTTTGATTAACTTTGCTATCTTGATTGGGTCTGGTCGAAAATTTGGAGTGGACCTGGTGGCAGAGGCTAAAAAAGTTTACCAGATTCAAAAAACAGTACAGGCTAAGCGGGGAACGATTTATGATCGGAACGGCAATGCCATTGCAGAAGATTCAACGACTTATAATCTCTATGCCATTATTGATAAAAAGTATAAGTCAGCTACAGGAGAGATTCTCTATGTAGAGCCCTCTCAGTATGAGACGGTTGCTCAAATTCTACACGATAAGTTAGACATTGAGACTGATTATGCCAAGAGCCAGCTATCACAGGAAAAATTGACTCAGGTCTATTTTGGTGCTAAAGGAAATAATATTCCTTACGCAACGATGACAGATATTAAGAAGTCCATGGAAGATGCTGGCGTTAAAGGAATCAGTTTTGATACCAGTCCTAGTCGAAGCTATCCAAATGAAACCTTTGCCTCTCAGTTTGTCGGTATTGCCCAATTGGTAGAAAATGAGGATGGATCTAAGAGCCTACGTGGTTCAACAGGCTTGGAATATTCCTTGGATAAAATCTTGGCTGGACGGGATGGTTTGGTGACCTATGAGCGCGATAAAAACGGAAATATTGTGCCTGGTTCAGACCAAGTTTCTGTGGCAACAGAAAATGGTAAAGATGTCTATACGACTATTTCTAGCCATCTGCAAAGCTATCTAGAGACAAGAATGGACATCTTCCAAGAAAAGGTCAAAGGGAAATTTGTATCTGCAACACTGGTTAGTGCTAAGACAGGTGAAGTTTTGGCAACAACTCAGCGCCCAAGTTTTAATGCAGATACCAAGGAAGGTCTGTCTAAAGACTTCAATTGGTCAACCTTGCTTTATCAAAGCCCTTATGAGCCTGGATCAACTATGAAAGTATTTACCTTGGCTAGTGCTATCGATAATCATACTTTCCCTGCCAATGAAACCTACTTTAATGACGAGTTTCAAATCGAGGATACAATCATCAAAGACTGGGGAGTCAATATGGGGCTCTCAACTGGTCAGACCCTGACTTATGCTCAAGGATTTGCCTATTCAAGTAATATCGGTATGGCCCGTCTGGAGAAAAAGATGGGAGATGATAAGTGGCGTGATTATTTAGATAAATTCAAGTTTGGTGTTCGTACACGATTTGGTATGATGGGTGAAGACGTCGGTAATCTTCCGGATAAAAATGTCGTTACAACCGCAATGAGTTCCTTTGGTCAAGGGATTAACGTAACACAAGTTCAAATGCTACGTGGATTTACAGCAATTGCTAACGACGGTGTTATGTTGGAACCTAAATTTATCAGTGCTATTTATGATTCAGCGACTAACAGTGCCCGCAAGGGAACAAATGAGATCATAGGAAATCCGGTTTCTAAAACAGCGGCTCAAGAGACCCGGAAGTATATGGTGACAGTCGGAACTGATCCTAACTTTGGAACCTTGCAGACAGATGGAGTACCAATCATTCAAGTTCCGGGACAAGATGTGGCTGTTAAATCAGGTACGGCCCAAATTGCGGCAGAAGCTAAAGATGGGGGCGGGTACTTGGAAGGTGAGTACATCTATTCGGTAGTTGCTATGACGCCGGCTGAAGATCCTGATTTCATCATGTATGTGGCAGTGAAGCAGCCTGAAGAGAAGTTCTATCCAGATTTATGGAAAGAAGTCGTTAATCCTCTTTTGGAAGAAGCAGTTGCCATGAAAGATACCCTTGGTTTAACGACTCTAACGCATGTTTTGGATAATGTGATTACTGAAACCAAGTACACTATGCCTAAAACAAAAGAAAAGGGCAAAGATAAATCACCGGGTTCTTATGCTGAAGAGCTACGTCGTAATTTGGTTCAGCCGATTATCCTTGGTACAGGAAGTGGCATCACTAAATTATCTGTTGAAGCAGGTAAGAATGTTGCTTCTAACCAGCAAGTCCTTCTTCTAACAGATGAGCTGGATGACATGCCAGACATGTATGGTTGGACCAAAGAGAACGCGTCAACCTTTGCCAAATGGTTAGATATAAAGATTACCTACAAAGGTGAAGGTTCGAAGGTTGTTGGACAGAGCGTAAAAGCCAATACCTCTATCAAGAACCTCAAAGAAATAACAATAACACTAGGAGAGTAAGATGCTTACAGCTATAATTGCAGGAATTACTACTTTGATTTTAACAATTATTGGGATACCTGCCTTTATTCGTTTTTATCAAAAAGCCCGCATTTCCGGGCAACAAATGCACGAAGATGTCAAACAGCACCAGGCCAAAGCTGGAACACCCACTATGGGAGGGACTGTTTTCCTCTTGGCTTCGATTGTGGCGAGTTTTGTCATTGCATTATTTTCAGGAAATCTTTCTAGTAGCGTTACAACTATTTTGTTTATTCTGTTCTTGTACGGTTTAGTTGGTTTTTTAGATGATTTCTTAAAAGTTTTCCGCCGAATCAACGAGGGACTGAATCCTAAGCAAAAACTATTCTTGCAGCTGGTTGGCGGTGTGGTTTTTTATCTCTTTTTTGAACGCCACGGCGGTGGGGATATGCTGAACGTTTTCGGTTTTCCACTAGAATTAGGTTTTCTTTATATTTTCTTTGTTCTCTTTTGGTTGGTTGGCTTTTCCAATGCAGTCAACCTAACTGATGGAATTGACGGTCTTGCAAGTATTTCCGTCGTGATCAGCTTGGGAGCTTATGCGGTTATTGCTTTAGAACAAAAACGTTTTGATCTTCTAATCGTGATCTTTAGTATGATTGGTGGCCTACTTGGTTTCTTCGGATTTAACCATAAGCCGGCTAAGATCTTTATGGGAGATGTGGGAAGTCTGGCTCTAGGAGGTATGCTGGCAGCTCTCTCTATTGCCCTCCACCAAGAATGGACCCTTCTTTTGATTGGGATTGTCTACGTATTTGAAACGGCTTCAGTCATGCTCCAAGTTACTTACTTTAAGATGACAGGAGGCAAACGAATCTTCCGTATGACTCCAGTTCACCATCATTTTGAACTTGGTGGTTTTTCTGGCCGTGGTAAAGCTTGGAGTGAATGGAAGGTAGATTTTCTCTTCTGGGGAATAGGCCTTGTTGCAAGTTTGATTACTCTAGCAATTTTGTATTTGTAAGAAAAAGGAGAACGATTGTTCTCCTTCTTTTCATATAAATGGCTATAAATCCATAATTTCTGTTATAATAGATAGGACTACTAAGGATAAGAGGAAAAAATGAAATTTACAGAATTTACTTTTAAAAATTATATCCAGGAGGCTTTAGAGGACCTGAAGTTTGTTGAAGCAACAGAGGTACAGGAAAAGTTGATTCCAGTTGTTTTGTCTGGGCGCGACCTTGTCGGTGAATCAAAGACAGGTTCTGGGAAGACCCATACTTTTCTGCTACCGATTTTTCAAAAGTTGAATGAAGATGAGGATCATGTACAAGTTGTGATTACGGCACCAAGCCGTGAGTTAGCCACTCAGATCTATCAAGCGACTAGACAGATTGCTTCTTTTTCTGATCAGGAAATTCGTGTTGCTAATTATGTGGGTGGGACTGACAAGGCCCGTCAAATTGATAAGCTAGAATTTAGCCAACCTCATATTGTTATCGGGACACCAGGCCGAATCTATGATTTGGTCAAGTCAGGAGATTTAGCTATTCATAAGGCCAAGACCTTTGTCGTGGACGAGGCGGATATGACACTAGATATGGGCTTCTTGGAAACAGTGGATAAAATCGCCTCAAGCTTGCCAAAAGATTTGCAGTTTTTGGTATTCTCAGCGACTATTCCGCAGAAGCTACAGCCTTTCTTGAAGAAATATCTGTCTAATCCGGTCATGGAGCAAATCAAGACCAAAACGGTGATTTCAGATACAATTGAAAATTGGCTGGTTTCAACAAAGGGGCGCGATAAAAATGCGCAGATTTATGAAATTAGCCGCATCTTACAGCCTTATTTGGCTATGATTTTTGTGAATACTAAGACAAGAGCAGATGAGCTACATAGTTATTTACTTGCTCAAGGCTTGAAAGTGGCTAAGATTCACGGTGATATTGCACCTCGTGAGCGTAAGCGGATTATGAATCAAGTAAAAAATCTTGATTTTGAATATATTGTTGCGACTGATCTAGCAGCAAGGGGAATTGATATTGAGGGGGTCAGTCATGTCATCAATGATGCTATTCCGCAGGACCTGTCTTTCTTTGTCCATCGAGTGGGAAGAACAGGACGCAATGGACTTCCTGGTACGGCCATTACGCTATATCAGCCAAGTGATGACTCTGATATTCGTGAATTAGAGAAACTGGGCATTAAGTTCATTCCTAAGATGATAAAGAACGGTGAATTTCAGGACACTTATGATCGAGATCGACGAGCCAACCGTGAAAAGTCTTATGAGAAGCTCGATACAGAAATGATTGGTTTGGTTAAAAAGAAAAAGAAGAAAATCAAACCTGGCTATAAGAAAAAAATTCAGTGGGCTGTCAATGAAAAACGTCGTAAGACCAAGAGGGCTGAAAATCGTGCTCGAGGTCGTGCAGAACGCAAGGCCAAGCGCCAAAGCTTCTAGTCATAAAATTTTCTTATACCCTTGATAAATAATTTATACTGTTCGATATAAAAATGGTGTGATAGACTAGAGTATACTGGTCTATCTTTTTTCTTGTGTTATTCAGATACAGTAAACCGAGTAAAAGAGCATAGACCTTCTTAAATGAGAATGATGAAAGGATTGAATGATGAACGCAAGTTTAGTTATATTAGCTTCTAACTGGTATCAGGAATTAATGAAGTCCATTCCAGATGGCCAAAATTTTAGTTTAAGATCTGTTTTTGATGCCCTGCCAAGAATTATTGAAAAATTACCAACAACTTTATTTTTAACCCTGGGCGGTGCCCTTTTTGGTTTGGTTTTGGCTCTGCTGTTTGCTATTGTCAAAATCAACCGTGTCAAAGTTCTGTACCCTATTCAGGCTTTGTTTGTCAGTTTTTTAAGGGGGACACCTATCTTAGTCCAATTGATGCTTACCTACTATGGGATTCCTATAGCCCTAAAGGTTATTAATCAACGTTTTGGAACGGCCTTTAATATCAATGCAATCCCAGCCTCAATCTTTGCTGTTGTTGCTTTTGCTTTTAATGAGGCAGCTTATGCTAGTGAAACTATCCGGGCAGCAATCCTTTCTGTTAGTGAAGGAGAAATTGAAGCTGCTAGAAGTCTGGGAATGACCAATGCCCAAGTATACCGTCGTGTGATTATTCCTAATGCAGCAGTGGTAGCTACACCAACCCTGATCAACTCCTTAATTGGTTTGACCAAAGGAACTTCACTGGCCTTTAGTGCTGGAGTGGTAGAAGTATTTGCCCAAGCCCAGATTTTAGGTGGTTCGGATTACCGTTATTTTGAGCGCTTCATCTCTGTCGCTCTAGTCTATTGGGTTGTCAATATTATGATTGAGCAATTTGGTCGCTTTATCGAAAGAAAAATGGCCATTCAAACGCCGGCTGCAATTGATTCAGCAATTCAAGCGAAAGGAGATATCCTTTAATGATTCACATTTTTAACCTCAGTAAATCTTTCTCCGGTCAGGCAGTACTAGACAATCTTAGTTTGGATATCCAAAAAGGAGAGGTTATTGCCTTGATTGGTTCCTCCGGGGCTGGTAAATCAACCTTTCTTCGTAGTCTGAATTACTTGGAAACTCCAGACAGCGGTATCATTGAGATTGATGACTTTAGGGTTGATTTTTCCCAAATTACTCAGGAGGAAGTCTTAACACTTCGTAGAAAATTGGCCATGGTTTTCCAGCAGTTTAATCTATTTGAAAGACGGACTGCTCTGGAAAACGTAAAAGAAGGCCTGCTCGTTGTCAAGAAACTATCGGATGAAGAAGCTACTAAAATAGCTAAAGAAGAATTGGCCAAGGTAGGTTTATCAGATCGAGAAAATCATTATCCCCGTCATTTATCAGGTGGTCAAAAACAACGGGTAGCTTTGGCAAGAGCTCTGGCCATGAAACCTGATGTTCTCCTGCTAGATGAGCCTACATCTGCTCTGGATCCTGAACTTGTCGGCGAAGTAGAAAAATCCATTGCTGATGCTGCAAGATCTGGTCAAACAATGATTTTGGTTAGTCATGATATGTCCTTTGTTTCACAGGTTGCTGACAAGGTTCTCTTTTTAGATAAGGGGCATATTATTGAAGGTGGTAAGCCTGATGAGATTATGAATAATCCGAAAGAAGAACGGACGAAAGAGTTTTTTGCTAGTTACAAACGAACCTATATTTGATATAATAGATGAAAGATAACTCGGTTGGTTCTGCCAGCTGAGTTTGTTTTGAGCAAAATAAGCATGACTTATTGGACATAAATAGACCAAAACATAGGAGATTAAATGTTAAAGCAAATTTTTTCTCTCTATATAGAGAGTCTTCTTTTGACAACAGCACTTATTGGAGGTTTGTCAGGGATTTTAATTTTAGCCAGAATGGCTAGTCGCAAGGATAAGACAGCAAAGGCACGACAGGCGCATTTGTTTGATGTACTTTTGATTGATATTATGACTATCCCTATTTTATCTTTTGCGGTTATGGGCATTCTCTTAGTGCTGAAAGCATAATGCTTGCAAAAGTTTTTTATTGGCGTTAGAATAATTATTATTACAACAAAAGAAGGTGGAGTCATGTACGATACAATTATTATTGGAGCAGGTCCTGCAGGAATGACAGCGGCGCTTTATACTGCAAGAAGCAACCTAAAAGTTGCCTTACTGGAAGCTGGTATTCCAGGCGGACAAATGAACAATACAGCGGATGTTGAAAACTATCCTGGCTACGCCCTGATTAGCGGTCCAGAATTGGCTGAAAAGATGTTTGAGCCATTGGAAAATCTCGGAGTAGAGCATGTCTTTGGTCATGTTCAAAGAATTGAAGATCAGGGTGATTTTAAAAAAGTTATCACAGAAGACGAAGTTTATGAAAGTAAGACTGTTATTATTGCAACAGGAGCCTTTCACCGTCAGCTCAATGTACCGGGTGAGGCTGAATTTAATAGTCGGGGTGTTTCTTATTGTGCAGTTTGTGATGGAGCTTTTTTCCGTGATGAAGACTTACTAGTTGTTGGTGGAGGCGATTCAGCGGTTGAGGAAGCCATTTTCTTGACCCAGTTTGCTAAAAGTGTGACCATTGTTCACCGTCGTGATCAATTACGCGCACAAAAAGTTTTGCAAGATCGTGCCTTTGCTAATGAAAAAATTAGTTTTGTCTGGGATTCAGTCGTAGAAGCTATTCATGGTGACGAGCGTAAGGTGACTGGAGTAACCTTTAAAAATATCAAGACTGGTGAAACTAGCCAAGCAGATTTTGGTGGTATCTTCATTTATGTTGGTTTGGATCCAGTTAGTGAGTTTGTAGCTGATTTGGGTATAAGAGATGAATCAGGTTGGATTGTGACAGATGACCATATGAAGACCTCAGTAGCTGGTATCTACGCAATCGGAGATGTCCGTCAAAAAGACTTACGCCAGATTACGACAGCAGTAGGTGATGGAGCGATTGCGGGTCAAGAAGCTTATAAATATATCACTGAACATGAATAAAACCGAAAACCTTGTTAGTTATGGCTAACAAGGTTTTTTGATCTATTGAATCTTTTTGAGGAGTGGTTTCTTAGAAACTAAATAGCTACCAGCTAAATTGGTGGAGGAAAGATTTCAATTTTCTAATTGCCGGACTATTTCCCTATAACCTCTTAATTGTAAATTTATGATATAATAAGTAAAATCCATGCAGTTTATAAAGGAGAAAATATGTTTCCAGATGATAGTTTAACCTTACATACAGACTTGTATCAAATCAATATGATGCAGGTTTATTTCAATCAGAATATCCATAACAAACGTGCAGTCTTTGAAGTTTTTTTCCGTAAGAATCCTTTTAATAACGGCTACGCTGTCTTTGCGGGCTTAGAAAGAATTATTTCCTATCTCAATAATCTGACGTTCAGCCAGAGTGATTTAGACTATCTTGAGTCCTTGGGTTATCATGGAGACTTCTTAGATTACTTGCGGAATTTAAAGATGAGCCTTAGTGTACGGTCGGCTCAGGAAGGGGACTTAGTTTTTGCCAATGAGCCAATTGTGCAAGTGGAAGGTCCTCTGGCTCAGTGTCAGCTTGTTGAGACCGCCCTGCTCAATATCGTTAATTTTCAGACCCTGATTGCCACTAAGGCAGCCCGTATCCGTTCTGTTATCGAAGATGAGCCCCTGATGGAGTTTGGAACTCGCCGTGCTCAAGAAATGGATGCAGCTATCTGGGGAACTCGGGCTGCTGTGATTGGTGGAGCCAACGGTACCAGTAATGTTCGAGCGGGTAAGCTCTTTGATATTCCTGTTTTAGGAACCCACGCTCATGCCCTTGTTCAAGTTTACGGTAATGATTATGATGCCTTTAAAGCTTATGCCGAAACTCACCATGATTGTGTATTTTTGGTAGATACTTATGATACATTGCGTTTGGGTGTTCCGGCAGCCATTCGAGTTGCGCGTGAGCTGGGTGATAAGATTAAATTCCTAGGTGTTCGTATTGACTCAGGTGACCTTGCCTATATTTCTAAGAAGGTTCGGCAGCAATTAGATGAAGCTGGCTTCCCTGATGCTAAGATTTATGCGTCCAATGATCTGGATGAAAATACCATTCTCAACTTGAAAATGCAAAAAGCTAAGATTGATGTTTGGGGCGTGGGTACCAAGTTGATTACGGCTTATGATCAGCCGGCTTTAGGAGCAGTTTATAAGATTGTTGCTATTGAAGATGAGAATGGAGAATTGCGCAATACCATCAAGCTGTCCAATAATGCTGAAAAAGTTTCGACTCCAGGTAAGAAGCAGGTTTGGCGCATTACCAGTCGGGAAAAAGGTAAGTCTGAAGGAGACTACATTACCTATGAAGGAATTGATGTCAATGGCTTGGAAGAGCTGGAAATGTTCCATCCTACCTACACTTACATTAATAAGACAGTTAAGGATTTTGATGCTGTGCCGCTATTGGTAGATATTTTCCAAGAGGGAAATCTCGTTTACAAAAAGCGGAGCCTGACTGAGATTCAAGCTTATGCCCGTAAGGAATTTGATAAACTCTGGGATGAGTACAAGCGGGTTCTTAATCCACAGGATTATCCAGTTGACCTGGCTAGAGATATCTGGCAGGATAAGATGGACTTGATTGACCAGATGCGTAAGAAAGCCTACCAGACAGGAGCAGAAAAATGAGCCTACAAGAAGAAATCATCGCTCAATTGGGCGTCAAACCTATCATTGACCCGGAGGAAGAAATCCGCAAGTCGGTCGACTTTCTCAAGGCCTATCTGAAAAAGCACCCTTTTTTGAAAAGTTATGTTCTGGGAATTTCAGGTGGTCAGGATTCAACCTTGGCTGGTCGCTTAGCTCAGCTGGCTGTGGAAGAAATGCGCTCTGAAACTGGAGATGATAGCTATCGCTTTATCGCCGTTCGTTTGCCTTACGGTGTTCAAGCAGATGAAGATGATGCGCAAAAGGCTCTGGCTTTTATCCAGCCTGATGTCAGTCTGACAGTCAATATCAAGGAATCAGCTGATGCTATGACAAGGGCGATAGAGGCAACAGGTGCCAAAGTCTCTGATTTTAACAAGGGTAATATCAAGGCCCGCAGCCGTATGATTGCCCAGTATGCTTTGGCTGGTTCATACAGTGGGGCTGTTATTGGGACCGATCACGCAGCAGAAAATGTCACCGCATTTTTCACCAAGTTTGGGGATGGCGGAGCAGATATCTTACCACTTTACCGCCTCAATAAACGTCAAGGCAAGCAGCTTTTGGCCACTTTAGGAGCTGATCCGGCTCTCTATGAAAAGGTGCCGACGGCTGATTTGGAAGAGGAAAAACCTGGGATTGCAGATGAAGTCGCTCTAGGCGTGACTTATAATGAAATTGACGATTATCTCGAAGGCAAGTCCGTTTCAGCCCACGCCCAAGAAACTATCGAGTCTTGGTGGCATAAAGGTCAGCATAAACGCCATTTGCCAATTACGATTTTTGACGAATTTTGGAAGTGAAAATCTCTATCGTAACTTTTTAGTCCGAGCCAAGAAACGAGAAAACGATGAAAAAGATAGGTACACAGTCTATTGAAACCAAACGTCTTTTGCTAAGACCTTTTCTGGAATCAGATGCTCAAGCTATGTATGACAACTGGGCTTCTCGTCCAGATAATTTACTGCATGTGACCTGGGATGCTCACGAGAGTCCTGAAGTCACCCAACAGTCTATTGCTCGCTGGGTTGAGAATTATCAAAACATGGATTTTTACAAGTGGGCCATCTGCCTGAAGGAAAATCCTGAACAAGTGCTTGGTGATATCAGTGTGGTTGATAGAGATGATACGGTCAATGATTGCGAGGTCGGTTACATTTTAAGTAAAGACTATTGGGGGCAGGGGCTGATGACAGAAGCTTTGAAAGCTGTTTTGAACTATCTCTTGCAAGACGCAGACTTCAATCGTGTCACAGCAAGATTTGTAACAGCCAATCCAGCTTCGGGGCGTGTTATGGCTAAGGCTGGCATGAGCTACGAAGGTACTTTCCGTCAGGCTGTATTGCATAAAGGACAAGTCAAAGATTTTTCCGTCTATGGCATCCTAAAATCTGATTTAGAAAAAGGCTAGGACTCTTTTGTCTAGCCTTTTTACTTGCACTCCTTTTTTAAAGTTCTATAATAGATGTATAATGACAAGGAGGATTCTATGCATTCGTTAGAACAAAATTTTACAGATAAGTTGTATGCTGCTTATGAAGCTAATCCTAAGTTTGCAGCAATGGAAAATGCCATCAGCCACAATGGTCTCTTGACATCCTTGGAGAAGCGAAGCAGTGCTGTGGAAAACACGCCAGTCTTTTCACTGGATCTCACTAAGGATAAGGTTAGCGACCAGAAAGCGTCTGGGCGCTGTTGGATGTTTGCAGCTCTTAATACCTTCCGCCACAAGATGATTGCTGGTTTCCAATTGGAAGATTTTGAACTATCTCAGGCCCACACTTTCTTTTGGGATAAATATGAAAAATCCAACTGGTTCTTAGACCAGATGCTGGCGACTGCTGACCAAGAATTGACCAGCCGCAAGGTTAAGTTTCTCTTAGACACGCCTCAACAGGATGGCGGCCAATGGGATATGGTTGTTTCTCTTTTTGAGAAATACGGCGTCGTGCCTAAGTCAGTTTATCCAGAGTCAATTTCTTCTGGCAACAGCCGTGAGCTCAATCAGATTCTTAATAAACTCCTGCGTCAGGATGCACAGATTTTGCGAGAATTAGTGGCAGCAGGTGCAAACTTGGCTGAACTTCATGCTAAGAAAGAAGAACTTCTCCAGGAAGTCTTTAACTTCCTAGCTATGAATTTAGGTTTACCGCCTCGCCAATTCGACTTCTCTTATCGCGATAAAGATAACAATTTTCATAGCGAGAGCGGATTGACACCACAAGCTTTCTTCAAAAAATATGTTGATCTCAAATTAGACGATTATGTCTCTATCATCAATGCGCCAACTGCAGACAAGCCTTATGGTCAGTCTTATACAGTTGAGATGCTGGGTAATGTCGTTGGTAGCAAGCCAGTTCGTTATTTGAATGTTGAAATGGACAGGCTAAAAGAGCTGGCTATCGCCCAAATGCAAGCTGGCGAGACCGTGTGGTTTGGTTCTGATGTTGGACAGTCTAGCAATCGTAAAGTGGGTATTATGGCTGACGGCATGTATGACTTCACTTCTAGTATGGATATCCAGTTGACTCAAGACAAGGCAGGACGTTTGGACTATAGCGAAAGTCTGATGACCCATGCAATGGTTTTGACAGGGGTGGACTTGGATGAAAATGGAAAAGCCAAGAAATGGAAGGTCGAAAACTCTTGGGGCGAAAAGGTTGGTAACAAGGGTTACTTTGTAGCCTCTGACTCTTGGATGGATGAATATACCTACCAGATCGTAGTGCGCAAAGAATTTTTGACTGAAGCGGAATTAGCTGCTTATGAAGCAGAGCCTATTGTCTTGGCTCCGTGGGATCCAATGGGAGCCTTAGCCCTATAAAAGAATATTTATGAAGAAGGTCCTTATAGCTATATAAGGCCTTTTCTAAATAAAAAAACTCTATCTTCTCATATGAGAGAAGATAGAGTTTTTATGTTGATCTTCCAAACATTAGCGCTGACCGTTATTAGTTTGCGGTTTGCTTTCTTGAGGATTAGAAGTAGAGGATGAACTTGATTCGGAAGTAGTAGAAGATTCCGAACTACTTGAAGAAGACTCTTCCTCAGAAGAAGATGATTCTTCTGAAGTTGAGGAAGGTTGGATATAGTATCGATATGGATTAGATCCGTTTAGGTATAGATAGTAACCAACTCGATAAACCCCATTTGGTTGCTCCCAGTCTTCGTTTCCATTGGTATTCAAGAAAGTCATCATAGACCGATAGACATCAGTTGCAACCTTGACCCCATCATCAAGAACTGGTGTAAAGCGGTTTGAATAACCAGTCCATACAGCCATTGAATACTGAGGGGTGTAACCGACGAAGAGCTCATCTGGAGTTACAATACTAGAGCCGTAATAAGGTTTTGTAAGTTTGGTTAATTCATCGTCTGCATAGTTAGAAGTACCAGTTTTCCCAGCCTGATAGACACCAGAAATTGCTGCATTTGTACCTGTTCCGGATGTCAAAACAGTCTTCATCATATCTGTCATCATGTAGGCGGTTGTTTCTTTCATGGCTCTTGAACCTTCATTAGAGAAGACTTTTTCAGTACCATCGCTAAAGACAATTCTATTGACATATTGAGGTTTGTAGTAGGTTCCTCCATTAGCAAAAGCTGCATAGGCCGCAGCCATCTTCTCACTGCTTGCGCCATATTCGTTTCCAGATTTGTTGGTATTACTTGAAATGGCATTTGAATAGTGCATTTCTGGATAGTTGATACCAATCTTATTCAAGAACTTAAGGGATTGTTTGAGGCCAACAGCTTCCAAAGTTTTAACTGCTGGGACGTTCCGTGATTCTTGGATGGCATATTGCATGGTTATATTACCATAGTAGCGCATATCCCAGTTGTAGACAGGAGTGCTAGAGCCAGGGAAATTATAAGGAGCATCTGCAATAGTTGCAGATGTTGCACTATAGACCCCATCTTCGATGGCTGGTGCATAGTCTGTGATAGGTTTCATAGTTGAACCCCAGTCCCGATTGGTTTCAACGGCTTGGTTCGTACCAAATGAAACATTAGTGGACTGTTTACGAGCTCCAAGTTGGGCAATGACTTTACCGTTTGTTACATCCATAACCGTGGAAGCAACTTGAAGTTCATCGTCTGGGTAGTTAACATAGGTATCGGAGTTATAGATCTCCCACAGTTGCTTTTGAGCGTCAGTATTGACATTGGTGTAGACTTCCATACCAGTAGTCAGCAAGTTATAGCCTGTTTCTTTTTCGACCTGCTCGATAACTTGTTTTAAATAGTTATCCATATAAGCTGGATAAGACGCAGAGCTCTTCAAGCTTTGCAAACCGTCAGTAACAGGAGTATTGATAGCTTGTTCATACTGTTCAGCAGTGATGTATTTCAGTTGGTACATCTCAGATAAAACCAGGTTACGGCGTTGAAGTGCTGCTTCTGGCTGAGAGTATGGATCATATTGGTTTGGAGCTTGGGGCATTCCGGCAAGCAAGGCTAATTGAGGCAAGCTTAGGTCTTTTAAGTCCTTACCATAAAAACTTTGTGCTGCTGTCTGCATCCCATAGTTCCCATTAGACATGTAAACCTTATTGACATAATAGGTCAGAATTTGTTGCTTTGTAGCTTTTCTTTCTAGTTGGAAAGCCAGCCAAGCTTCCTGAGCTTTACGTGAGACCGTCTGGTCTGCTTTAGAGGTAGAAAAATATGTCAGTTTGATTAACTGTTGGGTCAAGGTAGAACCACCCTGAAGCCCATTCGACCTCTTAAGGATATTATTAAAGATAGAGCCGATGATCCGAATGGAGTCAACCCCACGGTGATTGAAGAAACGATGGTCTTCAATAGCAACAATAGCATTGACCAAATCAGTTGGAATTTGATCAGTGGTAACATTTACGCGCTTTTCAGATCCCAAATCTGCGATAAGGTTATTTTGGCTATCATAAATTTTGCTGGAAGTAGTAGCAACGAGCTTGCTTTCTGATAATTCAGGGGCCTTGCTCACATAGTAGAAGAAGAGACAACTTCCTAGCAGAAGTCCCAAAAGAAAGAGTGAGATAAGGCCGCTTGCAACCCATTTTAGGGCTGTCATTAAGGTTTGTTTATTCATTAGAGTGACCACCTAGTAAATTTTTTGAGATAATATCAAGATAAGGTATGCTGGGAAGGATGTTTTGTTCAATGAGATAACCATGTTTCTGAATATAATCCAGGGGCATGGATTTCCCACCCTTATCAATCTTATAAAACTCAATTAAGTAGGGAGCAGGAAGGAGGTAGGTTTCCTTCAGACTAGAAAAGTGAAGTAAGACAAAGCAAATCCCGCCTTGATTGAGCACTTGATCCATATGTTCAATCTGGTGTGCATGAAAATTTTTCATAGGCATAGATTGCTTTTGCCGCGTTTCCTTGGCTTCAAAATCAATGTAATGCCCACGGTAAACTCCCGAGTAGTCCGTAGTAGATGCTTGGCGAAAGTAGGCCTCGACAATCTTGGCACGGCTTCGCTTAGGATAATCAACTTTGACAATTTGCACGGGTGTAGGCTTTTTATGAATAACAGCTAATCCACGACTAAGGTAATAATCATTGGTGTCGTTAATCATTTTTTCAAAAGTCATTCCCCGATTAGCGAAATCGACAGTCTCTTTTTTCACTTTTTTTATGTTATTTTTAGATGTAAGCTTATGCGGATAGTTGACCATAAAACTCCTTATTGGTACAATAACATCACTCTATTATACCATAAATCATTGTAAAAGGATAAAAAATGGTCAGTGTACTTGTTGTAGGCTATAAAGCCTTTGATTTAGGAATCTTTGGAGACAAGGATCAACGCTTGAAAATTATCAAAGCAGCTATTCGTAGGGATTTAATTTATCTCTTAGAAAATGGCATGAAATGGCTGGTTTTCACAGGAAATTTGGGCTTTGAGGTCTGGGTTCTGGAAGTTGCTAAGGAATTACAGGAAGAATATAATTTCCAATTGGCGACGATTTTTATTTTTGAAAACCAAGGTGAAAATTGGAATGAGGTTAACCAAGAAAAATTGGCTAAGTTTAAAAATGTTGATTTTATCAAATATGCTTATCCAAGCTATGAAAATCCAAGTCAGTTTCGGACTTATAATCAATTTTTGTTAGAGAGCACAGACGGAGCTTATCTATTTTACGATGAAGAAAATGAGACAAAGCTCAAGTATCTTTACCGAATGATGAAGGAAAATGAACAATATCATATCAAAAAATTAACATTTGATGACTTAAATGAGCTGGCGGAAAATTTTTCTGAAATTTAAAGTTTATACCTTGATTTTTCTCTTCCTTTTCGTATATAATGATAATAATAAACCAGATTGGAGAGAGAAATGGCTAGTATTATTTTTACACCTAAAGATATTTTTGATCAAGATTTTAAAACAGCAGTACGTGGATATAGTAAGCAAGAAGTGGATGAGTTTTTAGATGATGTGATCAAAGACTATGAAACTTATTCAGCTTTAGTGAAGGAATTGCGTGAAGAAAATAGCCGTTTAAAACAAGAACTTTCTAAACGAATTCAGGAAGCTCCAAATTCAACTGCTTCTCAGGTTCATCAGTCATTTGGAGACACAACTCAAACGACAATTACCAATTTTGATATCTTGAAACGACTAAGCCGTTTGGAAAAAGAAGTGTTCGGTAAACAAATCCAAGCGAGCGAATTAAATCAATTGTAATTATAAGACGTGCAATTTTTGGATAATCGCATGAAAAGTTATTTTTCATGAGGAAAGTCCATGCTAGCACTGGCTGTGATGCCGGTAGTGTTTGTGCTAGGCGAAACAATAAGCCTAGGGACGGATTTTTCCGTTACGGCGGGTGAAACAGCTAAGTCTCTTGATATGCTGGAGTAGGCCTGAAAGTGCCACAGTGACGTAGTTTTTGTGGAAACACAAGAAGTGGAACGCGGTAAACCCCTCAAGCTAGCAACCCAAACTTTGGTCGGGGCATGGAATGCGTGGAAACGAACATTGCATTCTGACTGGAAACAGTAGACAGATGATTATCGAAGGAAATGGTGCCTAGTCATTTCTGGAACAAAACATGGCTTATAGAAAATTGCATATAGGTGGAGGCTAGGGCTTGGTTCTTAGCCTCTAATTATAGTGAAATATACTTTAAAAAGTTAGGGATAGCAACTTTTCCTGATCTAAGTAAATCTCAAGTCGGCTATCTCAGTATATGGATAGACGCTTCCCCTTTGTTTTGAGGAAATAATGAAAAAAACATTTGACTTAATAGCGACAGCTGCAGCAGGTCTAGAAGCAGTAGTTGGTCGTGAAATTAGAAATCTTGGAATCGATTGTCAGGTTGAAAATGGTCGAGTTCGTTTCGAAGGAGATGTCCAAACTATTATTCAAACCAATCTTTGGTTACGGTCGGCAGATCGGATCAAAATCATTGTTGGGACTTTTCCTGCCAAGACTTTTGAAGAGCTTTTTCAAGGTGTCTTTGCACTTGATTGGGAAAACTACCTACCCTTAGGCGCAAAATTCCCTATTTCGAAAGCGAAATGTGTCAAGTCCAAACTTCACAATGAACCCAGCGTTCAGGCAATTTCTAAGAAAGCCGTTGTGAAGAAGTTGCAGAAACACTATGCGCGTCCTGAAGGGGTTCCCCTTATGGAAAATGGACCTGAATTTAAGATTGAAGTTTCTATTTTAAAAGATTTGGCGACAGTCATGATTGATACGACGGGGACTAGCTTGTTTAAGCGTGGTTATAGGACAGATAAGGGTGGAGCACCAATTAAGGAAAATATGGCAGCTGCCATTCTTCTCTTATCCAATTGGTATCCTGATAAACCTTTAGTTGATCCGACATGTGGCTCTGGAACTTTTTGTATAGAGGCTGCTTTGATTGGTAAAAACATTGCTCCTGGTCTTTATCGTTCTTTTGCTTTTGAAGAATGGAATTGGATAGATCGAGCACAAATTCAGAAAGCAAAAGCTGATGCTCGTATGCAAATTAAGCAGGATATTCAATTGGATATTGCTGGATCGGATTTGGATGCGCGTATGATTGATATTGCCAAGAAGAATGCTGAAGAAGCTGGGGTGGAAGACTGTATTTGCTTTAAGCAAATGAGGTTGCAAGACTTGCACACTAACAAAATCAATGGTGTGATTATCTCAAATCCTCCCTATGGGGAAAGACTTTTGGATGATACGGCTGTTACAAAGCTCTACCAGGAAATGGGGCAAACTTTTGCACCATTAGAAACATGGAGTAAATTTATTTTGACTAGCGATGAAGCTTTTGAAAGTAAATATGGCAGTCCGGCAGATAAAAAGAGAAAACTCTATAATGGAACCTTGAAGGTTGATTTATATCAATATTTTGGAAAAAGAGTCAAACGAAAACTTGAAGAGCAGAAAGGATGACTATGAGTAAGGAAAATAAAAAACCTGAAAGCCAAGAGCAAGAATCTATTTTAGATTTTGAAGAAGCTAAGGAAATGACTATTGGTCAGGCTGCCAGAAAAAGTGAGGAATTAGAAGCTGGCGTCAAAGAAGATGATAGTGTTTTAGACAAATACATCAAGCAACATCGTCAAGAAATTGAAGCTGGAAAGTATACAGCTACCGTTCAAGCTCAAAAGAAACAAGACGAAAAGGCAGAAGAAGCGAAAAAAGAAACAGTTTCAACTGATGAGACGAAAGAAGAAGTTATAGCTTCTCCTAAGAGTCCTGGATTAGAAGCTGAGGTCAGCCAAGCTTTTGCTGACGAGCCTGAAGATAAGACTCAGGTGGACTTGGAGCCTGTTGCTTCAGTATCTACACCAGTAACTGAGGATTCATATGAAGAAGATGATGAAAAGACAGGCTCTGGTAGTAAAAAGGTCATCTATGCCCTAGTAGCTCTTCTGGCTGTAGCTGGAATTGCGGCAACTGCGTATTTTGCGATGAATCGTAATCAGGCAGGCAAAACAGTAACGAGCTCCAGCAGTCAAGCAAGTAAAAAGACTAGTTCAAGTAGTTCAAGTTCTGAAAACAAGGCCTTGAAAAAATTTAATGATTTATACGATTCTTTCTTTACTGATAAGAATAAATTGGCTCTTAAAAACAGTAGCTTTGCCAACTTAGATCAATTAAAAGCAGCGCTTGAAGCCTTAAAAAATGATAAGGAATATACGGTTGCTAAGGCTAAATATGATAGTCTTGTAAAACAAATCTCAGCAATTCAAGCAGTCAATTCTCAGTTTGAAACAGCTGCGATCAAAGATGGCGTTTTGGATACCAATGCAAAAGTTAAGGGAGACGCGACTTTTACTGAAACTAAAACGGGTAATGATAATTTAGATAAGTTAATCAGCTCTGCCATTAGTCAAGGAAAGGGTCAGCAAACAGTCTCTCAATCAGCTGGAGGTCAAGGGACTGCTTCCAATACAACTCCAGCACCTGCTGAAACAACTCCAACAGCACCGACCACTAATAATACGGATCAAGGCGTAATCACTGGTGGTTCTACTGGATATGGAGGATTGTCCAGCACTGGTGTGGCTCTGCAGAGAAATCTAAGTCGTGTTCCTTATAATCAGGCTGTGATTGATGATGTCAATAATCCCGCTTGGGTCTTTAATCCAGGTATTTTGGAAAAAATCTTAAAAATTTCACGGGAACGTGGCTATATTACTGGCGATCAATATATCATCGAACGTGTCAATATTATAAAAGGAAATGGCTACTATAATCTCTTTAAGCCAGATGGAACCTACCTCTTTAGTATCAACTGTAAAACAGGTTATTTTGTAGGAAATGGTCCGGGCTATGCGGATTCTTTAGACTTTTAGAAATAAAAAATCTCAAGCTAAAAAATTAGTCTTGAGATTTTTTTGTTATTAAAGGATCAAATAACATGGCGTTCGAAAGCATTATCCGATATGCCTTGTTTGAGGATTAACTTAGCCCACTCCTTGGCAGAAAAGAGGCTGTGATCTTTATAGTTTCCGCAAGACTCAATCGTAGTTCCTGGGACGTCCTCCCAAGTAGTGGTTTCAGCGATTTCTTCAAGGCATGATTTGATCACTTGAGCGATTTCGGATGGGGTATGACGTCCCCACATGATCATATGGAAACCAGTTCGACAACCAAAAGGAGAGCAATCAATCATTCCATCAATGCGTTTACGGATAAGCATGGCCAGCAGGTGTTCAATGGTATGGAGACCTGCAGTTGGAATGGAATCTTCATTGGGCTGGACAAGTCGGATATCAAAATTGGAAATGACATCTCCTTTTGGTCCGCTTTCTTCTCCAATGAGTCGTACATAAGGGGCCTTAACGATTGTGTGATCAAGCTCGAAACTTTCAACAATAACTTCTTTAGACATAAAAGTCTCCTTTGTAATCAATTTCTATAGTTTGATTATATCAAATATTTTTGCAAAAAAATAATTTTTGACAAGAATAAAGGTGTCACAAGGCTTTGCCAAAAACTTAATAAAATAATATAAGAAATCGCTCTCTTTTTTACCAAAATCAGTTTGTTAATTTATCAAATTTATGATAAAATAATTAAGAATTTTCGAATTCAATTTAAAATAAATTAATGAGGTAAAAACATGGAAATGATTTTCGCTCTTGTTTTTGCCGTCATCATTGGTTTAGTCATTGGATATGTAAGCATCTCGGCTCGAATGAAATCTTCAAAAGAAGCCGCGGAACTTACTCTTTTGAATGCTGAACAAGAAGCAACGAATTTACGCGGTCAGGCCGAGCGTGAAGCAGATATCATTTTGAAAGATGCAAAACGCGAGACTAATTCGCTTAAAAAAGAAGCACTTTTGGAGGCAAAAGAAGAAGCCAGAAAATATCGAGAAGAAGTTGAGGCAGAGTTTAAGTCTGAGCGTCAAGAGCTGAAACAAACAGAAAGTCGTTTGACAGAACGTGCAGCTAGCCTTGATCGAAAAGATGATAACTTGACCAACAAAGAGAAGTTGCTCGAGCAGAAAGAACAAAGTCTTTCAGATAAAACTAAATACATTGATGAGCGGGAAGAACAACTAGCTGAGCTTGAAAAACAAAAAGAAGCTGAACTAGAAAGAGTTGCTTCACTATCGCAGAACGAAGCACGTGATCTGATTCTTGCTCAAACAGAGGAAAAGCTAACCAAAGAAATTGCGATGCGTATTCGTGAGGCTGAACAAGAGGTTAAAGAACGCTCTGACAAGATGGCTAAAGATATCTTGGTTCAAGCCATGCAGCGGATTGCTGGTGATTATGTGGCTGAGCAGACCAACTCAACGGTCCACTTGCCTGATGATACGATGAAGGGACGGATTATCGGTCGTGAAGGACGCAATATCCGCACTTTTGAAAGTCTTACAGGAATTGATGTTATTATCGATGACACTCCAGACGTTGTAACCCTATCTGGATTTGATCCTGTTCGCCGTGAAATTGCTCGCATGACGATGGAAGCCCTCCTTAAAGATGGACGGATTCATCCAGCTCGTATTGAAGAGTTAGTCGAGAAGAACCGTTTGGAAATTGATAATCGTATTCGTGAATATGGGGAAGCAGCAGCCTATGAAATTGGAGCTCCAAACCTTCACCCTGATTTGATGAAGATCATGGGACGATTGCAATTCCGCACGTCTTATGGACAAAATGTCCTTCGTCATTCAATTGAAGTGGCGAAGTTAGCAGGAGTCATTGCTGGTGAACTTGGTGAAAATGCAACTCTGGCACGCCGGGCTGGTTTCCTTCACGATATCGGAAAAGCAATTGACCGAGAAGTGGAAGGAAGTCACGTTGAAATTGGTACCGAGCTCGCTCGTAAGTACAAGGAACATCCAGTTGTGGTCAACACCATTGCTAGCCACCATGGAGATGTAGAAGCTGAAAGCGTGATTGCAGTCATTGTTGCTGCAGCGGATGCGCTCAGCGCTGCTCGTCCGGGTGCTCGTAGCGAGTCACTAGAGAGCTATATTAAACGCTTGCATGACTTAGAAGAAATTGCGAATGAATTCGATGGTGTTAAGACAAGCTTTGCTTTGCAGGCGGGTCGTGAAATCCGCATCATGGTTCATCCTGAAAAAATCAAGGATGATAAGGTGACGATTTTGGCACATGATGTTCGTGAGAAGATTGAAAACAATCTGGAGTATCCAGGAAATATCAAGGTCACAGTTATTCGTGAATTGCGTGCCGTTGATTATGCTAAGTAGAGAAACAGCTTTCGAGCTGTTTTTTTCTTTCAGTAGCTTATAATCATCATAAAAAGCAGTTGAAATATCTGCTTTTTTTTGTTACACTAGGTAAAAGACTGTGAAGGAGACCAAATGACGGAACGTGGCTTGTTAATCGTTTTTTCTGGACCATCTGGTGTAGGAAAAGGAACGGTTAGACGTGAAATTTTTGAAAGCTCAGAAAATCAATTTCAATATTCTGTATCTATGACGACACGTCCGCAACGTCCAGGAGAAGTGGACGGTGTGGATTATTTCTTTAGAACTCGTGAAGAGTTTGAAGAGTTAATCCGTCAGGGTCAGATGTTGGAGTATGCTGAGTATGTCGGTAACTACTACGGGACGCCACTAACTTATGTCAACGAGACCTTGGATAAGGGAATCGATGTCTTCCTTGAAATTGAGGTGCAAGGTGCCTTGCAGGTCAAGAAAAAAGTTCCAGACGCTGTCTTTATTTTTTTGACACCTCCAGATTTGGAAGAATTACAAGACCGTTTGGTTGGTCGTGGCACAGACAGCGCAGACGTCATTGCTAAGCGCATTGAGAAAGCCAAGGAAGAAATTGCCCTCATGCGTGAGTATGACTATGCTATTGTCAATGATGAGGTCAGTCTAGCGGCCGAACGAGTTAAGCGAGTGATTGAGGCGGAGCATTTCCGTGTGGATCGCGTGATAGGCCACTATCAAGATATGGTGAAAAATTCTGCAACAGTAAGATAAAGATTAGAAATTAGGTAAAGAATTATGATGTTAAAACCGTCTATTGATACCTTGTTGGACAAGGTACCATCAAAATATTCATTAGTAATTTTGGAAGCAAAGCGTGCACACGAGCTTGAGGCTGGCGCTACACCGACTCAGGACTTTAAATCTGTCAAATCAACTCTTCGAGCTCTAGAAGAAATTGAGTCTGGAAATGTAACGATTCACCCAGATCCAGAAGGAAAGCGTGAAGCTGTTCGTCGCCGTGCAGAAGAAGAGCGATTGCGTAAGGAAGAAGAAGAGCGTAAAATTAAAGAACAAATCGCTAAAGAAAAAGAAGAAGGCGAAAAGATTTAAGATTGGGGGAACTCAATCTTCTTTTTTCTATTCCAGCTATTTTTTCGGTATAATGAAGAGACGTATATTTTTTTGTAATTAATTCGTAAAAACGTGTAATGTGAGAAAGGAAGGTGAGGAAATGCTAGTTGCTAAAGTTATTGTAGATGTACCCTTGATGCAGACGGATAAACCTTTCAGTTATGCAGTTCCTCAAGAGTTTTCTCAAGCCTTGCAAGTTGGGATGAGGGTTCACGTTCCGTTTGGGAAAGCCAATCGTTTGATTCAAGGGATTGTTCTTGCTATTGAAGAGGAAGAGGGATTGGGATTAAAAGAACTTGTGGAAGTTCTTGATTTTAGTCCGGTTTTAAACGAAGAGCAACTCTGGCTGGCAGATGAGCTACGTAAAACAGTCTTCTCTTACAAAATTTCCATTTTAAAAGCCATGTTACCTAATTTTCTTAACTCTTCCTACGACAAAATACTCTATCCGACGGAAGCGATGTCTTTAGAGGAGAGACAAGAGATTTTTGGTGAACAGGCTAGTCTTCGCTTTTCTGATTTAGATAAGGAACGGCAAGCAACCTTTATGCGCTTGAGCCAATTAGGACGGATTCGTATGGAGTATCAGGCAACAGATCAAAAACGAATCAAAACAGAAAAATGGTATAAGGTAGATCATAATTCTTTAGAGACGATGGACATATCCAGTCGTGCCAAAAGAAAGCAGGATTTAAAAGAGTATTTATTGAAGCAAAATGGCGCTCAGCTGCTGGCAGATTTGCGGGAAAAATTTTCTAGAGAATTGGTTCAATATTTTATAAACCAAAATGCAATTGTTATTGAGGAAAGGGAAGTTAGCCGAACAGCAAGCTATTTTGAGAAAGAGAGAAAGGACCAAGAATTACAGCTCAATAACGAGCAAGAGCACGCTGTCGCTGCTATAACCGAGAAGATTGGCCAAGATGCGAAACCGATCTTGTTAGAAGGAATCACGGGAAGTGGCAAGACAGAAGTCTATCTTCAAGTAATTGAGCAAGTCTTACAAAAAGGGAAAACTGCTATCATGCTGGTTCCTGAAATCTCTCTGACTCCACAAATGACGGATCGTTTTATTGCCCGCTTTGGCCAACAGGTGGCAATCCTTCATTCTGGTTTGTCTAATGGTGAAAAATATGACGAATGGCGTAAGGTAGAAAGAGGGGAAGCCCAGGTCGTTGTTGGCGCGCGCTCAGCTGTCTTTGCCCCTCTCAAAAATATTGGTGCGATTATCATTGATGAGGAGCACGAGTCTTCATACAAGCAGGATTCTAATCCGCGTTACCATGCTCGAGAAGTTGCTATTCTCCGAGCTCAGTATAATAGGGCGGTTTTAGTTCTGGGGTCAGCAACGCCAAGCTTGGAAAGCAGAGCAAGAGCGGGGAAGGGGCGGTATCAGTTTTTAAGGCTGACTAAACGGGCCAATCCTCTAGCCAAGGTTCCTCAAGTTGAAGTCATTGATTTTAGGGATTATATTGGTCAAAATGAAGCCAAAAACTTTACCCCTCCACTTTTAGAGGCTATTCAAGAGCGCTTGGATAAAAGGGAGCAAGTTGTTCTCATGTTGAACCGCAGGGGTTATTCAAGTTTTATTATGTGCCGAGAATGCGGGACAGTAGACACTTGTCCAAACTGTGATATCTCTTTAACGCTCCATATGGATACCAAGACCATGAACTGCCATTATTGCGGTTTTATCAAAGATATTCCCTATGCCTGTCCAAACTGTTCCAGCAGGAGTATGCGCTATTATGGAACTGGGACGCAGAAAGCTTATGATGAGCTAAAAACAGCCTTTCCAGATGCGCGGGTTTTGAGAATGGATGTGGATACGACTCGAAAAAAAGGTAGTCATGAAAAGATTTTAGAAGCTTTTGGGCGAGGAGAAGCGGATATTTTACTGGGAACCCAGATGATTGCTAAGGGCTTGGATTTTCCAAATGTAACCCTGGTCGGTGTGCTGAATGCTGATACGGCCCTGAATTTACCAGACTTTCGTTCTTCTGAGCGGACTTTCCAGCTTTTGACTCAAGTAGCTGGTCGAGCAGGCCGGGCAGACAAGGAAGGCCAAGTTTTGATTCAGTCCTACAACCCGCACCATTATGCTATAGAGTATGCTAAAAAGCAAGATTATGAAGGCTTTTTTAACTATGAAATGAATATTCGCAGGCAACTTGGCTATCCGCCTTATTATTTTACAGTTGGCTTGACTTTATCCCACAAAGATGAAGAATTTTTAGTAAAAAAATCCTATCAAGTTTTGGATATTTTGAAGCAGGGTCTGTCTGACCAGGTTAAAATACTGGGACCTACACCCAAGCCAATTGCCCGTACACATAATCTTTTTCACTATCAAATTTTAGTAAAATATCGTTTTGAAGATAATTTGCAAGAAACTTTAAATAAGATTTTGGAATGGACGCAGGAACGAGATAACAAGGACTTGCGTTTCAGCATTGATAACGAACCACAAAACTTTATGTAAAAGGAAACAAGTATGACAAAACTAATATTTATGGGTACACCTGACTTTTCTGCTACGGTCTTAAAGGGATTGTTGGAAAGTGGCCAATATGAGATTTTGGCTGTGGTAACCCAGCCAGATCGAGCAGTAGGTCGAAAAAAAGAAATTAGAATGACGCCAGTGAAAGAAGTGGCTTTATCTTACGAGTTGCCAATCTATCAGCCAGAAAAATTATCAGGAAGTCCAGAAATGGAAGCAATCATGAATCTAGGTGCTGACGGAATTGTAACTGCAGCATTTGGACAGTTCCTTCCAAGCAAACTTCTTGCAAGCATGGACTTTGCAGTCAACGTTCACGCTTCCCTCCTTCCCAAACATCGTGGTGGCGCCCCAATTCATTATGCTTTGATTCAAGGTGATGAGGAAGCTGGTGTGACTATTATGGAGATGGTTAAGGAGATGGATGCAGGAGATATGATTTCCCGCCGAAGTATTCCAATCACTGATGAGGATAATGTTGGCACTTTGTTTGAGAAATTAGCCATTGTTGGTCGAGATTTGCTTTTGGACACATTACCGGCTTATCTTGCTGGCGACATTCAGCCTGAAGCTCAAGATCCAAGTCAGGTTACTTTCTCACCAAATATCAGGCCAGAAGAAGAAAGACTGGATTGGACCAAGACCAACCGTCAACTCTTTAATCAGATACGCGGGATGAATCCTTGGCCTGTAGCTCATACTCTATGGCAGGGCGGAAGATTTAAAATTTATGAAGCAGAATTAGCAGATGGAGATGGTCAGCCAGGAGAGATTTTAGAGATTGGGAAAAGGCAGCTACTTGTTGCAACTGGAGAAGGGGCACTCGCCCTTAAGACAGTTCAGCCAGCTGGAAAACCCAAAATGACTATCTCAGATTTTTTGAATGGTGCTGGCCGAAACTTAGCAGTAGGAGATAAGTTTGGAAACTAGAAGAAAAAGTGCGCGACAGGTGGCTTTAGAGGTGTTAGAAGAGGTGTTTGATCAAGGAGCTTTCTCGAATATTGCCCTCAATAAGGCTCTCAATAAGGTTCAGCTTTCTCAACAAGATAAAAGTTTAGTGACAGAACTTGTCTACGGAACAGTTGCTCGTAAGCTGACCCTTGAGTGGTATCTGTCCCATCTAATTGAAGACCGGGATAAACTAGACTCTTGGCTATACATTCTCTTGCTCTTGAGTCTTTATCAAATGCTGTATTTGGATAAGATTCCAAATCACGCTCTTATTCATGAAGCTGTTGAACTAGCTAAAAAACGAAAGCTAGGAAGCGATAAGTTTGTTAATGCTATTTTGCGTCGGATAGAACGTGAAGGTGTAGCTGACGTTGAAACGATTAAACGGAAGAACAAGCGCTATTCTATCCAATATTCGACGCCAGTATGGCTAGTTAAGGCTTTAATAGAAGAGTATGGTGAAGAACGTGCCCTGGCAATTTTAGCGAGTCTTTTTGAGCGGAATAAAGCCAGTATTCGTGTGACAGACTTGGCTCGTAAAGAGGAACTAAAAGGACTTTTACAGGCAGAAGATTCTCTCTTAGCTCCGTCTGCTTTGGTTAAGAATCAAGGTCACTTTGCTGGTCACGAATTGTTTACGTCTGGCCTAATTACGATTCAGGATGAGTCTAGTCAGCTGGTGGCACCAACTTTAGGTATTGAAGGAGATGAAAGAATCTTAGATGCTTGCAGTGCGCCTGGTGGAAAGACTCTTCATATGGCTTCATATTTAAATACTGGGGAAATCATAGCCCTAGACTTGTATGAGCATAAGCTTCAATTGATCGAAGAAGCAGCTACTCGTTTGGGTCTTGCTGATAAAGTTCAAACAAAAAAGCTTGATGCTAGAGAAGTCTATCAGAAATTCGGTAAGGATGCCTTTGATAAGATTTTAGTAGATGCTCCGTGTTCGGGAATTGGTCTCTTACGGCGAAAACCGGATATCAAATACAACAAAGAAAATGCAGATTTTCTCTCTTTACAAAAAATTCAGCTAGAGATACTAGATAGTGTTTGTAAAAGTTTGAGAAAAGGTGGTATAATAACTTATAGTACCTGCACTATTTTTTCACAAGAAAATAGTCAAGTAGTTTCTAAATTTTTAGAGAAACATCCTAACTTTGAGCAGGTAAACTTAAAACATGAAAGAAAAGATATTCTAAAAGATGGGTGTATTTTAATTACTCCCGAATTATATGGAAGCGATGGCTTTTTTATCAGTCAGTTTAGGAGAATATCTTGAAAGAGGAGGATACTAACAGAATGGAAATAGCATTATTAACAGATGTTGGTAAAAAACGTACAAATAATCAAGACTTTGTAAATCATTTTGTAAATCGTTCTGGGATGCCTTTGATTGTCCTAGCAGACGGTATGGGCGGTCACCGTGCTGGAAATATTGCAAGTGAGATGGCCGTGACAGACTTGGGTGCTGCTTGGGTCGATACGCAGATTGATTCTGTCAATGGTGTGAGAGATTGGTTTGCTGAGCATTTAGAAGCAGAAAATAAAAAGATTCATGAAGTTGGACAATCAGACGAGTACAAGGGAATGGGAACGACACTTGAGGCCATTGCGATTATTGGCAATCAAGCAATTTATGCTCATATAGGGGATTCTCGTATCGGTTTGGTTCGTGGAGAAGAGTACAAACAACTAACAAGTGACCATTCTTTAGTCAATGCTCTTTTAAAAGCTGGTCAGATTACAGCTGAAGAAGCTGAACGCCATCCCCAACGAAATATCATTACCCAATCTATCGGACAAAAAGATGAAATTCAGCCTGATTTTGGAATAATCACTTTAGAAGAGGGCGACTATATCGTGATTAACAGTGATGGTTTATCAAATATGGTAGCCGGAAGTGAAATCTATGATATTCTAAAAAGTGATCTCACTTTGTCAGAAAAAGCTCAAACTTTAATTCGCTTTGCCAATAATGCAGGAGGTCTGGACAATATTACAGTAGCTCTTGTTTACTTTGACAAGGAGGAAGAAGCATGATTCAAATCGGCAAAATTTTTGCCGGGCGATATAAGATCATCAAACAAATTGGCCGAGGCGGGATGGCAGATGTCTATCTTGCCAAGGATTTGATTTTAGATGGTGAAGAAGTGGCGGTTAAGGTTCTTAGAACCAATTACCAGACGGATCCTATCGCTGTTGCACGTTTCCAACGAGAAGCGCGTGCCATGGCGGATTTGGACCATCCACATATCGTTCGTGTCACCGATATTGGTGAAGAAGATGGCCAGCAATATTTGGCTATGGAATATGTAGCTGGCTTGGATCTCAAACGTTATATCAAGGAACACTCTCCTTTGTCGAACGAAGAGGCCGTTCGAATTATGGGGCAAATTCTTTTAGCCATGCGTTTGGCACATGCTCGTGGGATTGTTCACCGAGATTTGAAACCGCAAAACGTTCTCCTGACTCCAGATGGAAATGCTAAGGTAACGGACTTTGGGATTGCGGTTGCCTTTGCAGAAACAAGTTTGACCCAAACAAATTCCATGCTTGGTAGTGTCCATTATTTGTCTCCTGAGCAGGCGCGTGGTTCGAAAGCAACTTTCCAAAGCGATATTTATGCGATGGGGATCATCTTTTATGAGATGCTGACTGGTCATATTCCTTATGATGGGGATAGTGCAGTGACGATCGCTCTACAACATTTCCAAAAACCATTGCCGTCCATTATTGCTGAAAACGCCAATGTTCCGCAGTCTTTGGAAAATGTTATTATTAAGGCTACTGCTAAAAAGCTGACAGATCGATATCAGAGTGTTTCGGATATGTATGTAGATCTGTCTAGCTGCCTGTCACCTGAACGACGGAATGAAAAGAAACTGATGTTTGATGACGCGGTAAAAGCGGATACTAAAACACTTCCGAAGATTCCACAAGTCACACCTCCTGTAGCTTCTAGAGTAAAAAATGATCCAGCTACAGATGTTGAACAGAAAGTCCCTCAAGTTGCACCGCCAACAAAACCTAAGAAAAAGCATCATTTGAGAGCGAGATACAAGGTTTTGTTAGCTGCAGTATTTCTGGTCATTGCTGCTTTTCTAGCTTTGCTCTATCTAACACCATCTAATAAGCAGGTTCCAGATGTTACTGGCAAGACAGTTGCTGAAGCTAGAGAAGCGATTGAAAAAGTCAATTTAAAAGTTGGCGAAGAAATAGAAGAGAATAGTGATGAAGTAGCTTCTGGAATGATTATTCGAACAGATCCAGTGGCAGGGACTCAGAGAAAGGAAGGCAGTACGGTTAATTTAGTTGTTTCTAAGGGAGCTAAAACGCTGATCATGGAAGACTATACTGGCCAAACGACTGCCCAAGCCGTTGAAAGGCTCACGGATGTTCTAAAAGTTCCAAAAAACAATATTAAAGTTGAAGAAGTTGAAACAAACGATGCAGAAGAAGGAACAATTTTTGAACAGACACCAGCTGCGGGAGCTACCTATGATCTCACTTCAAATACGAAGATTGTTTTAAAAGTAGCCAAAGCAGTATCAACGATTGAAATGCCAAACTTTGGTAGCCTTCAATATACTTATGCAAACGCTCGGAATTATCTGATTTCTCTAGGAATTCCATCTAGTAACATTGAAAGAGTCGTGGATCGTTCAGTTGTGTCGAGTCAATCTGATTTGGTGACATCACAATCTCCAGCAACTGGACCAGTTAATCCTAAGAAGGTAAAAGTAACCTTATATGTAACTGAAGCAACTACTCAAAGTTCAAGTTCTAGCTCAAGTTCGAATTCTAACTCCTCATCAAGTAGTAAGAATACGTCATCGTCAAGTTCTTCAGAGGATGAAACTTCAGCATCAAGTTCGACACATGGTGATTAAAAAAGCAACCTCCTTGGTTGCTTTTCTTATGGCCTACTTCTGAAAGTTGAGATTTTCTGGAATAAATAAGGATTGAGCTGAGGTCTAGAAATTTAGGATTCATGCTCAGGTCTGAGGAAAAAATAGTAAAATTTGATACAATAGAAATAGAAAAGTAGAAAGGATAAGTATGATGAGAAAGATTCAGTTTTTTGTGTTAATTGAAGCAATTTTACTGACAATGGCTTTTATTACGGTTGTTGCAGGCGATTTTTCTCGACTTGTCCTTCTCTCAATTTTGTTTTTGCTCTTTCTCTATTATTATTTTGGCAGGCAAAGAGGTAACTTTTTCCTAGTTACAGCTTCCATTCTCTTTTTTCTTATTATTATGCTCAATCCATTTGTCATTGCAGCAGTTCTATTTGCTGTTGTTTATGGTCTGATTGTTGCTTCGCCCTATATATACAGAGAAAATGAAGCGACACATCTAGTTTTTGAGCAAGATACAGTTGTAAAAAAAGAGAAAAATCGTTGGCTTGGGGATATACATCATTTTTCCTCCCACGATAGTTGCCGATTTGACGATATTAACCTTTTTCGAATGGTAGGGAAAGATACTATTCATCTGGAAGAGGTAATTTTAACCAATCATGATAATGTTATTATCTTGCGAAAAGGGATTGGCGATACAAAAATTATTGTTCCAGTTGATGTGGCAGTCAGTTTAAAGGTTAATAGCTTATATGGGGAACTCTCCTTTTTAGGACAGACTGTTCGAGAATTGAGAAATGAAAGTATTTCTCTGACTACACCAGATTTTGACAGAGCCAATAAAAGCGTTAAAATTGTTATTGCCAGTCTTATTGGAAATGTTGAGGTCGTTCGTAAATGAGGAAGTCTTACTATTTTATACTTTTCTTTTATTCCTTTCTTGTTTTAGCCGTTGTCATTCAATATGTCTTCAGCCTTTTTGGTTTTCAATGGCAAACAGTTCTGGGGAATTTTGAAACACTACAAAAATTTATCTTCTTCATTTTCTTTTTAGCTCTTTCCTTGACTATATTACTCTTGCTGATTATGAAGTTTGTACAGATTGTAACCTTAACATCTATCAGAAGAAATATTCGAAATATTCTAGATGGCCAAGAAGTTGAGAAAAGTAATCAGGAAGATATTGATTACGGATTTGAAAAAATTGCTGCTAAAATGGCTTTGTTAACAGAAAATCTGCAGAAATCTGAAAATCAAGTTCTTCAAAACGAAGAGGTGATTATTGAGAAAGAACGCCGTCGTATCGCTAGAGATCTCCATGATACGGTTAGTCAGGAGCTTTTTGCAGCGAATATGATTCTATCAGGTGTCTCAGGTCAACTGGGAACTTTGGAAAAAGAAGCGGTAGAGAATCAATTAAAAGGAGTATCCTCTATTTTGGATACTGCCCAAAAAGATTTGCGAATCTTGCTACTACATCTTCGGCCTACAGAATTAGAAGGTCGAAGTTTGGTCGAAGGTTTGGAAGTGATCTTGAAAGAGTTAGTTGATAAGAGTGAGATTGAAGTCAACTTTGAACATCGTGTTGGTTCTATTCCTAGACAGATTGAGGAACACATCTTTCGAATTGCGCAAGAGATTATTAGCAATACCCTTCGCCATGCCAAGGCTAGTCGTTTAGATGTCTACTTATATCAGAACAGACACGAAGTTCAGCTAAAAATGGCTGATAATGGTATTGGTTTTCACAGAGAAAAGCTAGATGAAATAAGTTATGGCTTGAAAAATATTGAAGAGAGAGTTCATGATATGGCAGGAGAAATTCAGATTTTGACTGCTCCTAAGCAAGGAGTTGCAATTGATATTCGAGTGCCTTTACTAGATAGAAATGAGAATTAGTATGAAAATTTTATTAGTAGATGATCACGAAATGGTTCGTTTGGGATTAAAAAGCTACCTAGACTTACAAGCAGATGTTGAAGTGGTGGCAGAAAGTTCTAATGGCCGTGAGGGAGTTGAGCTGGCTTTGGAGCTAAGACCAGATGTCATCATCATGGATATTGTTATGCCAGAGATGAATGGCATCGAGGCGACTATGGCAATTCTAGAAACTTGGCCAGAGGCAAAAATTTTGATTTTGACTTCCTACTTGGATAATGAAAAGATTTATCCTGTTTTGGATGCTGGTGCTAAAGGATACATGCTGAAGACATCTAGTGCAGATGAGATCTTACATGCTGTCCGAAAAGTAGCTAGAGGAGAAGTTGCGATTGAAACAGAAGTCAGCAAAAAAGTTCAGCACCATCGCAATCACATTGAATTACATGATGATTTAACCGCTCGAGAACGAGATATTTTGGGGCTTCTAGCCAAGGGATATGAAAATCAACGCATTGCAGATGAGCTTTTTATTTCTCTGAAAACAGTAAAAACTCATGTTTCTAATATCTTGTCAAAATTGGAAGTGAGTGACCGGACTCAAGCGGTTGTTTATGCCTTTCAGCATCACTTGGTTCCTCAGGAAGACTTCTGATAAGGAAGAAAAAGTCTTCCGATTTTGAGAGCAGTCCTCTGGTCGTATTTATGGTATAATGGGAACATCGCAAATAAAGAGGGATATATGGACGCAAAATTAAAATACAAGGCTAAGAAAATTAAAATTGTTTTCTTTGACATTGATGATACTTTGAGGGTGAAAGATACAGGTTATATGCCGGCGAGTATCCAACAAGTATTTAAGACTCTGAAAGAAAAAGGTATCCTGGTAGGGATCGCTTCAGGTCGTGGGATTTTTGGTGTGGTGCCCGAGATTCGTGAACTAAAACCTGACTTTTTTGTGACCCTAAACGGTGCTTATGTAGAAGATAAAAAAGGACAAGTCGTTAGTGAGCAAGCAATTCCCCAAAATATAGTAGAGAAGTACATTGCTTGGACTAAGGATGTTGGGATTGAATACGGGCTTGTTGGCAGTCATGGAGCCGCTCTTTCGGCTCGCAGTCCAATGATTAATCAAGCCATTGATGTTGTTTACCAGGATTTACCTGTCGATCCTGACTTTTACCAGTCAGAAAAGATTTATCAAATGTGGACTTTTGAGGATCAAGGAGATAGTTTACAGCTACCTGCAGATTTATCAGGAGATTTACGTTTGGTTCGTTGGCACCCGAATTCCTCAGATGTCGTTTCGATTGCTGGTTCCAAGGCGACAGGAGTCCAAAAGGTTATAGAAAAACTTGGTTTAAAACCTGAAAATCTCTTGGTTTTCGGTGATGAGTTGAATGACCTAGAGCTATTTGACTATGCTGGCATGAGTATTGCTATGGGGCACTCGCATCCAAAAATTATTGAAAAAGCAGATTATATTACAAAAACAGTAGAAGAAGATGGCATCTTTGATGCTTTGGAGAAATTAGGTATGGTAGAAAAAGAATTAAACTTTCCACAAGTGGAAATGGAAAAAAACAAAGGGCCTTTTGCAACAATCAAGACAAATCTAGGTGACATGAAATTGGTCCTGTTCCCAGAACAAGCTCCTAAAACGGTAGCTAACTTTATCGCTTTGTCAAAAGATGGATATTACGACGGTGTTATTTTCCACCGTATTATTCAAGATTTTATGATTCAAGGTGGAGATCCCACAGGAACAGGAATGGGTGGCGAATCGATTTATGGCGAAAGATTTGAAGACGAATTTTCGCCAGAATTGTATAATATTCGCGGGGCGCTCTCTATGGCCAATGCTGGACCTAATACTAACGGTAGTCAGTTCTTCATCGTTCAAAATTCTAATCTGCCGTACTCAGCAAAAGAATTGAGTCGTGGGGGCTGGCCGGAACCTATCGCAGAAATCTATGCAAATAAAGGTGGTACACCACACTTGGATCGTCGTCATACAGTGTTTGGTCAGTTACTAGACGAACAATCCTATCAAGTTTTGGATAAGATTGCTCAGGTAGAGACTGGAGCGATGGATAGACCAGTTGAAGATGTTGTTATCGAGACAATTGAGGTTGAAGACGAATGAAGATTGGCGATAAATTAAGGGGGACCATTACAGGAATCCAACCTTATGGTGCCTTTGTTGAACTTGAATCTGGTATTACCGGATTGATTCATATATCCGAAATTAAAACAGGATACATAGAAAATATTCATGATCTTCTAGCCATAGGAGACACTGTGCAAGTGCAAGTCCTTGATTTCGATGAATATACTAAGAAGGCTAGCCTATCAATGAGAACTTTGGAAGAAGAAAAACATCGCCTACCTAAGCGTCATCGCTTTTCGAATGACCGTCATAAGTTTGGCTTTGCCCCTCTTGCTAAGAGTATTCCGACATGGACTGAGGAAGCCCTCCAGTTTCTATCTAATCAAAAAGATGAAAAAGAAAATCATCCTGAATGTTAGGATGATTTTTTTATTTATCATTCGTTTGTAAAATTATTTGTCAAATTCATATAAAGCAGTTGACAAATAGCGTTCACCATTATCTGGAGCAAGGGCTAGAACTTTTTTACCTTTCCCTAGTTTTTTAGCAACTTCAATTGCTGCATAAATTGCTGCTGCAGATGAAATACCAACGAGGAACCCTTCTTTGCCACCAATATGACGGCCAAAGTCTAAAGCCTGTTCAGAAGTAACTCGCACAATTTTATCATAGCCATCAGTATCGAGGGTTTCAGGGATAAAGCCGGCAGAAAGTCCTTGGATTTTATGTGGTCCAGGTTTTTCACCAGATAGAACAGCAGATTCGTCTGCTTCAACCGCATAAATCTCAATTGCAGGATTTGCTTTTTTAAGGGTATGGGAAACTCCTGAAATAGTTCCTCCTGTTCCGACTCCACCAACAAAAGCATCCAATCCAGTATCACCAAAGGCAGCTAGAATTTCTACACCAGTAGTTCTTTCATGTACTTCAGGGTTAGCAGGATTATTAAATTGAAGTGGCACCCACGCATTTCTTTCTTCAGCAATTTCCTGTGCTTTTGCAATAGCTCCCTTCATTCCTTCGCTTCCAGGAGTCAAGACTAACTCAGCTCCATAAGCTTGGATGATTTTACGACGCTCAACACTCATCGTTTCAGGCATGACAATAACAACCTTATAGCCTTTTGCTGCTCCAACCCAAGACAAACCAATTCCAGTGTTTCCACTGGTTGCTTCAACAATAGTTGATCCAGGTTTAAGAAGTCCATCACGCTCTGCTGCCTCAATCATACTGAGAGCAATACGGTCTTTGACAGAAGATCCTGGATTAAAGGCTTCTAACTTCACGTATACATCAGCAGCTCCCTCAGGAACTAAATGATTAAGTTTGACAATGGGAGTATTTCCGATTAGTTCGGTAATGTTATTATAGATTTTAGACATAAGTACACCTCATGAAATAGAATTAAGAAAAGTATAAAATGAAAATTGGAATTTGTAAAATATAAAAAAGCTATGGCTATCATAGCTTTTTTTTATATCAAGAAATAATAGGAACTTCTACTTGACGAATTCCTTGGTTACTCAACTGAACTTTACCATTGAAAAATTCGATCAGGCCTTCCTCAATTCTATTTTGATCTTCTTTATTCACAAAAATAGTGGTAGCTACAGAATCCGTAAACTCCGTATCAAATTCCATTAAGTTTTCAGATTTTAAAAAATTAGCATACTCTTGATATTGACTATAGGACAACTGAAGTCTCAATCCTACTTGCTCTTTAATTTCTACCAGTCCAATTTCTTTAACTGCTAGAGCGACGCTTCCTGCGTAAGCTCGAATCAATCCTCCCGCGCCTAATTTAATTCCGCCAAAATACCGAGTTACGACAACGCAAAGATTGGTTAACTGATGACTTTCCAAGACTCCCAGCATGGGAACACCAGCAGTACCACTTGGTTCACCGTCATCACTAGTTCTCTTGATTTCACTTTTTTCTCCCAAAATAAAGGCAGAGCAGTTATGAGTGGCCTTGTAGTGCTCTTTTTTTATGGTGTTTATAAAGTCTCTGGCTTCTTCTTCAGATTCTACCCGCTTTACATGACAGATAAAACGAGATTTTTTGATTTCCTCTTCAACTTGACCATTTTCTTTGATAGTTTTAAATTCCATGATTTCATTGTACAAAAAATCAAGGATTTTTCCAAGAAAATACGAATAAAAAGATATGTTAGAATTGCAAGATTGTTTAGGGCGAATTTTTACTAAAGAACAGTTACCTCCTGAACTACTTAAGAAAGCTAAAAGACTATCATCAATTTTTGAAAAAAAGGGAGAACTCTTTTGTTCTCGCTGCTACAGTCAGATTGATAAGGAAAGATATTTATTGCCAATTGGTGCATATTATTGTAGAGAATGCATTCTTCTAGGGAGAGTGCGTAGTGACGAAGATCTTTATTTTTTTCCACAAGAGTCTTTTCCTTTTATATCGAGTTTGAAATGGCTTGGCCAATTGACAGAATATCAGGAAAGAGTTTCTAAAGGGTTACTTGAAGGAGTACAAAATAAGCAGGATACTTTAGTCCACGCTGTAACTGGAGCAGGAAAAACAGAGATGATATATCAAGTGGTTGCTCAGGTGTTAGATCAAGGAGGTGCTGTCTGTATAGCTAGTCCTCGGATAGATGTCTGTTTGGAACTTTACCGGCGTTTAAAAGAAGATTTTTCATGTGATATTTCCCTATTGCATGGGGAGTCCGACCCCTATTCACGCAGTCCCTTAGTGATTGCAACAACTCATCAATTACTAAAATTTTATCAGGCATTTGATTTACTCATTGTTGATGAGGTAGATGCCTTTCCTAATGTAGATAACCCTGTGCTCTATCATGCTGTCGAGCAAGCAGTAAAAAATGAAGGAACTACAATATTCCTAACGGCTACGTCAACTGATGAGCTTGATAAAAAAGTCCAAAAAGGAATTTTGAAAAGATTAAGTTTGCCAAGACGCTTTCATGGAAATCCCTTGATTATCCCACAAAAAGTATGGCTTTCTGGTCTAAATAAAGACCTCCAAAGAGAAAAACTACCAGCCAAGTTAGTCAAGTATCTGAGAAAACAAAGAAAAACAAAATTTCCACTCTTAATTTTTGCTTCAGAAATTAAAAAAGGGCAGGAGATAAAGCAAGTCTTACAAAAATATTTTCCAGAAGAAAATGTAGGTTTTGTAGCCTCTACAACGGAAAATAGATTAGAAATAGTGCAAGATTTTCGAGATAACAAAATAAGTATACTAGTTACAACTACAATTTTAGAAAGAGGGGTTACTTTTCCCTGTGTAGATGTAATTGTTTTAGAAGCTAACCATCGTCTCTTTACAAGGAGTGCTTTAGTACAAATTGGCGGGCGAGTGGGAAGAAGTATGGAACGACCGACAGGTGACTTACTATTTTTCCATGATGGCACTAATATACAGATAGAAAAAGCAATCAATGAAATTAAAGCAATGAACAGAGAGGCCGGATTATGAGACAATGTCTACTCTGCTTATCCCTATTAGAAGAGCAGTTAAATTTTATAGATTTATTGCAATTAAAAAGAAAAGAAAATGACGTTTGTCAAGAATGCTTAAATACCTTCGAAGAAATTCCAGAAGAACATTGTCCAAGCTGTTATAAAGCTGGGGACAAAAACTTGTGCCAAGATTGTCAGTACTGGCAGGAAAGAGGGTTAGAAGTGGCTCATAAAAGTTTGTACACTTATAATAAGGCTATGAAAGACTATTTTAGTCGTTACAAATTTCAAGGAGATTACCTATTAAGAAATGTGTTTGCCTTATGTATAAGAAGAGAATTAAAAAAATACCAAAGTTACACAATTTTAAGCATTCCTTTAAGTGAAAGTAAGATGAAAACAAGAGGATTCAATCAAGTGTCTGGATTGCTTGAAGCTGCACAGATACCTTATCAAGAACTATTAAAGAAAAAAGAAAGCCAGACTCAGTCTAGTAAAGACAGAAAAGAGAGATTAGAAAACACAGGTAATTTTTACATGATTGAAAATACGAAAATCCCACAAAAAATTTTACTTGTAGATGACATCTATACAACAGGTGCAACCTTACAGGATGCAAAAATGACATTATTTGAAAACGGAGCGAAAGAAATCATGACATTTTCACTAGCAAGATAAGAAAAAAATTTGCAAAAACATAATGAAAGCGTTATAATTAATATATAAAAAGAAAAATTTTATGTTTAGAAAGAAGGTACTTATATGATTAAATATAGTATCCGTGGTGAAAACCTTGAAGTAACAGAAGCAATCCGTGATTACGTAGTTTCTAAACTGGAAAAGATTGAAAAATACTTCCAAGCTGATCAAGAACTTGATGCACGTGTAAATCTTAAAGTCTACCGTGAAAAAACGGCTAAGGTTGAGGTGACAATTCCGCTTGGTTCAATAACTCTTCGCGCTGAAGATATCTCACAAGATATGTATGGCTCAATTGACCTAGTAGTTGATAAAATTGAACGCCAAATTCGCAAAAATAAAACTAAAATTGAAAGAAAAAATAGAACTAAAGTTTCAACAAGTCAAATCTTTACAGATGCAGTAGTAGAAGAAGTTGATGAAGCACCTGCAAAAGTTGTTCGTTCAAAACACATTGATTTGAAACCGATGGATTTAGAAGAAGCACTTCTTCAAATGGAGTTGCTGGGACATGATTTCTTCATTTATACGGATGTAGATGATAACACAACAAATGTCATCTACCGTCGAGAAGATGGAGATCTTGGTTTACTTGAGGTAAAATAATGAGTTTTAGAAAAGCTGGACCACTGTCCAGCTTTTTGATTATATAATATTAAACAAAGGCTTAAAAAAATAATTTTTTAAAAAAATATAAAAAAAGTTCAAAAAAGTAGTTGACAGGAGAG
>NZ_KZ672781.1:0-367 GCF_001811085.1 Streptococcus sp. HMSC062B01
AGTGGTGAAGCAACCAGCTTCAAAACCAACCTTAAAGAACAAGCCAACACAGCCTGGACGGACATCAAGACCAAGGCGGGTGATGTCAAGGTTCAAGTGGGAGAAGGTTTTGATAACTTCAAGAACCGTGTTTCGAATGTGAAGAATCAAGCCATCTCAGCTAGTACAGAGGGGCTTTCAAACAAAGTACGGAACTTTAGCGATGCCATTGAAACTGGCCACCAAAATATTCACAACACGCTTGATTCCCTTGGGAATAAGAATCGACTTGCTTTTGTGACTGTAGATGACGTTCCAGTCGATCTACCAAAATCAAAAGTCTCAACCAAGATGGATGACTTAGCAGATCGTATCCAACAAATCTCAG
>NZ_KZ672782.1:0-45644 GCF_001811085.1 Streptococcus sp. HMSC062B01
TTGATGGCTCCGGTTGATCTGGAGTCTTAACTGGCGGAGTTGGCTCATTTTCATATGTTGGTACTACTGGTGCTGGCTCCAATGGTTTTTCCACTTCATAAGTAGGAGCTTGTGGTTCAGTTGGTGCTACCGGCGGAGTTGGTTTTTCCTTAGTAATTTTTGGAACGTTGACCGCACGAATTTTACCATTGAGTGAGTACCAAATGTTTGGTTTTTTACCTTCAGTATTGTCTCTTCCAGGTACTTGAGGCATTTCCGCTACAGGCATCACATTGGTAGCAGACGTTGCGCCAACAGTAACGTAATTATTAGGGCCTGACATGCTAATAGCCCCTGCACCATACCAAGAGTTTGGTGCATCAGAGGTATCCCAACCAGAACCTGGCTGACCATTTGGATACATTGTCCAACGTGCCCCACCCTGTCCTTGTTTAAAGTTCAAGGTTTCAGTAGCATAAATCATGCCATTCTTTTCACCAATGGATGAACCTGAGATTTTGATAAACTTACCACTATAATCCTTGGCCATCTCAATAGAGTTATGCTCACGGTTAAGTGAGGCTACAGAAAGAAGGGCGTTGTCAAAATTAATTGGCTGATCATTTTCATCATAGAAGGTGAATTCATTTTTAATGAAAAGCGAAGTATCTTTTTCTACTTGACCCGTATAGGCTGAAGCAAAGACTCCTAGAGTAGGGTCGGTAAAGATTCCCAACCAAACTTTTCCACTAGGATTTTTAAATTGCGAAGAAGGATCTACAGTATATTTGTAAACAATCTTCGAAATCTTTTTACCGTTGTAGTAGGAATTTTGAAGGTTGGTATAAGTCGCTGTTACGCTTTGACCACGTTCTAGAAGAACAGATCCCCATTTAACTTCAGTTTTATTCCCTACATTGGTGGTCCAGTCAGATTTGTTATTGATGTTCCCATACAATTCTACTGAAGAAGTAGTAGCACCGTTTTCCAAATTCTTGACATTCAGGTTGTCTAACTGAAGATTCTTTTTACCGTACTGGTCTGTGTCTTTCTTAAAGGCTTCATCAACAGCTGCTGCTGTAAGAAGTTTTCCTTCTGTTTTGAGGTCAAGTTGAGCATTCGGTTCTAAATCATAAACCAAGCTCTGAGCAGATGGCTTAGACAAGTAACCATCTTGATCTTTATTCTTTTCAAGTTCTACAAGTGCTGCCTTAATTTTGGCCTGCTCATCTTCATAAGCCTTCAACTTAGCCGGATACTCAGCCAACTCTTTCTTATATTTGGCAAGATCTGCTTCATATTTAGCTAATTTTGCTTCATAGTCAGTTTTAGCTGCGGCATTCCGTTGCTTGATTTCTTCGTTTTCAGCTTGGAGCGCTGCATTTTTTGCCTTGTTGTCTTCAACGGCCTTCTCATAAGCTGCTTTAGCATCGGCATTCGCTTTTTGAACGCGAGCTAGTTCTGTCTGGTATTCGGCTAGCTTAGCTTGATAGTCTGCTTCATTGGTAGCATTCGCTTGCTTAACTGCCACCAAATCTGCTTCATATTGCTTCAATGCTGCTTCATAAGTCGCTTTAGCTGCGGCATTCCGTTGCTTAATAGCTTCATTTTCAGCTTGAATGGCTGTATTTTTAGCTGTGTTTTCTTCAACAGCCTTCTCATAAGCAGCTTTAGCATCAGCATTTGCCTTTTGAACACGTGCCAACTCTGCCTGGTAAGCTGCTAATTTGGCTTGGTAGTCAGCATCATTATCTTCCTTAGCTTTTTTAATAGCTGCAAGATCTGCTTCATACTGCTTCATGGCAGCGTCATAGTTGGCTTTGGCTGTTGCATTGCGTTGCTTAATAGCTTCATTTTCAGCTTGGAGTGCAGCATTTTTAGCAGTATTTTCCTTTACTGCTTTTTCATAAGCTTCTTTAGCTTCAGCATTCGCTTTTTGAACACGAGCCAATTCTGCTTGGTAAGCTGAAAGCTTGTTTTGATAATCAAGCTGACTGTCTTCATTAGCTTTTTGAACAGCGGCTAAGTCTTTTTGATATTGAGCTAGCTTCGCTTCATATTCTGCCTTTGCTGTCGCATTAGCATTGTTGATTTTTTCAACTTCAGCTTGATGAGCTTTCAAATCTTCTTGATACTTATCTTCAGCAGCTTTGTTTTCAGCATTGATTTTATCTGTTTCAGCCTGATGAGCCTCTACTTCTTTTTTATAAGCTTCCGTTGTTTTCTTTATTTCTTCAGCTTGTTTAGCGTAGTCACTCTTAATTTCAGCTTGCTTTTGTGCATTTTCTGCGGCAGTTGTGGCTATACCTTTATCGCTTGTTTGATCTTGTTCAACATTGACACCTGCTGCTTTGGCATCCGTCACTGCTTTATTTAAATCATCAGCAGATACTTCTACTGGCAGAGCACCATCTTTAGAACCGGCCTGTGCTTGACTTTGGCTTGCTGCTTCAGTTGCTTCTCCCTGTGCTTCAGGCAGATTAGTAGCTGGATTCCCAGTTGTAGTGACTGCTACATTTGCTGTACTATTTGTTTCTGTAACTTCATCAGCCAAAACTTGCTGATCTGCAATAGCAATCAAAGCTGCCCCTAAGACAGCTCCACATAAAGTCTTAGCGACTTTACTTTTACGAAAACCAAAAACTTCTTTTCTTTTGTTCATTTCAAACCTTTCCTTTAAGCATAATTAGTTTTATACATCAGTCTAATAATAGCAGTTTTACAGACTGTATGCAACTAATTTACCTACTTTTTTTCTAAAGAATAGATGAAAGCCTTTTATCCACAAAATCAGGTCAGAATATTAGATAAAAAGATGGCTAAAAGCCATCTTAATCTGATATCTTATTTCTCTGTAAGTGCTGCAAGACCTGGTAGAACCTTACCTTCAAGAAGTTCCATTGAAGCACCACCACCAGTAGAGATCCAAGAGAATTTGTCTGCACGGCCAAGGTTGATAGCTGCAGCAGCTGAGTCACCACCACCGATGATTGATTTAACGCCTGGTTGTTTCACGATAGCGTCCATGACACCGATTGTACCAGCTTGGAAGTCAGGGTTTTCAAATACACCCATAGGTCCGTTCCAGACAACAGTTTTCGCACCAGTCAAAGCTTCATCGAATTTAGCGATAGATTTAGGACCGATATCCAAACCAAGGAAACCTGGGTCTACTGCTTCACCTTCAGTGTCTTTCACTTCAGTGTAGTCAGCAAATGCATTTGCTTCTTTTGAGTCAACTGGCAAGATCAATTTGCCGTTTGCTTTTTCAAGAAGAGCCTTAGCAACATCCAATTTGTCTTCTTCTACAAGTGAGTTACCAATTTCGATACCTTGTGCTTTGTAGAATGTGTAAGTCATCCCACCACCGATAAGAACTTTATCAGCTTTTTCAAGCAAGTTTTCGATAACACCGATCTTGTCTGAAACTTTTGAACCACCAAGGATAGCCACGAATGGACGTTCTGGAGCTTCAACTGCTTCTTGGATGTAGGCAATTTCGTTTTCAAGAAGGAAACCAGCAACTGCTTTTTCAACGTTTGCTGAGATACCAACGTTAGATGCGTGTGCACGGTGAGCTGTACCGAATGCATCGTTTACGAAGATACCATCTCCAAGTGATGCCCAGTATTTACCAAGCTCAGGATCATTTTTAGATTCTTTCTTGCCGTCAACATCTTCGAAACGAGTGTTTTCAACCAAGAGAACTTGTCCATCTTCAAGAGCGTTGATTGCTGCTTCTAATTCAGCACCACGAGTTACACCTGGGATAAACTTAACGTCTTGACCTAATTTAGCAGCCAAGTCAGCAGCTACAGGTGCCAAAGATTTTCCTTCTTTGTCCGCTTCTTCTTTTACACGTCCAAGGTGAGAGAAGAGGATTGCACGTCCACCTTGTTCAAGGATGTACTTGATAGTTGGAAGAGCTGCAGTGATACGGTTGTCATTTGTGATCACGCCATCTTTTACAGGAACGTTAAAGTCAACACGAACGAGAACTTTTTTCCCTTTCAAGTCAACGTCTTTTACAGTCAATTTTGCCATTGGATATGACTCCTTCTATTTTTAATACATGATAATTATATCACAAAAGATGTAAAAGAGGTAGAAAAATCCAATCATTTCCCCTGCTTAATTATATCCCTTTCATCGGCAATATAGTCAATTCATTCACACATAAACCATAACAAGTTGTTTTTATACTTCAAAAGCTTCCCTTCTACAATAATCAAACCTCCCATATGCAGTTTACGGGAGGTTTGATAATTTAGTCAGCCTAGCAGTCTTCTTGTAGGCACCTTTTCCTTTCACGTCTAATTGCTAAAAGGGATATCTAGAAAGACACTTATCTTGGCTGATTTGTTAATCTTCTTTTTTCTTACCTGCTAAGAGAAGGCCACCGAGAGCCACCAAAAGGATTGACTCTGCTACAAATGATGCTTCTTGGCTAGCTGTATTAGGTAAGTTGCTTGCAGACGTTACAGTATTTTCTTTTTTAACATCCAGAGAATTAACTTCTTCCTTGGCTGATTGAGAAGATGAATTTGCTAAGTTCTGACTTTGATAATTTGCAGATCCTCTATCCATTTCCTGATAGTTTAGATGCTCAACAGTTGAATTTGCATTCGGTTGAACTGGACTCAAATGACCATCACCTGGTAATTGAGAATGAAGCGGTTTAGAATTATCATTACTTGGAACAGTAGGCTTATCAGGTTCAGATGGTTGATCAGGCTTGAGTGGCTGGTCAGGCTCACTTGCTTTTGGTGTCTTGTAGACAAGAGCATAGTGAGTAAAGTGAGGCGCCGTGAAGATAACTTCATTGCCTACTTGCTCAAAGGCTAAAGATTGGACTGGTTGATTATCTGGGAAGAAGAGAACTTGTTCAACTTCCTTGCCAGCTTCTACTGGTATTTTAACAAGAGAAGCATGCTGGGTATCAATATCTCGTCCCTCTTTATCTACTCCCTCTATGTCGTATACCTTACCAAGTCTACCTGCAAAGGCTTCTTTTTCCGCAGCATTAGCCTCAACCACTCCGACTTTCAAACCTTTAACTGGAGTAATTTCCTTATTTGAAAATTGAACTTCCACTCCTGTAGCTGAATCTACAAAGACAGTCGGTTTGTCTTCTTTAAGTAGAGCAATCAACGCTTGAAGAGAAGTTTTGGCCGTTTCAAGCGCTTCTGGGCTTACTTCCGAAGAGGCCAATAAATCTTTATTTTTATTCAATAAATTGACTAAAGCATCTCCAGAAGGATGATTTGGCTTTTGTGCAAGCAAGTCTTGGGCTTCTGTTGCCAAAGCATCCAATTCAGAAGTTTTGTCTGCAAAATTCTTTCGGCCATCCAAAGCCTTGAATGCTTGAGTCAGTTTAGACAGACTTTCATCAACCTGTCCTTGTGTACTTGTATCATGGTCTTTCAGGATTTGCTCCGCACTTGCGATTTCCTTGAGCAAGGCATCTTTATTTTCCTGACTTGCAAAGCTGAAATCGACCTTATTTTGTACAGCAGCTGCTTCTGCCAATTTTTGCTTCAAATATTCATCATTTAGAGCTGGTTTTGGCGATACAAACACATCATAAGTTGTCGTCACACCACGATAGCCAATCGAAATTGTTTGGCGTCCTTCTTTGTGAGCATCATATCCTGTAACTTGGACACCTGCTTCATCTAAAGCATGTTCTTCAGTTGTTTCATCATCAAAAACTAGTCGGAAACGTCCTCCTTGTGTCTCAAGATTTTCACCAACAATGTAGTCTGTTTTAGGTTTTTCAATCAATTCAAGTCCCACAGGTGTCTTCTCTCCTGCTTCGCTATGACTGACAACATAAACTGTCAGTGATTGATCCAGTTTTTGGCCCAGATAAGATACTTGTAAATGCTGCTCCCCTAATTTAGAAGGATCATAACCAGTTACTTCAACCCCGCTATTTGATAGCTGAATCAACTGATCCGCTTCTCCACCCTTAAAGCCGACACGAATAGTACCGTCCTTCAGAGATAGAGCATCTCCTTGACGATAAACCTTCTTTTCAGGTGCTGTTTCAAGTTCAACCTTAGAAATTTCTTTGTCTTCTTTAGGCACTTCAATAGCTAGCACATTACTAATATCCTTACCTGCAACTTGTGAACGATAATATAGTAAGCTAGGCAATTTAGCAAAAGCAAGAGGTTTAAAGATAAGATTGCCATCCTTATCGGCTGTCATAGTTGCAATCGCTTGTTTTGCATCGCTACTTTCATATAGTGATACTGTTGTTTTAGCTGCAACATCTTTAAAACCTACTTGAACGTGTCCATTTCCCAGAACACGCGCAGCAGCATTTTTCATCGGAATATTAACTGTCTCAGTATCTAAGCTTTCATACATCTTCCAGTTATAAATCCGAATTGCCCGCCATGGAGTCCCGTTATCAGCTGTAATGACATCTAAGCGCCAGTCTTGTGCTCGAATCGGCTTATCTAATACAATATCTGACACATGATCCTTATTGCCCCGGACAGCCTTGGCTAATTTCCATTCGCCGGCTTCATCCTTGTAATATAGATCAAAGTCTCGCGTATTCATCTTACCATCATCAACAGACTCTCCACCTGCTCCAGCATGCTCCATAACCCAGCGAGTTACCGTACGTGGCTGAGTCAAACGGATGTCTACCGTTCCGCTTAGTTGGGCAGAAGACCATTTATCTGACAGACTAGTAATAGTACCATTCAGCATGCCTTCAATACCCTCGCTTCCATCTGCATCAGGGAAGCTTGAAGCAATCACTTTGGCTCCTAAAACTACATTCGGCGCTAAAGGTTTTGGTAAAGAAGTATCGGAAACCTGCATGCCCCAATCAAAGTCAACCGTCCCAGCATCCGAACGAAGACCATTCTTTCCTACTGCAACGACTTTTAACTCTTGCTTACTACCCTTGGCACTAGCTGAACGACTCACCTTAGCCAAATAAGCTGATGTGCCAGAAGTTCCAGTTACTAGACGCCATTGATCACCATCTTTTTCATAGATTTCATAATAATCTGCATCTGCACTTCCCTTAAACTGTAGCAAGGCTTCTGCTTCCTGAGCATTTTGAAGACGTTTAGCTTTTACAACGACATCCTTTGGCGCAGCTGGTTTCTCTTGGTTGGCATAGATGGACAATTGACCTAGATTAAACTTATAATCTTTGACATCACTGTCGTGGTCAAAGAACATCTTAACCCCATAAATCGTTTTACCAGCTAGAGAAGATAAGTCAAAGGTCTCTGTCTTCCAATCTTTGCTAGTTTTGAGTTCTTTCCATTCGTACTCAGAATAATCTGGTTTGGTCGCAAGAGCAACCCAAGCACTCGTTCCTTGACCACCTTTATGCGTTAGGCTAAGTTTGGTCTTATCACTAACTGGAATCTTAGTTGAATAAAGCATAACATTCTGGCTGCTATTTGCATCCAAGTTTCCCTCAAAAGCTAGTGAATTTCCACCGTTATAGGCTTCATCAAAATCATAACGCCCCTTCAGAGGTGCACTACCTTCCGAGTGCTGAATCCACCAACGCCAAGTCGGCAAGAAGCCGGATACCGAACGATAGTTCCATTCTCCATCTTTAGAAACTTTTCCATCTACAAACCAACGTTTCCCGTGACCAGTATTAAAGGAAGTATTAAAATCAGGTTTAGTGATAGCTGTTTTATCAACTACCAAGTTTGACATACCATACCAAGTTTGGTCAGCTGGTTTCCCCTTACTAGGATCACCTTGGAAACCTGTCCAGAAATAATTTTCATGAGTATGGTAGCCCTCACCTGTTTTACCAAGACCAGTGATAGTATCAGGTGCATAGAGACCTAGAGAAAGACGGAGTTTCCCATTTTCATCTAGAATGGCATCCCAGTCCACATTGGTCTTGTAAGAACCGCCCTTTTGTAACTCTATCCCAGCCAAAACATCGTAAGGATTGCGTTTAATCCATTTTGCAGTACTGATTGAATAATCCGTCTCTGCTTTACCCCAGTTAAAGTTAGCAAAGAAAGTATCTACTGGATTTTCACCGTCTTTAGGCTGCATAAACTGATAATTATATTCTCCAAGGGCATTTTCATGATAACGACCATATTCGTAGGTCATGGCATCATACCAAGAATATTTAATCGGGTAATTCAAAGAACGCGCATACTCTTTTGTATAGAGCAAGAAGTCACGCATTTTAGGTCCTAAAGGCTCTACCTGACCACCAGTTGTTTCTTGGTTAATAAAGTAGCCATCATAACCATAATACTTGGCAAGTTCAACTAATTTACGTGCAATAGGGAAGGTCTTTGAACCTTCAGAATCTTCTTTTAAAGCCTCTGCAAATCGTTCCTGATCCTTAGCGCTGGAAGACCAATTAAAGAAGAGGGTACCATAGATAGGAACGCCATTTCTATGCGCAGCATCAATGACATCTGAAGTAGGAACTAGCCCATCCCAGAAAACCATTGAGTGTAAGTATTGCCAATAATCAAAGGCATAGGCCTTAAATTCCTCACCTCCAGTAGAAGCATGGTCAAGTGCTTTGGAGTTCATATTGGATAAAGCCTGAACCTTAGCCTCTGGATTTGCTTGTTGATTAATTTGATGCCCTTGATAACGTTCAGCCAAAGGTACGCTAGCACGGTTAATATCATCATCTTCTCGATCCCCAGGTTTCCAATTTAGCAGATCTTGCCAAGTATCAAACTTAACTTCTTTTGGCTTTAGTTTCTTCTCTTCTTGACTCGGTAGATCCTCTACGACTTTTGCTTCCTTAGTTGCAGGTTTTTCCTCTTTCTCTGCGACAGTTGCTACATCTTGACTCTCTACTACTGGTTTTTTATCTTCAACAACTGCTTGATTTTCTGTATCTGGCTGTGCTGCTTGACTTGCCTCCTCTGAAGCAGGTTTCCCTTGTGCTTCCCCTGCCGCCTCTTCCTTAGGGGCATCTGCATTGACTAAAGCCACATCACTAGCTTGGGACAAGTCTGTAAGCTTCTCTTCTGCTGAAACATTTGCCACTCCAAAAAGAGCTATTCCTACTAAAACAGAACAGACTCCCAGGCTTAACTTTCTGATGCTAAATTTTTGCTTTTTATAAAATTCCATGTTTCCCTTGACTCCTTCTCTTCTTTTCTTAGTTTTGCGACTATCCAATTCTAAATACTAACACCACTCCTTTTTTAAAAGTAATCGCTTACATTTTTCTTTAAAAAAAGAAAACTTCACTCAAAACCATTCTACCCTTTGCTTACTTTCATTGTCAATCCTTTCTATCTCATCCTATAAATAGGGCTTAAATCTCTAAAAAAAGTACAAAAAAAGAGAGCTAAGCTCTCTTTTTCTATACTATGAATTATTTAGCGATTTTCGCGAAGTATTCAAGAGTACGTACAAGTTGTGCAGTGTAAGACATTTCGTTGTCATACCATGAAACAACTTTAACCAATTGTTTACCGTCAACGTCAAGAACTTTAGTTTGAGTTGCGTCAAACAATGATCCGTAAGACATACCTACAACGTCTGAAGAAACGATTGGATCTTCAGTGTAACCGTATGATTCGTTAGCAACAGCTTTCATAGCTGCATTTACTTCATCAACAGTAACGTTCTTTTCAAGAACAACTACCAATTCAGTTACTGATCCAGTTGGAGTAGGAACGCGTTGTGCAGCTCCGTCAAGTTTACCGTTCAATTCTGGAATTACAAGACCGATTGCTTTAGCAGCACCAGTTGAGTTAGGAACGATGTTAGCAGCACCAGCGCGTGCACGACGAAGGTCACCTTTACGGTGTGGACCGTCAAGGATCATTTGGTCACCAGTGTAAGCGTGGATAGTAGTCATCAATCCTTCAACAACACCGAAGTTATCTTGAAGAGCTTTAGCCATTGGAGCCAAGCAGTTTGTAGTACATGAAGCACCTGAAATAACTGTTTCAGTACCATCAAGAATATCGTGGTTAGTGTTAAATACGACTGTTTTAACATCTGATCCACCAGGAGCAGTGATAACAACTTTCTTAGCACCACCAGCATGCAAGTGTTTTTCAGCAGCTGCTTTAGTAGCAAAGAAACCAGTTGCTTCAAGAACGATTTCTACACCGTCGTTAGCCCAGTCAATGTTTTCTGGGTCACGTTCAGCAGAAACTTTAACGAATTTACCGTTAACTTCGAATCCACCTTCTTTTACTTCAACAGTACCGTCGAAACGACCTTGAGTTGTGTCATATTTCAACAGATGTGCAAGCATTACAGGATCTGTAAGGTCGTTGATGCGAGTAACTTCAACACCTTCTACATTTTGGATACGACGGAATGCAAGACGACCGATACGACCGAAACCGTTAATACCAACTTTAACTACCATTCGTGATTTCCTCCTTATGAAAATCAATAAATATTTTATGTGAAAAGAGTAACTTGAGTTGCTACAAATCACTTTTCAACATTATTATTATATACCTATTTGATATAAAATGCAACTGATTTCATCATTGTAAGAGAAACTTGTTCATTCTTTCAAATCTTTTTCAAGATTATTTTCAGATAGTTTTTTTGAGAGAAAAAAAGCACCCTTAGAGGGTGCTCAGGTAGAGCTATTACGCTTCACCTTTATGTTTTTTGATAATTTCTTCTTGTACTGACTTCGGTACATCTTCGTAGTGGTCAAATACCATCATGAAAGTACCACGTCCTTGTGATGCAGAACGAAGAACTGTTGCATAACCAAACATTTCAGCAAGTGGTACATAGGCACGAACGATTTGGCTGTTACCATGTGCTTCCATACCATCAACACGTCCACGACGAGCTGTTACGTGACCCATAACGTCACCAAGATTTTCTTCAGGAACAGTGATTGTTACCAACATCATTGGTTCAAGGATAGCTGGTTGTGCAGTCTTAGCCGCTTCTTTCAATGCAAGTGAAGCCGCAACCTTGAAGGCTGTTTCAGATGAGTCAACATCGTGATATGAACCATCGTAAAGTTTAGCTTTCACGTCAACGATTGGGTAACCAGCAAGGACACCATTAGCCATTGACTCAATCAAACCTTTTTCTACCGCTGGAATGAATTCACGTGGAACCACACCACCGACGATAGCATTTTCAAACTCGAATCCTTTACCTTCTTCATTTGGAGTAAATTCGATCCAAACGTCACCGAATTGACCTTTACCACCAGATTGGCGTTTGAAGAATCCACGAGCTTGAGTAGGAGCGCGGAAAGTTTCACGGTAAGATACTTGAGGAGCACCTACGTTTGCTTCAACCTTGAACTCACGACGCATACGGTCAACAAGGACATCCAAGTGAAGTTCACCCATACCAGAGATAACTGTTTCACCAGTTTCAACGTTTGTTTCAACACGGAAAGTTGGATCTTCTTCAGCCAATTTTTGAAGGGCAATACCCATCTTGTCTTGGTCAGCCTTAGACTTAGGCTCAACCATCAATTGGATAACTGGTTCTGGAACGTTGATAGACTCAAGGATGATTTTAGATTTTTCATCTGTCAATGAGTCACCAGTTGTAGTATCTTTCAAACCTACGGCAGCAGCGATATCACCAGCATATACTGTTTCAATTTCTTGACGGCTGTTAGCGTGCATTTGAAGGATACGTCCGATACGTTCACGTTTACCTTTAGAAGTGTTCAATACGTAAGAACCTGATTGAAGAACACCTGAGTACACACGGAAGAATGTCAAACGACCTACGAATGGGTCAGTCATGATCTTGAAGGCAAGAGCTGCAAATGGCTCTTCGTCAGATGCTGGACGAGTTTCTTCTTCATCTGTATCTGGGTTGATACCTTTGATTGCTGGGATATCAAGTGGGCTTGGCAAGTAATCGATAACTGCATCAAGCATCAATTGAACACCCTTGTTCTTGAAGGCTGAACCACACAATACTGGGAAGAACTCAACATTGATAGTTGCTTTACGGATACCAGCTTTCAATTCTTCGTTAGTGATTTCTTCACCTTCGAGGTATTTCATCATCAAGTCTTCATCAGTTTCCGCAACTGCTTCCACCAATTTTTCACGGTATTCTTGTGCTTGTTCAAGGTATTCAGCAGGAATATCTTCTTCCAAAATATCTGTACCAAGGTCGTTAGTATAGATTTCAGCTTTCATCTTGATCAAGTCAATGATACCACGGAAGTCATCCTCAGCACCGATTGGCAATTGAATTGGGTGAGCGTTTGCTTGAAGACGGTCATGAAGAGTGCTTACTGAGTAAAGGAAATCAGCACCGATTTTGTCCATTTTGTTAGCAAATACAATACGAGGAACTCCGTATTCAGTAGCTTGGCGCCAAACTGTTTCTGTTTGAGGCTCAACACCTGATTGTGAGTCAAGAACGGTAACCGCACCATCCAATACACGAAGAGAACGTTGTACTTCGATTGTAAAGTCCACGTGTCCTGGTGTGTCGATGATGTTTACGCGGTGGTTGTTCCATTGAGCTGTTGTCGCAGCAGATGTGATTGTGATACCACGTTCTTGCTCTTGCTCCATCCAGTCCATTTGTGACGCACCTTCGTGAGTTTCACCGATTTTGTGAATTTTACCAGTGTAGTAAAGGATACGCTCAGTTGTAGTTGTTTTACCAGCATCGACGTGAGCCATGATACCGATATTACGTGTTTTTTCAAGTGAAAATTCGCGTGCCATGAGGTTATTTTCTCCTATTAATTTATTTTACAGTTTATTATAACATTATTTAGCAAAAACGGATAGGCAGGACCTACCCGTTCTCAATGTTTATCTGATTTTGTTGGTTTCAACTTGTAGATAAGTTGAATTGTAGCTAAGAGCTGACCAAGCTCAATTGAACTCGGGCTAAAAGCTCAAGTTAGCTGAGTTGAACCCGAGCGAGGCCCGGCGCAAAAAAGATAAACTGCTTTGTGTTCACTGAACACTGCATCAGTTTCCTATTTTAACTTTGCATCCTTACCGTTCCTAGCATCATGATCTAGTTGAGCTCAAGCTAAAAGTCTGGAGAAAAAGATGAATCTCATTGGTTGCAATCGCAACCTGCTTCGATTCCCTATTTTCTCTGGGACTTTCTTAACGCTTTCGCATCCTATCTTACCAACGGAAGTGTGCGAAGGCACGGTTGGCTTCAGCCATACGGTGAGTATCTTCGCGTTTCTTAACAGCTGCACCAGTGTTGTTAGCAGCATCCATGATTTCTTTTGCAAGACGGTCTTGCATTGTGTGTTCACCACGAAGGCGAGCGATTGTTACCAACCAACGAAGTCCCAATGTTGTACGACGTTCTGGACGAACTTCAACCGGTACTTGGTAGTTAGATCCACCAACACGGCGAGCACGTACTTCAAGAACAGGCATGATGTTTTCCATCGCTGTTTCAAATACTTCAAGTGCATCAGTTCCAGTAGCTTCTTTGATTTGCTCGAATGCTCCATATACAATAGAAGCGGCTGTACCACGTTTACCATCAAGCATAACGCGGTTGATAAGACGAGTAACTAATTTTGAATTGTAAAGCGGATCTGGCAATACTTCGCGCTTAGGCGCACGGTTTTTACGACTCATTTCTCTTTATCCCCTTTCCTTATGCTTTTGGTTTTTTAGTACCGTATTTAGAACGGCCTTGTTTACGATCAGTAACACCTGCTGTATCAAGCGCACCACGAACGATATGGTAACGTACCCCTGGAAGGTCTTTTACACGTCCACCACGAAGAAGCACAACACTGTGCTCTTGCAAGTTGTGTCCGATACCTGGGATATAAGCAGTTACTTCGATCAAGTTACTCAAACGTACACGAGCAAATTTACGAAGGGCAGAGTTAGGTTTTTTAGGTGTCATAGTTCCGACACGAGTCGCTACACCACGTTTTTGAGGTGCACTTTCGTTAGTTGGAACACGTTTCAAACTATTGTAACCAACGTTCAATGCTGGTGATTTAGATTTTTCTACTTTTGATTTACGCGGTTTACGAACCAATTGGTTAATTGTAGGCATCTACATTCTCCTGTATTTTTTTAATTTTGGTGATGGTATACTTGGTGACAGCTACCATCTGTGTGTACTTTTGCAACATTTGTCAGCACGTCTCTGTACACTTTTGAGAGACCAAAAGTAAAAAGTACCGTCTATCATTATAACACGGGCCGGTTGGCGAGTCAATAGGTTTCTTCATTTTTTGCCCTTTTTACTTTGTGAATCGTGAACCTTTATAAAAAAGAGAAGCTCTTGGGAGCTTCTCTTATTGTGTGGTTGTGTTGTTAGCAGAAGGGGCTTCTTCAGTCTGTGTTTGAGTATCAACAGTTGAAGGTGCTGCTGGAGTTTGGATTGTAGGCGCTTGATAGACCGGTTGCTGTTGAATTTGTGGTTGCGCAGCATTTGCAGATCGGTTTGCAGCTATGGTATCTTTAACTGCCTGAATCCTATCCTGCAACTTAGCCTTAGCATCTAGATCCTTCACCTTGTCAACTGCCGCCTGTGCAAGTGACACGTTTTCTTCGGTCTGCTCAGCTTCTAATTCCTTCACAAGAGTTTCTGCATTAGCAAGACTTTGTGTATCCAAAGTTTTCGCTTTATCTGGATTAGAAGAAGATTTTTCATTAGACGAACCAGCTTTGGAACTGGACGCACGGCTGTATGTGGCAACTGTTGAGGACTGGTGGCTTGTTTTGTAGTTAGGCTTTATAAAGAATAAGCCAGTAATTAAAATCGCTATTAATAGTAGCAAAACTCCTATCCGAACCCAAATTGGAATTCGGTCAAATTTCTCAAATATACTTCTCATAATCCTTTTCCTGCTTATTTATCAAAAATATTTCCGACTTCAACATCGATTTTATTTTCTTTTACATCGATATTGGTCACTTTCAATAAAGATTTATAAGACAGATGTTCTCTCTTTTCCTGGGCGTTATCCGCAAAAACAGCTACACCTGCTAACTCCGATTCGAATTCAGCAAGCAAGCTAATCATCCCATTGATTGTACCGCCTCCCTTAAGGAAGTCGTCCACTATCAAAACTCGGCTACCTGCTTTCAAGCTACGCTTTGATAAAAACATCTTTTCAATCCGATCGCTGGAACCAGAAACATAGTTAACGCTGACGGTTGATCCTTCTGTAATTTTTAAATCACGACGGACAATCACAAAAGGAACATTTAATGTATTGGCCACGGCATTAGCAAGTGGAACTCCTTTAGTAGCTACTGTCATGACAGCATCGATTTTTTGATCGCGAAAAGCTTTAGCGATAATCCGCCCAATACTATTTAAAATAGATGGAGTGCTCAAGAGATCAGATAGGTAGATATAGCCACCTGGTAAAATGCGGTTACTTTCTGACAATTGGTCTCGTAGTCCCTCAACAATTTCTCTAGACTCTCTATCAGAAATAGAAGGGGTAAAGATGACTCCTCCTCCCGCACCAGTAATTGTTTCAATAGATCCAATCTCGATTTCTTCAAAAGCGCGTTTGATGATGACAATATCTTCTGAAATAGAGGATTTAGCTGATTCATACTTTTCAGCAAAAGTATTCAGACTAGTTAGTTCATAAGGGTGGTTTAAAAGATAGTTTGAAATTACTACCATCCGGTCACTTCTTCTTAGTTTCATATTTTCACCGTTCTTGTTATTTTTCTTCATTATAACATACTCTATCAAAAAAACGAACATTATTTCAAATATAATGCTCATTTTTCGTTTTTTCTTTAGTCTAAATTGGGTTTATAGAAGGAACGATTGTCCATAGCAAAAATACGACTGGTCATTTCTCCTTCTCCAACCTTAGCCAAGGCACCTGTCATCATCATCATTTCTGCATCTAAGTTATCAATCATATGAAGAATCTCAGCCTCCATAATCCTTGGACGAACTGGACTTCCATATTCAAGCAAGCCATGGTGACTCAATATGACATGACGCAAGACAATCACATCTTCCTTACTGTCGTCAATCTTCAATTCTAGAAGAACTTTTGTAATTTCTTCGTCAATTAAAGCAATGTGGCCAATTAAGTTGCCACGAACTGTGTACTCGGTGTCATCAGGACCACTTAGTTCGATTACTTTTGCTAAATCGTGCAACATAATTCCAGCAAAGAGCAGACTCTTGTTGAGCTGAGGGTAGATATCTCCAATCGCATCAGCCAAGCGAACCATAGTCGCCGTGTGAAAGGCTAAGCCTGATTCAAAAGCGTGATGATTGGTCTTGGCCGCAGGATAAGAATAGAATTCCTTGTCATACTTGCTATATAAAGCTCGGACAACACGTTGCCAAACCGGATTTTCAATCTTGAAAATCATCTGGGCCAAATAATCTCGTAAATCCTTCGGATCCACTGGAGGTTTTTCTCTAAAGTCAGCTGGATCGTTAGGCTCACCTGCTCTAGGAAGACGTAGAACTAACTGATTAACCTGAGGAGTATTATTGTAGACCTCTCGGCGACCTTGCATATGGACAACTTTTCCAGCTGTATATTCAGCTACGTTATGTGGCTGGGCATCCCAGAGTTTCCCTTCGATCTCTCCACTATCATCTTGAAAAGTAAAGGCGATATAATCCTTCCCTGCCCTCGTCTGTCGAACTTCAGCTGATTTAATCAAGTAAAACCCTTCAAAAAATTCATCTTTTTTCATTTGGTTAATTTTCATGATCTTCCCTTTCTTCTGGCACATCAAGCAGGTCTATATGCAAATCCTCATCTGACAATTCAATCTGGCGTAAGGTTCTCTCAATGGCATTTGTTCTGCGTGTCAGCAAATCATCAATATTCCCCGAAGCGTGCTGCAAATGCTTCTGCGCCTTAACCAAAATACCTGCGAATTTATTAAATTCTAGTTTGACGCTTCCCAAAACCTTGCTGATGTCATCCGCACTCTTTTGAATGTTCAGAGTTTTGAATCCAACGGATAGTGAGTTGAGTAGGGCTGATAAAGTCGATGGTCCAGCAACTACAATCTGCTCTTCTCTACGAAGGTTGTCAAAAAATTCTGGATTGCGAACAACTTCTGAATAGAGACCCTCTGTCGGTAAAAACATAATCCCAAAGTTGGTTGTAGCAGGAGGTGCTAAATACTTGCTGCGAATGTCTTTTGCAAAGCGTTTAACACTATTTAGCAGTGCCTTGCGATAGAGTTCAATTTCTTCTTTATTACCAGATTCATAAGCGTCTTCCAAGCGATAGTAATCAGCCAAGGGAAATTTCGAATCAATTGGCAGATAAACATAGTCTTGATCAGTCTGGCCTGGCAACTTGACTGCATACTCAACTCTTTCACTAGAGCCTGAAACAGTAGCAAACTCCCGCTCGTACTGACTTGGAGTCAAGATATCTTCAATAATCTGACCCAGCTGTAACTCACCCATAATACCACGAGTTTTAGTATTTGAAAGGACCTTATTAAGGGTTCCAACATCGCGCGCAATATGCTGCATTTCACCTAGACCACGGTTGACTGATTCCAATTGCTTAGAAACGGACTCAAAAGAGGTCTGAAGGCGAGTCTGAAGAGTCTTTTCCAATTTTTCTTCTACTGTCTGCCTCATTTGCTCTAAACGTAATTCATTAGACTCTTGAATCTGTTTCATGCGTTCATCTGTCTTATCGCGATTCTTTGTCAAATTATCACTGATTTCTGCCCGTAAATCTGTCAAATCCCGATGCAAACTTGTGTGTAGAGAACTAAAACGATCTCCCAAGCCTATCTCTAGATTTTTTTGTTGAAGCAAGGAATTTTGTCTTTCTTGCTCCAAACGATAATCAAGCTGATCTGATAAATGGTCAGCCTGCGCTTCCAAGATTTCTTGAACATCCTTCTTTTGCTGTGTTTGGCTCTGCCAAAGCAAGAAAGTCAAAAGAAGATTGGCTACCAGCAAAATGATGATAAGTATCTCCATCTTATTTCCTATCTTTACTATACATAATCACCACATACCCAGAATCAAAAGACAGGGAAATGGGCTTACCTATAAATTCGTTAGAAGCATAGACTTTTTTAAAGAAAAAGTTTTTTTCATTTAAAGGATACTTGGCTCCTTCAATGGTCAAGGCAATATCCTGTGTTGGCATAAAGGCAACATAGGTCATTCCTTCTATAAGATCGATTAAATGTTTGCCTGCCGGTCGATAGGTAAGCAGGTTTTGTTCATCTTGCAAAGCAAGTCGCTCCATATAAGGAGCAATCTTTGGATTGCTAGGAAGAAAAACATTGGCTAGAGTATGATCCATACGGCCTCCAAAAGCAGCAAAAATAGTAACATTTGCGTCTGGATAGCGCTCAAAAGTAGCTGCGACAGCCAACTCAAGATCTGTATCATCTTTTTCTGGCTGGGCACGTAGGACCTCTTTAGCTTTCCTTTGAACCAGCTCAAATTCCTGCGAGGATACAGAGTCGAAGTCACCTACAGCCAAATCGGGAACGATTCCCTGCTCTATCAAGTGGAGACTGCCTCGATCCACACCGACCCATACGTCAGCATCTGAGGGTAATTCTTCTAATTGACCTCCAGCAACTAGAACAACCTTAGTCATGTAAGGCTTCCTTCAAGGTTTGAACTTGATGGTCAACATCACCTTTAAAGACATAGCTACCTGCTACAAAGACATTAGCACCAGCTTCTTTTGCTAGCTTAATGGTCTGATTGTCAATGCCACCATCAACCTCGATATCAAATTGTAGTTGTTCTTGTTCCCGAAGACTAGCTAACTCACTAACTTTAACCAAGGTCTCAGGTAGAAAGGCTTGTCCGCCAAAGCCAGGGTTCACAGTCATCACTAAGACCTGGTCTACCAAGCCTAAGACGTGCTTAATTGCTTGAACCGGAGTACCTGGATTGATTACGACACCTGCTTTTACTCCTGCGGCACGGATTTGTTGGAGGGCACCGTGGATATGAGGAGTTGCTTCGACATGGATTGTGATAATATCTGCTCCAGCACGAACGAAATCCTCGATATGCTTTTCAGGATTTGTAACCATCAGATGACAGTCAAACACCAATTTGCTATGTGGACGCATGCTAGCTACAACACCCGCTCCAAAGGTGATATTAGGAACAAAGTGGCCGTCCATTACGTCAATATGAGCATAGTCAGCTCCAGCCGCTTCTAGTCTTTTCAATTCACTTTCAAAATTAGCGTAATCAGCACTCAAGATAGATGGTGAAATTTTAAATTGTGTCATAGTTTTTCTCCTGTTTCCTATTTAGGTATTTTCTTAGCTGTTTTTTTATAGGTTTCTCTTCGATTTTCAATCTCACTGAGAAATTGCAGATAGTTGTCAAAGCGAAAAGTTGCTATCCGACTACTTTCGACCGCTGGCTTGACTGCACAATTTGGTTCATGGGTATGGGTACAAGTACGAAACTTACAGAATTTGCTAAACTCAGCAATCTCAGGAAAAGCTTGATTGAGATCTTCAGCCGTACTCACCTCGTAATCCAATGAAGAAAATCCTGGCGTATCGGCAATCTTCCCTCCGTTTAGATTGTAAAAGCTGACAGCCCGTGTCGTATGACGGCCTCGGCCTAGACTTTCAGAAATCTCTCCTGTTTCGAGCTGCAGATCTGGGGCAATCTTATTGAGAAGAGTTGATTTCCCAACTCCTGTTTGTCCCATAAAAACAGTTATTTTATCCGCTAGAAGAGGCAACAATTCCTCAACGTTTTGGACCACATCGTAGCCAATTGTTCGATAGACTTGTAAGAACTCATCTAGCTCATTTTCGCGTTCCAGCAAATCCAGTTTACTAATATAGAGAATCGGATGAATCCCTTTATGTTCCAAGAGAACCAAGAATCGATCCAGGAGGTTTGGATTAAAATCTGGCTCCTTCGCACTCATGATAACAACTGCCTGGTCAATATTCACAATCGGAGGACGCACAAGACTGTTTTTGCGCTCTGCTATTTTTAAAATATAACCTTCTGAGTCCTTTTCTGCTGAAAATTCAACCTCGTCGCCAACGTAGGGTGTCTGTCCTTTTTTTCGAAAATTTCCTCTAGCTCTGGTTTGATAAATTTGCCCAGCCGACTCTACATAATAGAAACCAGCCAAGGCTTTAATGATTTTACCTTGCAAGATTACTCCTTAAAAGTTAGTACACCCATTATAACAAAAAATGTTTGATTTAGCTTACATGTTTACTAAGAAAGCCACAAATTCTTTAGTTGTAAGATTTTCTAGATAAACAAGGACAGAATGTTGTAAACGTTTTCTGAAAGTTTTATAATAAAGAGGTAAATAACAAACATCTATATGCCTCGTGTGAGGAATGGGACAAGTACAATTAGAAGGGAAGGTGACAATCACAAGGCACTTGTCCATCTGGTTACTACTGGAATTCCAGTGAAGCAGAAACTTCTTCATCAAGAAGCAAGTCTCTAACTTCTTTAATGGTTCATGCTAGCTATAAGGAGGTTATTTATGAGCCTTTCATTTCTCTCAAAGAGCAACCCGCTCATTTCCAATGTCAAAAAAGGGAAGTTTTTGACTCCTTGGTTTTTAGCTCCCTTCATCCTTTATTATATTACCCAATATATGTCTCCGATTAGTAGGGCTTCAACTAACTTTTTCTTAGACAAGCAAAATTGGATTCCTGACTGGTGGAATATTTTGGACCTTTGGTCCTTCCTCTACACCATTATCGCCTTCTTCCTTTGGGTCAAATTCATTGAAAAACGACCAATACGAACCATGGGATTCTCTAGAGGAAATGGCCTTCCCGAATTCGCTAAAGGTGTGTTGGTGGGTGCCATCATGATTACGACCGTCTTAATCGTCTTCTTCATTACAGGAGATGCTAAGTTTGACCGGATCCAATTTAGTCTGCCTTTTCTCGTTTCTTGGATATTAGTTCTCATTGGCTATATATTCCAAACAGCTGCAGAAGAGATTTACATTCGCGGATGGTTGATTCCCATTATTTCCTATCATAAAAACACCTACTTAGCCATTTTGATTGCTTCTACCATGTTCTCTTATTTCCATTTGGATAACAATGGTGCTTCTTGGCTCTCAACTGTCCACCTATTCGTTTTTGGCCTTTTCACAGCCGTTTACGCTCTGAAGCGCGGAAATATCTGGGGACCTTGTGGCTTCCACTTCGCTTGGAACTTCATCATGGGTAACGTTTATGGTTTCCATGTCAGTGGATTTGACAGCGAGTCTTCCTTGATGTACTTTACAACTTCCAATCGTACACTTATCACAGGTGGACAATTCGGACCTGAGGGAGGAGTTCCTGGCTTGGTTGTCTTCATTTTAGCTCTCTTATGGGCTATCTTCATCTTGAAAGATACATCCAAAGAACAAGAAACCCTCTATCCGCAAATTGTAGAATAAATAATAAAAAAATAGCAAGCGAGGGTAGAGAAAGATTCTTCAACTTTTATTTGCGATTCATCATAACTAGAGGCTGGAATAAGAATTTCCAGCCTCATTTGCTTCTATGGATGGCACTGTCTAATCTGGCTATTTTTTCTTGGATTTTTTAAAAAATATGTTATAATAGAGAACAAGCGGAGGTGGTGGAACGGCAGACACGCATGCTTCAGGCGCATGTGCCCGTACGGGTGTGAGGGTTCAAATCCCTTCCTCCGCATCAAAAGCAATCCTATCAATCATGATAGGATTTTTTCTTATTATGGAGAAGAAGGCTACTGCTCAGAAAAGCTAGGAAGGTCAGGCCTCCAGTTAAATATTTCTCTAATGGACTCGCACTGATAAAGAAATTGAAAACCGTAGCCAAAAATAGAAAAACAGTTCCAACTAAAATGACTTTCCTAAAAAATGAAGACCTCAAGCCACTTTTCAACCAGCCACCAAAAGCTAGATAACTAAAACTAAAGAAAGCCCACAATGAGAACAGCAGGAAGTTAACCGGCCGCAACCATAAAGGAAATACTATATAAGCGCCACCAAAGACCAAACGTCCCAGAGGCAGACCTAGCATCAGCAGGAAATGGAGTAATGACTGCGACAACCAAAGTAGTCCAGAAAACAAAGATAGATATTTCACTCTCATATGCACCTCATGAATAAAAAAGAAGATCGGCTACCAGAGAGCAGATCTTCTTTTTTTACAACCCCTCGGACTTTAATGCGTCACTCAAGCGAGCAAAAGCTGCCAAGTCTAGCGCTTCTCCTCGAACATTGGCCGCAAGATCGGCTTTTTCTAAAGCTCTTTCAAGCTTGGTCTTGACTTCTTCAGATTTACCGAAATAGCTAGTCAGGTTATTCCAGAGAGTTTTCCTCCGGTGGACAAAGCTAGCCTTGGTGACCTTGAAAAAGAATTTCTCATCCTGAACCTCAACTGCCGGCTGCTCCCTGCGCACCATCTTGAGAATTGCCGAATCCACATTTGGAGCAGGCACAAAGACTGTCCTCGGTACGATAAAGGCTACCTTGGCCGTCATGTAATACTGGACCGCAATTGACAAACTACCATAGGCCTTGGTATTCGGCTGAGCCGAAATCCGATCTGCTACTTCTTTTTGCATCATAACAACAAACTCACTAAAAGGAATTCCGCTCTCAATCAAGTGCATAAGAATCGGCGTCGTGATATAGTAGGGCAGATTTGCCACTACCTTGATAGGCAGGTCTGGATTTTTAAACTCTGCTATGTACTGGGCCAAATCAACCTTGAGAATATCCTGATTGATCACTGTTACATTGTCAAAATCGCGCAAAGTATCCGCTAAAATCGGCACCAACCGATCATCTATCTCAAAGGCCATGACTTCCGCAGCATTTTCCGCCAAAAACTCCGTCAAAGCCCCAATACCAGGACCAATTTCGATGACATTGACCTTTTTGTCAATCTCAGCAGTATCCACAATCTTCTGGAGGATGTTGGTATCAGTCAGGAAATTCTGACCGAAAGATTTTTTAAAGGTGAAACCGTGACGCTCCAGAATGGCACGGGTCACACTATAATCTGCAATTCTCATCTATTCTCTTTTCTTTTTAAATAATTTTCAGGTGTAGAATGGTAAATCAACTCAAATTGGCTATCACCATTTGCCTCTTCAATTATTGTCTTTAACAAGGCATCTGATTGAAACATCTCTTTTGTTTTTGTAAAGTAGGCCCCCTGTTCCCCATTGATATTGCGAAGTTCCCATGCAACATCATTTCCTTGAACAAGAGGGAGATAACTATCTTCTTCAAGAAAAGCAAAGAAAGCTCCTACCGTCATTTCTTCAGACACTTCATATTCTGTCTTATGTGGAACAGTATCATCTCCTGCACTAACCGAGACTCTGTCAACTATAATCTTCATATTTACCTCTTCTACTGCTTTGGAGCATCATTTAACTCGGCACTTAGTTTTTCCATTTCTTTGAAAGAATCTTGGCTTATGTAACATCCCGCTTTTAGATACTCTGTTCCATTGACAATATAGTCAAACATAGCAATCATATTCCCTGCCGGCTCGATCATACCGTTCCACTCTTCATCAAAAACCATCCGCAGACGTTTCCAGTCTGTAAAGAGAGAGATAGCTTGTCGGCCGTCTTTTCCTTCTCGAACTGGTAAATCTAGACTAGCCCCTCTTTCTAACATTACTTCCTTGGCTTCATCGCTCGCTTCAGGGAAGTTCTCCCCTCTTCGCACCGGAATGAGGAATTTAGCCTTAGGCACTGCCTTTGATAGGAAGCCATAATAAAGCCTGTCTACCAGCTGTTTGTCTTCAGTGTCAGGCTTGCCTAGCTGTCCAAGTAAAAGTAACCATCTCACTACATCAGGATTCATGACAGGCACCTGGATCTCAGGTAGATTTGAAAAATCAGGTTTTTCTACCAAGTTTTGAGCCTTGATGCACACATCATCTGAATTCATGATAATTCCTAGCGCACCATTAAGGTAAAAAGCGGAACCCAAGAAGTTTTTAATAGCTTCCTTGTCCTCTGTATTTTCAATCCGTCTCACTTGGGTATTTGGCTGACTGTCAAATGTTTCTTTGTAATGATGGTACCAACGAGAAGTTGAGAGGTGAATCAAAGGATCTGTACACAGGTAGCCATCATCCCCTCTGTCATATGTCTTTGAAAACATATAGGGCTCTCCTGTTAATTGCGAATAAATCACATAGACCTCATCTGCTTCAAGCAACTTATCTCTGACAACTTCCTCAAGGTGGGCAATTTTAGCCAGATTTTTTTGATATTCTTCTTCACTCCCATTTTGTCGATTCTCTCTACAATCCCATAAGAACAAACGCAAAATTTCAACACTATCTTCTAAACTAGCTCGCAGATAGTCTTCATTACTCATATCCCCATTCTGCATTTCCACAAAAGATGTATAAAGGGCATCTGTATAACTAGATAAAAGCTGGCGCTCATCTATCTTGGACGTATAGAGAACACTCCCCTTTTTAAGTCGACCTGCGACCTCAGATGCAGCTACAACAATATGGGCAAGAGGATCGTCTGTCAAGAAGTTAGAATCTTCTTTTCCATTGCTTAATTTTTCAACCGTCAGCTCGCCAAAAGACTCAAAGCTTTCGCCAGGATTGCATACTTGCAGACGGTCGCCTAACTTTAAGTTTCCTTTCAATCTGCCCAAGATCAACAACTGATCGGACTTCCCAAGTGCAAAGAAGTCAAACACTCCCAAGCAAGCACTTGTCTCGATTTTCTCTTTTACAACTTCTGTTGCAGATTCTATTTTTTCCTTTTTCTTCCCAAAATTAAACCAAGCCAATGCTACTTCTCCTTATGGACTTTATTTTCTAACTCTTTATTCATTGTCCTTTACGCAGGTCATTTGCTCAAGCAAAGTGCAAAGTTTTTTCTGCTCTTCTTCCTTGTAAGCAAATGCGTTAGCCTTTACTTCTCTGCATTTCTCGTCATACAAAAAGCCCTCATAACCATCTTCTGTAGATAAGGCTGTATAGACTTTCGCCATTTCTTCAGGACTAATCGAAAATTTTGACTTAATTTTATACAGATTTTTCATAAAAGCGCTGAGGTGATCATAGCGGTTCATATCTACTTTGACATTGGTCACACGGATTGCCTGCACCTTGATGTCTTTCCAATGTTTCCGCATATAAAGCGACAGCATCAACAAGGCCAGTTTATTTTGATAATAAGTCTTAGCAGGGCTGTAATGTTTTTGACCAGATAAATTTTCAAAATCAAGCTTCATGAAAGGATAAAGCATCAGCCCTTGGGAAGAAATATTAATAATCCGACCACTCTCAGACTTTTCCAACAAGCCCTTCAACAAGATAGAAAGCAAAAAGGGAGCAACCACATTGGTCGCAAACTGCTTTTCTAATCCGTCTTTGGTTACCACAGGACTTTTGATTGATAAATCAAAATCAGCCGCATTGTTAATTAAAACATCTAAAGTCTCTTCTTTTTGGATATACTGTTCTACCGCTTTCTTGATACTTTTCATATCAGATAAATCAGCCAAGATATAATCTACATGTGGATTTCCTGTTTGTTGACGGATTTTTTCACAGGCTTGCTCGGCAGCTGCTTTCCGCCGGCAAAATAGAGTCACTGACCAACCCTTCTCAGCTAACTGTTTTGCAGCCTGGTAGCCAATACCACTATTGCCGCCCGTAATAATTACTTTTGTCATTCCTTACTCCGTTAGACTGAATATTTACGCATAGCTTCTTCCACTTCCTCCAAGGTCACCCCAAACAATTCCAAGCGTTTAAGCAGCTGCTTACCATTGGAGTAGCCGATACGGAGTCGCTCACCCAGATACTCTCGACGCTGACGGCTGTCACTTCCCATAAGCAGCCCTAGTCGTACGAGGTCACTTTTGGTGATGTCAAAATTATCCTCATCATCAAAATATCCGACCAAACCAGACAAAGCCTGCTGTAAATCCTCAAATGATGCATGTTCTACGCCAAGTGATTTACCCTTGTTCTTAGACTTTGGAGCTGCCTCATCTCGACGGAGAAAGGCATGTTGAGCAGTTGGCACAGCCTCCATAATTATTCGACGGATACGCTCACCGTTGTAGTCTGGATCGGTAAAGACAATAACGCCACGTAGCTGGTGCAGTTTCTCAATCCGTTCCAAGTCTTCTTCATTGATCGCAGAGCCTCTCGTCTCGTAAGTATCAACTTGGTAAAACCGTTGCAGATTGGCTGTGTCATCCTTGCCCTCAACGACAATCACCTGAGGGATTTTTATCTTCTCAGTCAAGCCCAAACACCTTCTTTGCATTTTCATAGGTCGCCTGCGCTATTTCTTCAACAGTCAGTCCACGAAGCTCAGTAATTTTCTCTACAACATAGCGAGTATAGGCTGTTTTGTTTTCTCGACCACGCTTGGGAACAGGCGCCAAGTAAGGCGCATCAGTCTCAACGAGAATTTTGTCCAAAGGAAGGTTCTGCGCAGCCTCCTGAATATCCGTCGCTTTCTTAAAGGTCACAACTCCAGAAAAGGAAATCATCATTCCTAGCTCGATAAAGCGCTCTGCCATTTCCAAAGAACCCGAATAAGAGTGCATGATACCACCTCTAGGTCCGACACCTTCACTCTTGATAATCTCATAGGTATCCTCCAGCGCATCTCGCGTGTGTACGACAAAGGGTAGGTCCAGTTCTTTAGAGAGTTGGATTTGGCGTCGAAACACCCGCTCCTGAACATCCTTTGGCGCTGTCATCCAGTGATAATCCAGCCCAATCTCGCCCAGAGCCACCACCTTGGGGTGACGAAGCTTGTCCAGCAGATAGGCTTCTACCGCCTCATCATAAGTCCCCGCCTCAGTCGGATGCCAGCCAATCGTAGCATAAAGCTGATCATAATTGTCCGCCAACTCCAAGGCGCGCTCAATGGTCGGTCGGTCAAAGCCGACAATATTGTGTGCAACAACACTCATTTCTTTGGCTAATTGAAGCTCCTCTGCCTCTCGACCAGCAAATTCTTCCACATTTAAATGCGTGTGTGTATCAAAAATCTTCATGTTTTACTTCCTTGTATTTCCTGTTTTTCATTATACCAAAAATGACCTAAAAAATCAGAAGTCTCTTCAAAGCAGAAAAATAAGATAGCTGCCATTCAACGGCCATCCGAATCTGTCTTCAAGTTCTCCATTGGAATAATTAAGTAAAAAGACAGTGCCAGCATTAACACAAGCGGGAGGAGAATATAAATAATTCCCATGCTGCTGGCAAGCGCTATTAACAGCATGGATAAAACACTCGGAACAGCCATACTAAATAGATTAATAGCCGACTGGATAGCCCCCATGGACTCTTCTGAAATCATACTGAATACAGATTTCTGCAATCTAGGACTCAGCAGACCGACTGTAACTGAGCAAGCAAAGCTCGCTATCAGGACAAGTAAAAAGTTTTGCCAGAAAAAACCGCAAAGAATAAAAGCTTCACATACTTGGCTACTATACATAGCAAGCTTCGTCGAAAGTTTTTTCAGCAAACTGCCACTCAAAATATTCCCTAAAATCAAACCAGCGGAACTTAAAACAATTAACACGGCAATGGACTGACCAATCTGCAAATTCCAAAAAGGCCTTTTCAGCAATAAAAGAGTCGCTACTGGCGTCAGAATATTCAGAGTGACCTGTCCAAAGGTTGAAACCAATAATAACCTCACAACGTTTTTCAATCCCAGCAAGACTTTAAGAGAATCCAATAAATGCTGCCAATAATTTTCTCTATTAAGCTCCTTGGCACTGCTGAGCTCCGGTTCTAAGTCCTGTAAGTTTTGACTAATATGCCAAAACCCAAGGTAAGCTAGCAAGAATGTCAGAGCATTTAGTCCTGCCAAAGCTCCAATACTCATCCAAGCGATGAGAAAACCGCCAGCTAGATTCCCCAAAATATGAACCAGACTCATACTAGCCTGCCGAAAGCCCATAGCAGAGGTCATATCTTGCTCAATTACCTTTACATAAACAGGGGTCAGCATGGCACCTGAAAAATAACTCAGACTATCCGACAGAAAGTTAATCAGGCAAATCACAAGCAGAGTTAAGAAAGAGAAATCTTGTCCAAGAAGCAAAAACGTTACCAGGCTATATAGCACGACCTTACTAAACTGTATAAGCAGGCATTTATGGATACGATTCTGCTGAAAGTCCGCCGCAACTCCAGTAAAAACCTGAATTAACTGGGGCAGCGTTTCAGAAAGGGAAATCAATAAAACTGCAAGTGGAGCAAAGGAATAGGCGGAAACATAGTTCATCAAAGCCAAGTAAAAAACAATGTCTCCAAAACCTGAAATCCATTGATTGATGAGCAACTGGCGAAAATTTTTGTTTTTTACAAAAACAATCATACGACATCTCCTTTACTCTTGTTAGATTTTTGTTTAACAAATCATAACAAGAAATTAGTTGATTGTCAAATTTTTATTAGATTGTTATTTTACAAAATAAAGGCCTAGAATGAATCTAGGTCTTCTTAAACTATGTTAGGTCTTGTTTGAACTTCTCTATAATTTTTTGAATCAGTTCTTTATTGACCGTGTATTTAACAGAATCATCATCCACCACAAGCTCCAGCAAGCCAGAATTTAGTAGCTTCTGCGTATGGAATGAGATAGAGGCTCTTGTAAGCCCCAGTTTTTTAGCTATATCTTTATTCTTGGCATGCGGTTGAATCAATTCAATCAAGACTTTATAGCGGGTTTCATCACCAAGAGTTTTTAAGGTCAGAGCCAATGTTTCATCGTTAAGCTCCGATTCCGCTTGTGATAACTGGGAACTTCTCGTCGAAAGGACTAAGGAATAGGAAGTGAAATCAGGAACCTTTTCGAGGAAAGAGTCAATAAACATGGGTGACAGAACAAAGACTTGTGTGTCTTTTTCGAGTAATTTGTCATTCTGCTCTTCATCATCCATCACATCAGATAGGCTAAATTCTTGTTCAAAAGCTAGAACTTCCTGCTCAAACTGCTCATAAATAGGCTGATAGAGCTCGAACACTCTTTCCAACAAGGAAACTAATTGGTCCCGAAGCTTCTCTGGATGCTGAATAGCTTGGTACCAGTACCATTTATTTTCCGGAGACTTGTCACTATTCTCTATAAAAGCCAGCAGATCTTCAGGATGTCCCTTAATGACTTCCCCTTTAGAAAGCTTAAGTGATAAGCAATAGATGATTTGCTCTGCATCTAGTTTTTTCAGACATTCTAACAAGTCATGCGGACTGGCCGGATCTTCTCCTTTTTCTAGCAAGTAGAGATAGAGGAGCGGAGCCAGTCCCACCGTAGCTTCTTCAAACAAACTAACCGCAACAAGCTCGTTTTTCAAAGGAAGTAAATCCTGATAGAGCTTATCATAGTGCGGCTGTACATCAAGAAGCAGCTCCTTTTGATTCTGCCGTAAATCCCTCCACATATGTTTATCATCCCTTGAAACGATGGCAGGCACCATGAGAAATTCATATAACTTACTACGATAATGAACAAGCTTTACGCCCACAGATTCTTCCCTCCTTACATATACTCCGTCTCTGACCGAAAAGAGTGTACAATTCCTGTTTTTCATTATACCAAAAATGACCTAAAAAATCAGAAGTCTCTTCAAAGTAGATAAAATAAGACAACTGCCATTCAACAGCTATCCTAATTTGACTTCAAAACTTTTAAACTTGCAGTTTATGATCTTTAATCGATAACTTTTTATTATTTTTCGATAGAATCTTATTGATTATCGATAATTTTTGTGTTATAGTTACTAAGAACTAAAATATTTGCCGGAGGATATTATGACTACCAAAACAAAAAAGACTGCTGAAGATTGGAGCATCACTCTTACAAAAATCAGCATTAGCCTTTTATTTATTGCTTCTACTATCTTAATCTTCCTAGGTCCTTGGATTGTAAATCTTATTATCGTATTTCCTTCCCCTCTCGTTCAAGGAGAGGCCCGATTCTGGATTTTGCTCTTGCTAGGTTACGCCTTAGGAGGACTGGCTTTGACCTGCATTGTCCATCTTTATCGGCTCCTTCATCATATCGGGCAGGACCAAGTTTTTATTCAACAAAATGTTCAATATCTCCGATATTTGGGCTGGGAAGTTGGAATTGTCGCTCTTATTTCACTGTTCATGGGACTGACAGTCTATCTACCTATGCTCTTAGTGACAGTTTCTTGCAGTATTTTAACTTTAATTATCCGTGTCATTCGCAATGCTTTTGGCAAAGCTATTGAACTGCAAGATCAAGTAGACTACACAATTTAGGAGGGCATATGATTCAGATAAATTTAGACCTTGTCATGGCACAAAAACGTATCAGTGCCGGTCGCTTGGCTGAGCTGATTGATCTAACACCAGCCAATCTATCCATTTTGAAAAATAATCGAGCCAAAGCAGTTCGCTTTTCAACTCTCAATGCACTTTGCCGAGAATTGGAATGCCAACCCGGCGATATATTAGAATATATTCCAGATGAAAAAGAGGAGGCATAAAATGGAAAGAATTTTACAAGAACAGATAGAAGAGCAAGACTATCAGCTAGACGATCTAGATGATCTAGAAGAACAGACGATCTTTAGCCCTTTAGATGACGCCCAAATAAAAATCTTTAAAATTGGGACTATTGTTTTCTACCTGTTAGCTTATTTTTACACTGCTATCCTGGTGCAGCTTAAAACAATTTACTCTCTCCCCGTCACAGTCGGTCTTTTACTTTCGACTGAGTTTCTAATCAAAAAATTACATACAACCTCTATCCCATTAAAAGAAGGCGCCAAAAAATTAGAAACAAGAGTTTTTTTCACTCTAACCATTGCTCAAGCCATGGCTTTAAGTATTTGGGGGGCACATCAGCAACTAGATTTTTTCCAATTTTTAGCTATCCACCTCTCTTTTGCCTTCTACGTCCTGTCCCGTACAGGTTGGCTAAGTCAGGGGCGCTTAGGGATTATGGTTTGGTTTGATATGGTTCAAGCTTTCTACACTCTGCCCTTTAAAAATTTCATGGCTTCTTGCATCGTCTTTCTTCACGAGGAGGAAAACTCTGAAGAGACAAATGATGGCTATTCAAAGAACTTCCAACATTTTGTCATTCTAATAGGTAGTCTTTTGGCTTCAGGAGTTCTGGTTTACTTTGTTTGGACTCAGCTAAGTCAGGTCTCAGGTAATTTTGCAAATCTCTTCATACAATTATCCGATTTTAGTCAGACCTTCTTTGACTCACTTTTTTCCAAGATTGATATAGCTACTATACTAGCACAGCTATTCCTTGCTATTCCAGTCAGTCTCTACTTATATGGACTCATTGTAGGTAGCTTGCTCAGCGAAAGAACGTCTACTTTTAACTACCAAGTATTCCAAGAAAAAGTTCAACCACTAAGGGCTATTCCTAACTTTGCAGCATATATTGTCATTGGAAGCTTACTTGTAACCTATATCCTTTTTTTCACAACCGGTCTAAGCGAGCTAGGGAATCTTCTAAGCGCTGGAACTGTTACAGAAGCCATTTCTCCCCAAAGTGCGTCTTCCATTGCGGTCACTGGGTTCTGGCAACTAGTTAGAGTTTCTCTTCTTAATTTTGCTGTTTTAGGAGCTTTTTATCTCATCTCTAAAAAACCGCTCTGGGATCAGATAGGTACACGGTTAGCAACCACTCTGCTCTTTATATTTGCCACCTTGCTGACCTTACTTGCAGGATGGAAATTATTTGGTGTCTATATTTACCTTTATGGACCAACCCCTCTACGATTGCTTTCCGGCTGGTTTGTCCTCGTCTTATTGGTTTGGTGCTTGCTCATCTTGATTCGACTGTATAAACCTATCCAAGCTATTCGCATCGGTATCCTTTATGCTATGATTAGTTTCACCATACTTTGCTATCTATATCCTTTTTTACTGAAGTGATAAGCTAGTTTATATATCAAAGACCAGAACGATTTCATCTTAGATCTGGTCTTATTTTATTTATAATCTCTTTATCAGCATAATAGAAAAAACCAGTGGTCTCGAGTTTCCACTGATTTTTCTTGTTATAATCGTTTTGATTAAGCAGCCAAAACTTTGCGTCCTTTACGACGACGAGCTGCAAGTACGCGACGACCGTTTTTAGTAGACATACGATTACGGAAACCGTGTTTACGCGCGCGACGGATTTTACTTGGTTGATAAGTACGTTTCACGATGAATACCTCCTCTTAGATTCTTGTATTCGTTTAGCCGGCTAGTTGTGATCAGTTACTAAACATACTTTACTATTCTATATGATTCTAAGCCTTTTGTCAATAGTTCCAGAAAATAAGTTTCCTTTTGAGAACGTAATCATAGAGGCCTTGTTGCTTCATAAAATGGAATCAGGGCAGTCATTGCTTCTTGTAAATTAGACAAGACTTCTTCTCTAGAATTAGCCCCAGATAGATTAACATCGTATTTGGCTAAAACCTTGCGAACCTGACCTTCTTGGACCTGTTTCATAAGTAACCTGCGATTATCTTCTGTGCCTTCAAAGCGCTGACTCACACCATCTATCTGAGCAAAATAATAAACTGGTCTATCAATAGGTACTTGCAAGATCCGATTTTGCTTAGAGAGACTATAGTCGTCTTTCTTACGCTCCATAAAGCTAACTTCGAGCGATACACCAAAATCATCTGCACTTCCATACAAACGCAGAGCGAACATGGGTTCCGTTATCTCCCCATACCCTCTCACATAATTCCAAAAATGGGGTCGCAGTATCTGTGCCTGATTCATCCACTGGCTGGCTCGCTCCAAGCTTAAATTCGGATAAAGAGCCTGAAAATCTTTGACTAGATCTATGAACTCTTTACGAGCCGCTTGGCCCTTAGCTCTCAGATCCAGCATGACCTCACGAAGGTCTCCTGCTTTTTCTGGAGCAATATACTTGGTACCTTGATAAGGAAGATAGGCTTTTATAGCTGGGAAAAGTGACATAACATTTCCTTTCTTTACTCTCTATAATAGAAAACCTCAGGGTTATTAACAACAACACTCTGTGTTATAAGAATTCGATCTTGTTTTTTATCAGAAGCATCTGCTATCGTTTGATCGCCCGCAGTCACAGACATATCAACACCTGCTGGAATAAACAAGATGGCTGCACCTGGACCTCCAGAGGATACTCCACCTTGTAAATAAGAATCAATCATTCTAAAATTATTTCCCAATTTTAGGTCGTTATTAACCAAGCCATTTTTATCAAATACTAATTCACTCCCCTTCCCATTTCTCCATCTGCCTTCAATACTAGAATAATCTCCTTTTTGGATGGCTTCCAAATCCAATTGAGACGAACCACTTTGTTCTTTCTGATTTCCAACACTTGTCGTTGCTTGATAGTTTTCTACGTCTTTCCACTTTAACGAAGATAGATCAAGTTCTTTTTTAGATCCTGTCCCAAATACTGTATGTTGCCCGCTTTCAGAATTTGGATCCACACCTGCTATTTGAAAATCTGCTTCTTTTAGCACATCTACACCACTATTATCAGATCTCAGTTGATAAAGATAACCCTTAGCATCAGGGCTTAGAGAATGCCATTGAGCATAAAAAACTGTTCCATCAGTATAAATAGTTGTGACCTCTCTGCTTCCGCCTGCCGAAGCAACTCTGGATTGCGCTAAATAAGTAGAAACACCCTGGTTTAAATAATAGATTGCAGCCAAATAATATTGATCTTTGAAATAGTGCCCAGTTAACAGTTCTTTAGTGCCGTTTCCATCAATATCATAAAATGCGTATAAATTTGCTCGCCCCTCTGATGTATCATTTTTTAGACTATCCAAAGTACTTGCATATGCTTTTTCATCTTGCTCAATAGAATCCGAAGAAGCTTGCGATTGCTTTGATGGTTTTGGAGTACTTGAAGGAGATGAATGATCTCCCTTCGGACTACATGCACATAAAAAAATTGCGCCTGAAAGTAATAAAACAAGTATTTTTTTCATATTCTTTCCCTCTTTGATTTTCTACATTCAAACTTATTATCTATAAAAGAAAGGAGACGGAGACAATGGCGTCTCAGTCTCACTTTGTTGTATAAAAAATTCTGACATAGTTAATAATTGAAGCTTTTACTCACTATCAATATCAACTACGACGTAACGGTTTGGCTCGTCGCCTTCTGAATAGCTAGTAACGCCATCCATTTTAGAAATGATTCGGTGGATAATTTTGCGTTCGTTGTTAGACATTGGATCTGTCGGCTGGCTACGGCGCTCTTCCAAAGCTTTGTTAGCCAATTTTTGAGCGTAACTTTGCAAGACTTCAGCCCGATGTTCCACATAGTCATTGACATTAATAGAGATATAAAAACTCTTTTCATAACGAATATAGAGATAGTTCTGAGCCAATAGTTGCAGAGCTTTGAGAACCTTTCCGTGGTATCCAATCACACGGCCAGGTTCATTGGTGTCAATCTGCATATTGACCGTACGACGGTTGTAACTAGATGATAAACTTGCTTCAACGTCCATTTCATTGATGATTTCTTGGACATAGGCTGTCACATCTGAGACAACTTCTTCAATGTCATAGTTTTCTTCAACTTCGATACCTAGATCTGAAAACTCTTGATTAGCTGGTTGGCTCTTTTCTTCTGATTCACCTTGTCTTACTTGGTTTTTAATAAGGTCAATTGTTCCAGTTTCCTCTAAAATAGTATTGGCTTGTTTATCATGTTTGAGGATTTCTGCCTTAACTTCGTCTGAAACTTTCTCACCTTCGCCTTCAACCTTCTTGATTGCAGCGACAACCCGACCCAAGTCAACTGTTTCTTCACTAACACTTTTGACCGGTTCATTTTTAGCATTAACTTCCTCTGGAACACCTTTTACAGCTTTTTGATTAGCCTTGACCATTGTTGTTTCGCTGATTGGCTCCACATCAACTTGGGCAGGTTTTTTACCAAATAAACCTAGAAAACCTTTTTTCTCACGTGAAATAACAGTAATATGTGCTTTCATACGAGGAATATCTAACTCACGCAATCCTTCTTGAATTGCTTCTTCTACACTTGCTCCTGTAAATACAACCATTTGCAAGAGACCTCCTTATTTTTTCTTTTTCTGTGCTTTTCGGAAGGCACGTTTTTTCTTTTCTTCTTGTTCACGCGCAGCATTAAGCTTAGCTTCGCGCTCTGCGATCATTTTGAACGGATTGCTCAAAACTAAAGTTTGTCCCACTTGGTAGGCATTTGACACTGTCCAGTAGAGGGCTACCCCACTGGAAAAACTCAGGGCAAACCAGAAAATCAAGAGTGGCATGAGATAGGTCATAACTGTCATCGCTCCATTTTTCTCTGCCAAGCCCTTGTTATTGAGCCAACTACTCAAGAAAGTAAAGAGAGCAGCAAGTACTGGGAGAATAAAGTAAGGATCTTTCTCTGCCAAGTTAAGCCAGAGGAAATGACCTGTTTTCATAAATTCAACTCGGGTAAGAGCTTGAAAAAGGGCCAAGAGTACGGGCATTTGAATAAAGAGTGGTATGAAAGATGCAAGCGGATTAACACCTAATTCCTTGTAGAGTTTCTGTGTCTCCGTTGCCAATAAATTTCTACTCTCCATATCTTTGCCTGGATATTTTGCCTGCAAGGCTTTGATATGTGGCTGAGCTTCCTGCATCTTGCGCGATGAATTCATCTGGATTTGGAAGACTGGCAAAAGAACTGTTCGAATAACAATGGTAAACAGGATTATTCCAATTCCCAAACTACTATTAAAGGATAAGAAACGAATCGTTTCCGCAAAGAAAAAAACAAATTTCTCCCATAAATCAGTTGATTGTGACGTGACTTCGCTCGTTCCGCAAGCGGTCAATACAAGCGAGGACAAAAGCAGGAGACCTGCTAACTTACTCTTCTTTTTCACTGAGAATCCCTTCCTGATAGATTTTAGCTAGTTTCAGCACATGTAGCAAATTCCGCTCAATTTCTTTGTAATTCAACTCTTCCACTCCCTTACGAGCAATGATGACAAAGTCAACCGGTTGCAGCTCTTGTCTATGCTCTATCAAGACATGGCGAATCTTCCTCTTAATCCCATTTCTGACAACTGCATTCCCAAGTTTTTTACTGACAGAAAGCCCCACTCGAAAGTGTTTTTGATCTTTATCCAATTTATAGATGACAAATCGTTTATTAGCCACACTTTGTTTATCATTAAAAATCGCATTGAAATCTTTTTCACTCTTGACGCGATAGCTTTTTTTCAAAATTTAACTCCATCTACCAAAATTATATCTATTATACCATATTTTTCCAAAAAGCCAATGCCAGCAACCTTTAGCGCTATTTCCACCTTCATTTATAGCTTTTTATAAAGCAAAAACATCGCTCTTTTTCACGATGTTTTCTAAATATTATTTATTGTTCAGATCTTTTTTAGCTCTTTCCAACTCCTGACGAATCTGTGCAAATCCTGTCCCGCCAAGGGAATTACGCTTTTGCACAGCCGTCTGCGACTCAAGAACTTGATAAATATCTTCTTCAATCAGAGACGATACTTCTTGATAACGGCTCAGCGGGATATCCTGTAGATAATAGCCTGCCTTGCTACATTCCAGCACCAACCTCCCGACAATCTCATGGGCTTCCCGGAAAGGCAATCCTTTCTTAGCCAGATAGTCAGCCAACTCTGTCGCATTGGAGAAATCCTGCTGGGTTGAAACCAGCATTTTTTCCTTATTGACCGTCATACTAGACAGCATACCCGCCATAATATCTAGTGACTTTTTGATGGTATCTACTGTATCGAACATACCTTCCTTGTCTTCCTGTAGGTCCTTATTATAGGCCAAGGGCAGAGATTTCATAACCGTCAGAAGACTGAAGAGATGGCCATAGACCCGGCCGCTCTTGCCCCGAATCAACTCCGCCATGTCCGGATTTTTCTTTTGCGGCATAATGGAAGAACCAGTACTAAAGGTGTCTGACAGGCTTACAAAGCCGTATTCATAGCTGCACCAGTTAATCAGCTCCTCACAGAGACGAGACAGATGCATGGTGAGAATGCTGCTATTAGATAGAAACTCCAAGATAAAATCTCGATCGCTGACCGCATCCAAGGAATTGTGGTAAATGCCCTTGAAGCCCAACAAATCAGCTGTCAACTCCCGGTCAATCGGAAACGTTGTCCCCGCCAGAGCCGCTGCTCCTAAAGGAGACAAATCCGTATGCTCCAGATTAAAGGCAAAGCGCTGACTATCCCGGCTGAACATCTGATAATAGGCCAGCAGATGATGAGCAAAGCTAATCGGCTGAGCATGCTGCAGATGGGTATAGCCTGGCATGATGGTCTCTACATGCTCCTCAGTCAAGTCCAATAGAACCTGACGCAGATTCAAGAGTTTATCCGCAATCTGACCGAGCTGATCCTTGAGATAAAGGTGCATATCTGTCGCCACCTGGTCATTACGAGAGCGAGCCGTATGAAGCTTGCCAGCTACTGGCCCAATCTCCTCGGTCAGAAGAGCCTCCGTATTCATATGAATATCTTCATTACGCACATCAAACTCAAGCTCTCCAGCCTCATAACGTACCAGCAGCTTTTCCAAGCCTGTCTGAATAGCCACTGCTTCCTCTGGAGCAATGATTGCTGTCTGCCCCAGCATTTTGACATGGGCTAGGCTGCCCTCTAGATCATAAGGAGCCAGACGATAGTCAAATCCAATGCTGGCGCCAAATTCCTCTACCCAGCCTTCCAGTGAGGCTTCAAAACGTCCGCCCCACAGTTTATGATTCGCCATAGGAAAGCCCCTTTCTATTTGTCTTTGTGAGCCTGAACCTCTGCGTGAACCTTAGACGGAAGACCCCATAGCTTGATAAAGCCAATCGCGGCATCCTGGTCAAAGGTATCTGCACTGGTATAGGTAGCCAGATTTTCGTCGTAGAGAGAATTGTCAGACTTACGAGCTACAACTGTCACAGATCCCTTATAAAGCTTCACTTTAGCTGTTCCATTGACCACTTGCTGAGTGGACTTAAGGTAGGCAATCAAAGCTTCTGTCGCCGGATTAAACCAGAGACCATTGTAGATGAGATTGGACAGCTCATTTTCGATAATCGGTTTGAAATGAGCCAGTTCTCTAACTAGAGTCAAATCCTCGATTTCCTTGTGAGCAGCCAAGAGAGTCACTGCACCAGGGCATTCATAGATTTCCCGAGACTTAATCCCCACCAGACGATTTTCCACATGGTCAATCCGTCCGACACCGTGTTGTCCTGCTAAGTCATTCAGCTCAAGGATCAAATCCGCCAGCTTCATCTTTTTGCCATCTAAAGCAACCGGCACACCCGCCTCAAAGTCAATATTTACATAGGCTGGGCTATCTGGCGCCACCTCTGGTGCAACTGTCAAATCATAGGCGTCTTCTGGGGCTTCATTCCAAGGGTTTTCCAAGACACCACACTCATTGGCCCGTCCCCAAAGGTTTTGGTCGACTGAGTAAGGACTGTCCAAATCTGCAGGAATTGGCACACCATTAGCTTTAGCATAATTGATTTCTTCTTCCCGAGACCATTTCCACTCACGAACCGGAGCAATTACCTTGAGCTTTGGATCCAAGGAGGCTATAGCTACTTCAAAACGGACCTGATCGTTTCCTTTTCCCGTACAGCCATGGGCAATGGTCGTCGCCCCCGTCTTGTGGGCAATTTCAACTAATTTCTTGGAAATCAGAGGTCGGCTCAAAGCAGACACCAGAGGATATTTTTGTTCATAGAAGGTGTGTCCTTGCAGAGCAACCAGGACGTAGTCTTCCGCGAACTCGTCTTTAACATCAATGACGTGAGATTCAATAGCGCTAACTTTCAGCGCCTTATCATGAATGAAATCCAAATCATTTCCCTCACCCACGTCCATGCAGACTGCGATCACATCATAATCCTTGTTCAACCAAGTAATAGCCACCGAAGTGTCCAAGCCTCCTGAATAGGCCAAAATAACTTTCTCTTTAACCATGCGATTACTCCTACCCTTCTATATTTTGTATTTTTAAACATTCTACGGTATGAAAATGCAAATGTCAAGAGAAAGTCGATATTTATTAAAATAAAAACGTTTTATCAATTTTTATTCAAATACAATATATTATATACTGGATTAAAATAAAAACCAGCCCGAAAGCTGGTTCATCTTATTTAATTTGATTTAGCATGTTCTCGATATGCTGGATAGATTTTTCACGACCTAATAGGTAAATCGTATCTGGAAGTTCTGGTCCATGCATTTCCCCTGAAACGGCAATTCGAATCGGCATAAAGAGGTTTTTACCCTTGATACCTGTTTCTTTTTGAACTGCTTTGATTTGAGGGAAGATGTTTTCTGTCACAAATTCTTCATCTGTCATAGCTTCCAGCTTCGCTTTGAAGGCTTCTAGAACAACCGGAACGGTTTCTCCTGCCATAACTTCGCGCTCAGCCTCTGTCAACTCTGGGAAATCTGAGAAGAAAAGATCTGTCAGAGGTACAATTTCATCAACTGACTTCATTTGTGGTTTGTAAAGCTCTACTAATTTTTCAGCTTTATCTGTCAAACGTCCTGCTTCTTCCAAGTATGGCTTCGCCAGAGCAAAGATTCTTTCGAAATCCGCATTTTTGATGTACTCATTGCTCATCCAGTCTAGTTTCTTCTGGTCGAAGGCTGCTGGAGACTTGCTGAGGCGATTTTCATCAAAAAGTTTAATGAGTTCTTCGCGAGAAAAAATCTCATCTTCACCACCAGGATTCCAACCAAGAAGAGCGATAAAGTTAAAGACTGCTTCTGGCAGATACCCCTTCTTACGGTAATCTTCGATAAATTGAAGAGTGTTGGTATCACGTTTAGATAGCTTTTTACCCGTTTCGCTATTGATAATCAAGGTCATATGACCGAACTCAGGTGCTTCCCAACCAAGTGCTTCATAAACCATGAGCTGTTTTGGAGTGTTGGCAATATGGTCATCCCCACGAATGACGTGAGAGATTTGCATATCGTGGTCATCAATGACGACAGCAAAGTTGTAAGTTGGATATCCGTCTTTCTTTTGGATAACCCAGTCACCACCAATATTGCCACCTTCGAACTCAATGTCACCTTTGACTATGTCATGCCATTTGTAGATACCTGACTCATTGACAGCCAAACGAACAGTTGGTACAATGCCTGCCGCTTCACGTTCAGCAATATAAGCCGCTTTTTCTTCTTCGCTCATGCCAAGGTATTCGTTGATGTAGCGAGGTGTTTCTCCTGCTTCTTCCTGGCGTTCGCGCTCAGCTGCCAATTCTTCTTCTGTGACATAAGATTTGTAGGCTTTTCCTTCAGCTAGCAATTGGTCAATGTATTTTTGGTAGAGTTCCAAACGCTCAGACTGACGGTAGTTTTCATGTGTTTCTGGACTTTCATCCCAATCCATGCCTAGCCAACGCAAATTTTCAAGCTGTGAACGTTCCCCATCTTCTACATGGCGCTTGCGGTCAGTATCCTCGATACGGATAATGAAGGTCCCGCCATGATGACGAGCATAGAGGTAATTAAATAGCGCAGTCCGCGCATTTCCGATGTGTAAAAGTCCAGTCGGACTTGGTGCATAACGCACCCGAATAGCTTTTGCCAAAGCAGATCTCCTTTATATCATTCTTTTTATCATCGAGGACCAAAGGGCCTCTTTTCAATCGTTTCTATTATAGCACAAGTAAGAAAAAAAGATTACCCGCAAGCAATCTTTTTTTCATTCCCAAACTAATTGGAAACTAGAACATTTATTTATAGAACTTCATGGATTCGTCCGGTATCCACATCATAGACGCCACCAGAAATTTCTACATCATCAGGGATTAAGGGAGACTTTCGAAGTAATTCCATGTCCTCCCGTACACTTTCTTCCACATCTGTGAAGGGCAGAAAATCTTGCCCCTTAACATCCACACCTAGCACATTTTCAAGGTGACAGGCGAATTCTGGATTGGTAAAGGTCTGAGCCCCACAGTCTGTATGGTGCAAAACCACTACTTCTCTGGTCCCCATCTGTTGCTGAGAAATCACTAAGGATCGAATCATATCCTCCGTTACACGCCCACCAGCGTTCCGCAAAATATGGGCATCTCCAAGGGCCAAACCTAAGGCCGGAGCCACATGAAGTCGGGAATCCATGCAGGTTACAATAGCAACCTTTGTTTTTGGTTTTATTGGTAAATGAGCTGTTCCATGCAAGTCGACATACGCTCTGTTGGCCTTCATAAAATTTTTAAAGTAAGACATATTCACCTCTGCTTCATCTCTGGAAAATTTATTTGATTGTCAAATAAATTAATCTTATCTTACCAGCTTTTTTAAGATTTGTCAGAGATAAAGCTTCTTACTCATGAAAAATTTATATGCCCAGGAATAGTCAAGCCTACTCTTTTGTAGGAATATATCCACCCAAAATTTTAGCGAAAGTTTCAACATTTAGACTTTGAACATAGATTTCTCCTGTACCTCGGAAAGTATTAACAACACCTTCTCCTGTACCGACAGATTGTAAAAAACCATTTTCCAAGTGAATGTCATAATGCAAGTCTTTGCTCCAGGCAACAACATGGGCATTATCAATCGTCATTTCTTGGTCTTTCAGTTCAATTTTCTTGATAGCTCCAAAGGCATTGACTAAGAGTGTTCCTTCTCCTTGAGTGGTCATGACAAAGAAACCTCCTTGACCGCCAAACAGCGCACGGCCAATAGACTGGCGTTCCATCGTATAAAATGCTGAACCATCCAAAGCAAGGAAAGCTCCATCGTTCAATCGATATTGATGCTCTCCCAAATACAAGGGCATTACCTGACCCGGAACATTAGGAGCTAGAGCTAAGAGGCCACCATCTGCATCAGATAAAGCTTCCGTAATAAAGGTGCTTTCACCAGACACCATCGAACGTCCAACTGCTTTAACTAATTTACCAAGACCAGATCCTTTTGCATTCAGTTTGGTTCTTAATTTAACACTAGAAGAATGATAAACCATGCTTCCGCGCTGAATATAAGCTTTTTCTCCTTTATCTAGTACAATTTCTACAAAAGGAAATTGGCTATTATTTTCAATAGTAAAATTCATGCGATTATCTGACATCAGATTTCTCCTTTTATCTTGTTTTGAGCAAAGAGAACTAATCCTTGCACCTATTTTATTTATCTATCAAGGCCATAACATTGACAGTTTTATTTACCTATAAAGCAAGGTTCTAAGAAAATACTTTCTTTAAGACTTCCCCAATCGTTGTCACACCAATGACTTGGATATTATCTGGAACTTTGAGGCCACTCAGAGAGTTTTTAGGAGCGTAGACTTTGGTAAAGCCCAGCTTTGCTGCTTCGTTGATACGCTGCTCGATGCGATTGACCCGGCGGATTTCACCAGTCAGACCAATTTCACCGATAAAGCACTCTTGGGGGTTGGTAGGCAGATCCTTGTAGCTGGAAGCAATGGCTACAGCTACCGCCAAATCAATGGCTGGTTCATCTAGCTTGACGCCGCCAGCAGATTTGAGGTAAGCATCTTGATTTTGCAGGAGGAGCCCCGCCCTCTTTTCCAGAACAGCCATGATGAGGCTGGCTCGATTAAAGTCCAGTCCAGTCGTGGTTCGCTTGGCATTGCCGAACATGGTCGGTGTCACCAAAGCCTGCACCTCTGCTAAAATCGGCCGCGTTCCTTCCATGGTCACAACGATGGAAGAGCCTGTCGCACCATCCAAGCGCTCTTCTAAAAATACTTCACTGGGATTGACAACCTCAACTAGCCCCCCAGATTGCATCTCAAAAATGCCAATCTCATTGGTCGAGCCAAAGCGGTTCTTGACTGCTCTCAAGATACGGAAAGTATGCTGACGTTCGCCCTCAAAATAAAGCACGGTATCCACCATATGCTCCAAAGTTCGAGGACCTGCTAAGGTTCCTTCCTTGGTCATGTGACCAACGATAAAGGTCGCGATATTATTGGTCTTGGCCAGCTGCATGAGCTCGGCTGTCACCTCTCGGACTTGAGAGACAGAGCCTTGGACACTGGAAATTTCCGGCGACATAACTGTCTGAATGGAGTCAATAATCAGAAAATCTGGCTTAATCTTTTCAATCTCTGTGCGGATATTTTGCATATTGGTCTCAGCGTAGAGATAAAATTCACTGTCAATATCACCGAGACGCTCCGCCCGCAGCTTAATCTGCTCTGCTGATTCCTCCCCACTGACATAAAGGACGGTGCCCTGATGAGAAAGCTGAGTGGACACCTGCAAAAGCAGGGTGGACTTCCCGATACCAGGATCTCCACCAATCAGAACCAGACTGCCAGGCACGACTCCACCACCCAGCACACGGTTGAACTCGTCCATTCCCGTCTTAGTCCGGTTGACATCAATCGAAGTGACCTCAGCCAGCTTCATAGGTCGGGTCTTTTCACCCGTCAAGGAAACACGAGCATGCTTGACTTCTGCAGCCTCTACTTCCTCAACGAAAGAAGACCAAGCTCCACAATTAGGACAGCGACCTAGATACTTGGGCGAATGGTATTCACAATTTTGACAGACAAAGGTTGTTTTTTTCTTAGCGATGAGATATCTCCTTTATATTTCTAATTCACATTCAACAAACTGGCAAAAATCAATCTGCTGATTAGCTACAAACTGGCGGATGAGCATGCGATGGGCTACAAGAGCTACCGTCTCGTAGTCTCTGTATTTGCTTAAGGCACTGAAAAAGCGGGCTTTCATCTGCTCAGCCGTTTCATACTGGACAGGACTTCTTGCAAGGAGACAACCATTATTTTCAAAAAACAACTCCCGAGCCTGCTCAAACTTTTCTATACCACTCTCATATACCTGCCATTCATGCAGCAAAGGCTCCACAAAAAGCGGCAGTTGGCGGTCTCGAATCAAATAGGAAGCCGTCTCCAAAGCTCGCGTCACAGAAGATGAAATCAGAATTTCCGCCTGTTCCAGCAGAGGATTAGCAGCTGCCTCTGTCGCCATCCGACGACCAGCAGCCGACAAGGGAGCCAAATCTAGTCCAAAGCCAGTGTAACCAGCCTCTTCCAAAAGTGAATAATCTGGCTCTCCGTGGCGGATAAAAATGATTTTCATATTAATGTCCTCATAAAGCTATCTAATCTTGATTCCGCAATCTTGCCATTGCTTCAGTGTTTTAGAGAATTTCTTCTGGTGGGCAACTCCGACAGCGGACAAATCGACAGAAACCTGATAATTCTCCTTGACAGCTGCCAAAACGGAAGCCTTGACACAGCCATTGCCATCTACCCCTATAAACTCTAAGCTTTTAGCACCAGTTCCCTCTAAAAACTCTTTTAAATCTGGATTCGTAAAGCAAGAAGCCCGACGCTTCTCAAAGATGCGAGAAGATATAACCTTCAAGCCGATCGCAAATTTCTTCTTCCTATCTTTTCTCTCCCAGAAAAAACGGTTGAGAATATAGATAACCCGATTGCTGGGATAACTAGCTATTTTGTCATTGACAGCCGCAGTCAGTGCTTCATTATCATATGCTTTTCCTGCAGCAACATAATCTGACTGCATATCTACAACTAATAAATAGTCTTCCATTTTTTCACTCTATTTCCCTGTCGATCCAAACCCGCCAGTCCGCACGCCATCTGCTTCATCTCCATCCGCAATTAAAAAGGGTACAAAGACAGCCTGAACCACACGTTCTCCAACTTCAAGGACGACTTCCTGATCTGTGATGTTTTTCATCTGAGCAAAGATATGACCTTCGTTTCCAGGATTGCCATAGTAGTCGCCATCAATGACCCCTACGGAGTTAATCAAGACCAAGCCTTTTTTGCGAGGATTGGACGAGCGGTCGTAAAGATAAAGTACCTCTCCGGCTTGCATATAGGCCTTGACACCAGTCGGAACCAGCTTAATCTCCCCTGGTGCAATAATGGTGCGTTCTGCTACTTTTAAATCATATCCAGCTGCGTGAGCCGTCTCTCTCTTGGGCAGCAAATCTTCATTTGTAAAGCTAGAAACCAGCTCGAATCCACGAATTTTCATGCATTTCTCTTTTCTATTTTTTCTGCTTCTATTATACTAAATTCGGTAAAAACAAGCAAAAAAACCGCCAATTGGCGGTTCTCCTTAGTATAGATCTCTGATGATCTCTCCATTATCCAGATAGGTAAACTGCTCCGTCAAATCTGATGTGAAAACTTGATACATTTCCTTAAAGCTCACAGCCAGCGAATAGCTGTCAAAATCTTCACGGTTAATCCAGAACACCTCGCCTTCGTCGGATGAAACCAGCTCTCCTTCAAAACGATTGGTCTTGTAAAGAAAAACGATGTAGCGCTCATCTTTTTCAGTATAAAACTGCTTGACACCACACAAGCGAGGCTCATAGATAGTCAAACCCGTTTCTTCCTTGATTTCCCGTATCACTGATTTGACAAAGGATTCACGATTTTCAACATGGCCACCTGGAAAGCAAAGGCCGGTCCAATCATCATTTACTTTATTTTGCACTAAAATGCGGTCTCCATCGTAAACCATACACATATTTGTTAAAATAACTCGCTCCGCTCTTGACATCTCTGTTCCTCCATCTACTGACCGATTCGCTTGGCCTACTTGTGACTCATTATAACATAAAAGACATTAAATTACTGAAAATCCAGATTTCTCAGCCTTTCCAGCAAAAAAACCGCCAATTGGGCGGTTCTTATAGGGAGATTATTATGAAAAAGAAAAGTTTTAGG
>NZ_KZ672782.1:45744-136443 GCF_001811085.1 Streptococcus sp. HMSC062B01
GAAAAGTTTTAGGATTTCTAAACAAAGTTAGGAGGTCTTTGTTTATGTTCTTAGTATAAATCTCTTACCTTAAACTTTCCTAAAAGCAAACTGAAAGGTTTAAAATTTTTTATAATTCCTGCAAAAGATAGTGAAATAGCTCTAAATTTCCCTTTTCTTCGCCGATCAAAAACTCCGGATGCCATTGAAGACCAATAATCCGATGGTTATCAATTGACTCGATAGCTTCGATAGTATTGTCTCTTGGGTCAAAAGCCGTCGCGCGAAAATTAGGAGCCAAGTCCTTGATACTTTGACGGTGGACTGAGTTAATCCGACTAGCTTGACCAAATAAACGCTCTACAACACTTCCTTTTTCCGTACGAATCGAATGCGAAGTTCCAAAAGGCTGGCCTTGCCAATGATTATCAATCTGCTGATTTAAGGTACCCCCGAAAGCAACATTTACCAGTTGTAAACCACGACAAATGGCCATAACAGGCTTGTTCTGGCGTAAGGCTTCTTTTAAAAGTGCTAATTCAAATTCATCACGGGCGATATTATAATCGTCACTATCAATAGTTTTTTCTTCTCCATAGAATTTTGGATGGACATTCTGCCCACCAGATAAAATCAGCTTGTCTATGGTTTCTACATAATCCTCGACCAGGCTTTTATCGCCAAGAGGAATCACCATTGGCAGACCACCAGCCATTCGTACGCCGTCCACAAACTTTCGTGAAACAGAGGTGTGAATATTTTTTCCGTCTTCATCAACCGGGCAAAGATTAGCCGAAATTCCAACAATTGTTCTGCACATAGGAGACTCCTTTCTCAAGATATACTATATCTTACCACGACTGCCATTTCAAGTCCAATAAATTTTTTTAAAGCTACTTATAAAAATTTTTTATCAAGTACTTGCTAGAGAATTTTAAGAAAAAACTCCCGAATGAAATTGAAATTCAAACGAGAGTTGTAAAATATGAATCAATTCTTTACTCAAAGACAAATTGATTATGATAGAGTTCTGAATAGAATCCTCCGAGTTGAAGAAGTTGATGGTGGTCCCCTTGCTCAATCACTTCTCCATCTTTTAAGACAATAATCTGGTCTGCATTGAGGATTGTCTTGAGACGGTGAGCAATAACAAAGCTAGTCCGGCCAGCCACGATGGCTTCCATAGCCTGCTGAATCTTGCTTTCTGTCACCGTATCGACATTAGACGTGGCTTCATCCAAGATCAAGACTTGCGGGTCAGTCAGCAAAGTTCTAGCAATAGAAATCAACTGTTTCTGCCCAGTTGAAAAGATATTCTGGTCATCATCCACGATGGTATCGTATTTGTCTGGCAGACTTTCTATATAATCATGGATATGAGTCGCACGCGCAGCCGTTTCGACCATCTCCTGACTAGCATCCGGCACACCAAAGCGGATATTGTCCCGAATCGTGCCACTAAAGAGCACTGAATCCTGCAAGACAATCCCCACATGGCTCCGTAAGCTGTCCAGCTCATAATCTCGAATGTCACGACCGTCAAACTCAATGCTACCACTATCCACATCGTAAAAACGGTTGAGCAGGTTCATAATAGTCGTCTTACCTGATCCAGTCGGTCCAACAACAGCCGTCATCTTACCCTTAGGAGCAGAGATAGACACATCTTTGAGGATGGGCTTGCCTTCTACATATGAGAAGTCCACATGCTTGATCTCTACTGAGTCGGTGAGCTCTGTGAAAGCAGGTGCATTCTCTGGCCGAACTTCCTCGGACGCATCAAACATCTCCTGAATCCGGTCAGCCCCTGTAAAGGCTAATTGTAGGCTGCCCCAGCTAGCTGCAATCTGAATAATAGGCTGATAATATTGCTGAGAAAACTGGGCATAAGTCGTAATCAAACCAACTGCAACAGCCGTTTCGACATTAGGATCGCTCAGTAAGACAGCTGAACCAACAAAAATCACAATGGCTGTATTGATCAGACTCATTCCGTTCATGATGGGGAAGAGAAGTCCTGAGAAAGCTCTGCCCTTAAAAGTAGCTGAACGGACTCGATCATTTTGCTCAAGGAAGCCTTTGATGACTTCTTCTTGCATGCCCTGAACAATAACAGCCTTCTGACCGGAAATGGTCTCATCCATATAAGCATTAAGTTGACCAACTTCTTTTTGCTGGAGGTTGGTATATTTTCTAGCTAGTCTAACAATCACGACTAAAACCACAATAGCTAGGGGAGTGCTGGCAACAGTAATCCAAGCCAAGCGAGCATTCTGCCGGAACATGATGATCACAAGGACAAGGTAGAGAAGAATATTGCTTAAAACTTGAATCATACTTTCGTTCAAGGCCTGAAGAATATTGTCCAAGTCACTGGTAAAGCGTGACAAGATATCCCCGTCCTGATGACGATCAAAAAAGGATACGGTTAATTTAGCTAGTTTTCCAAAGAGACCCTTGCGCATCTCATTGGTCGAATGCGAAATCACTCGGCTCATCAAAACCATATAAATCAAGCTAGAAATTGACAGACAGAGAAAGGTTAGAAACAGCTTGGTCATAAGGGATGCAAAAGCAACTAAAAGCTGATTTTTTTCTCCGCCATTGGCCAAGGCATTGCCTAATTCAACTAGATGTTGAACAGCCTGACCAACATAAATCGGAAAGAGCACTTGTAAAATAGTGGAAGCTATCATCATCACGATCACAATGATAAAAGATAATGTATAGTCTTTAAAATATTGCCAGAAAAATTTTACGGTCCGCATCTTAATCCTCCTTTCCTTTCTGTGTCTCGTATATCTCACGATAGACTTCATTTGTTGCGACTAGCTCTTTATGCGTTCCTTGTCCGATTAAACGGCCTTGGTCTAAGACCAAAATCTTATCTGCATGGACAACCGAGCTAATCTTTTGGGCAATGACAATGGTGGTTGTGCCCTTCAAATCTTTGTTTAAGGCTTCTTGAACCAATTTTTCTGATTTGGCATCTAAAGCTGAGGTCGAATCATCTAAAATTAGGATCTTGGGATGGTTGACGACTCCACGCGCAATGGACATCCTTTGCTTCTGGCCACCTGAGAAGTTATTCCCACGTTCTTCTACCTGACTATCAAAGCTATCCGCCATACGGCCGATAAACTCACTGGCTTGGGCAATTCCTGCTGCCCATTCCATCTCGGGTAGGGAAGCATCGAGTTTGCCTTGGCGAAGATTGTCCGCAATGGTCCCGCTAAAAAGAATAGCCCGTTGCAAGACAATGGAAACATTTTTACGAAGACTTCCCTGACTGACTTCTCGTAGATCCTTACCGCCAATTGAAATAGAACCTTCCTGAGGGTCAAAAAGACGGGGAATCAACTGAGCCAAGGTAGACTTACCAGCACCCGTTGCACCGACAACGCCAACCATCTGCCCCGGAGCAACTTCAAAACTAATATCTTTTAGAATTGGGCTTTCATCTGTTGGATAGGTAAAGGTCACATGATCAAAACGAATACTGCCTTCTAAGTCTTCATCTGCTATATCTGGGAAGGTCATGGCAGGCTCTGTATCTAAAACCTCATTGAGACGTCTCATTGATATAATAGCCCGCGTCACACCATTTCCTAAAAAGCCAACCATGATAATGGTAAAGATAATTTGATTCAAGTAGCCAATGAAAGAAGCAATCGAACTGACCACTCCCGCGTCTGTAGCAACCATGCCTGATAAGGTCCAAATTGCCAGATAAATAGCCCCGTAACCGACAAACATCATCATTGGTTCAACAATTGAAAAAGCGTAACCGATAAATAGATTTTGATCCAAGAGCTCATCAGAAACCTGACTGAACTTATCAAATTGTGCCCTTTCTTGCACAAAGGACTTCACCACCCGAACTCCTCGAAGATTTTCTTTGGCAATGGCGTTCATGCGCTCTAATAAGATTTGAAATTTTTGAAAGCGCGGCCCCATAAGCCCCATCATCATAGCTGTCAGTCCAGCTACAAGTAAAATTAGAAGGGCAATAATCCACCAGAGTTCTGGAACAGTCACGATGGCCAAGACAACCGAACCAATGAATAGGATTGGCAGGCGAAGCAAGATTTGAAACATCATCATAACCAGATTTTGAATTTGATTAATATCATTGGTCATCCGAACAACCAGATTTCCGGCATTGAACTGCTCAATATTGGCATAAGAGAAAGTCTGGATCTTTCGAAAAGTCTTCTCCCGCAAATCAGATGACACCGCTTGGGCGATATAAGCTGCTGTCGTTACATTAATACCACCAGCAAGCAAGCCAACAATCCCCATACCAATCAGCCAAGCCCCGGCTTGATAAATAGCTTTACTATCACTCATCTGCAAAGCATCCAGGACCTGCTTAAGGAGCCACGGTTGCAACAACGAACTAGCAATCATCAAGCCAGTCATTACAATCGAACACACAACAAACCATTTGTACTTTAATAAGGTTTTTACAAACATCATCTTCCCTCTACTAGTTTTCTCTTTTTCCTTTGTTTTCTTACTATATCACAGAAAAAATCAATGTCAAGCTTATTAAACTTAGCTTTAAAATGACTATAAGAAAATGAGAACATTTAAGCTTGAAAACGATTTTTTTCTTTTAATATGATAGAATAGAGTAGAATACTCTAGTTAGAAATGGAAATAAGAAAGATGGATAAACAACGAGTTGCTGTAATCGGTCCTGGCTCTTGGGGTACAGCTTTGTCACAAGTGCTAAATGATAATGGTCACGAAGTACGTATTTGGGGTAACATTGCTGAACAGATCGATGAAATCAACCAAGCGCATACAAACACACGTTATTTTAAAGATACTGTCCTCGATGAAAAAATCAAAGCCTACCATAGTCTAGCAGAAGCCTTGGATGGTGCTGATGCGGTTCTATTTGTGGTGCCAACCAAGGTCACAAGACTGGTCGCAAAACAAGTCGCTCAAATCCTAGACCACAAGGTTAAGGTTATGCATGCTTCCAAAGGTTTGGAACCCGACAGCCATGAACGCATTTCTACAATCTTAGAAGAGGAAATCCCGAGTGAATTGCGTAGTGAAATTGTCGTTGTTTCAGGTCCTAGCCATGCTGAGGAAACCATTGTTCGCGATATCACTCTCATTACAGCGGCTTCTAAGGACCTAGAAGCTGCCAAATATGTACAGAAGCTTTTCAGCAACCACTATTTCCGCCTCTATACCAATACAGATGTGGTTGGAGTCGAGACAGCAGGTGCCCTTAAAAATATTATCGCTGTCGGAGCTGGGGCTCTACACGGCCTAGGCTATGGCGACAATGCCAAGGCTGCCATTATCACGCGTGGACTGGCTGAAATCACTCGCTTAGGAGTAAAACTTGGCGCTAGTCCTTTGACCTATAGCGGTTTATCTGGAGTCGGTGACCTTATTGTTACTGGGACTTCTATCCACTCTCGCAACTGGCGGGCTGGGGATGCTCTTGGACGTGGAGAAAAATTAGCGGATATTGAAGCTAACATGGGCATGGTGATTGAAGGAATTTCCACCACCAAGGCTGCTTATGAACTTGCTCAGGAATTGGATGTCTATATGCCTATTACCCAAGCCATTTATAAAGTCATTTATCAAGACCATGACATAAAAGAGGCTATCTTCGAAATCATGAACAATGAATTCAAGGCCGAGAACGAATGGTCATAACCAAATCTGCATCTAGAAGGGATTTACTAATGTCAAAAGTTAAGAAAGCTGTCATTCCAGCAGCTGGCCTTGGAACTCGTTTCCTACCTGCTACTAAGGCGCTTGCTAAAGAAATGTTACCTATCGTGGACAAGCCTACCATTCAATTTATTGTCGAAGAAGCTCTCAAGTCTGGAATTGAAGATATTTTAGTCGTAACTGGTAAGTCAAAACGTTCGATTGAGGACCATTTCGATTCCAACTTTGAACTTGAATACAATCTCAAAGAAAAAGGCAAAGACGACCTTTTGAAATTAGTTGATGAAACCACTGGTATTGGCCTACACTTCATTCGACAAAGTCATCCGCGTGGGCTGGGAGATGCTGTGCTTCAAGCTAAGGCTTTTGTCGGCAACGAACCTTTTGTTGTCATGTTAGGTGATGACCTTATGGATATCACTAATGATAAAGCTATGCCACTTACTAAACAGCTGATGAACGACTATGAAGCAACCCACGCTTCTACTATTGCGGTTATGGAGGTCCCTCATGAAGAAGTTTCTTCATATGGTGTCATCGCTCCGCAAGGCGAAGGCGTCAATGGCCTTTATAGTGTTGAAAAATTTGTTGAAAAACCAAGTCCGGAGGAAGCTCCAAGTAATTTAGCAATTATTGGTCGCTATTTGCTTACTCCAGAAATCTTTGAAATCTTGGAAAATCAAGCTCCTGGTGCTGGAAATGAAATCCAACTGACAGATGCCATTGATACTCTTAACAAGACCCAGCGCGTATTTGCCCGTGAATTCAAGGGTGACCGCTACGATGTTGGTGACAAGTTTGGTTTCATGAAAACATCTATCGATTACGCTCTCAAACATCCGCAGGTCAAAGATGATTTGGAACAATATATTATTGAACTTGGTAAAAAGCTAGAAGAGAAAACTAAAAAGCAAAACTAAGAATGAATTAAGACCGATTGGTCTCATGCCTTTTCTATTACCAAAAATACAAAAACACCTAGATTTAACTAGGTGTTTTCTTATATCCAATGACTAGCTTTCTCAACAGAAAAATTAGTTTCAGTTAGAGAATGTTCCAATATTCTTGAAATCTTTTCCGCCTTCATAATTTCCTGCAAAACCAAAGCGGTTGTTTGGATTGCCTTCTGCATTGGCAACTGTTGTTTGTGAAGCTTGACTTGGCTCTTGAGAAGCTTGGCTTTGTACCTGAGGAGCTTCAGTGCGAGTAGATGTTTGTCCGAATACTTGCACATTTGCTGTAGCTGCATAGCCAAAACGATTGTTTGGATTACCTTCTGCATTAGCAGGAATATCATGAGTCGGAGGTGCTGCAACATAGTATTCAGCAGGAAGTACGTTTTTATTTACTTCTTCAGTTGCTTTTGGTTTTTCCGGAGTTTTTGGAGTATCTGGTTTTTCAGGTGTTGATGGGTCTTGTTTATCATCTGGTTGTGAAGCCCGATAAGGATCAGACTTACGTCCAGCAGCTTCTAATTGTTTTTCCATCAACTTTTCATAGTCCTTGAAGTGTTGGAAAAGACGATCTGATAAATCAAGTGCATCTTTTGTCACTTTATGTTCAGCAGCTTTAGCAGCTTCTGGTTGATCTTTCAGTGAATAATACTCAATATCCTTCTTCTCTTGATCAATGATGAATTGTTTTTCAAGCATCTTCCAATGATCTTGAACAGTCTTACCGAAAATATCTTGGTTCTTAATTGCCATTTGGTCAATGTGCCATACTGTCCAGTACCATGAGTTTGGATCATAAGTAGCAGTTTGAGGTTTAAAGGCTTGATAAGTATCTTGAACGTTACCATAGAAAGGTACATATGGTGTGTTACGTGATGGTCCTAAACCGAGCCATACTTTACCACCAAAAGATTTTGGCAACTTCGGATCAATTTGATAAACATGGGCATCGATAACATTTTCATTACCAAGAGCATATTTGTATTGATCTTTCCGAACAGCATCATTTGCCCCATTGTCGCCTTGTTTCTTGACCCCAATTTGATCATCAGGTATAAAACGACCATTCAAGTGTTCAAAGCGGTTCCGTTGCAAAGCAAAGGCATCTTCAAGAGTAAATTTCTTGTTTGGATCAGTTGGAGAGCGGAAGAGTTCATACTCATCATCTTCATAAGTAATTTTAGATTTAGGATCAAGAAGTGTAATCCCTGCATATGTACGAGAACGATCCCCTTCTGCGTATTTTTCAGGTCCATATGATTTAGCAATGTGGAAATTACCATCTTTATCTGTCTTGTAGTTTCCTGCTTCTTTGGCTACTTTTTCTACATCTTTAGAAGCAATAACATTTTCTTTGTCATTCAAATCGACATGGCCAAGGTAATAGGTGTTAGCAAAAACTGCGTATTTATCTTCTGGCACCTTCACCGCTACATATTGGTGGCCAGATAAGATTTCCATGTACCAAGTTTCTTTTTGGTCTGCAACAACAACAGTATTTCCTTCAGTAGATCCCTTTTCTTCGATGACTTTTGCAAGTAGCTCAATTGCTTCACGAGCTGATTTTGCACGAGGCAAAATAACATCCAACATCGCAGCTTCTGGAAGACCATCTGACTTCAGAGGATCTTTTGCAAGTACTTTTTTATTTGGAATTGCTGTAACTGTAGATGTCATTGAAACACCTGCTTCATTAAAGCCATGTTCCCCGAAAGCACCATTACTACCATCGCCACGAGCAGAATCATAAGTTGCAGTATACTTCATTTCGTTGGCTGCATGTGGATATGTGAAACCATTAGATTCATCTACAATCTGGTCTCCTTCCTTATAGTTCTTTCCTTCCACAACAACATAGTTTTTATTGTGTTTCCCACCATTGGGATAGTAAGGATAGTCTTCCGTACGGCCAAACATGGTTGAACCGTCAGCTGTCAACTGGCGACCAAAAATAAAACCACAACAAGCTTGAACCGCTTGGATAGGCAACATGAGGATCGCCATCACAGCAATGACAACTTTGAATGTTAACTTCTTCATCGCTAACTCCTTTTTATTTTTTTTGAAAGTCCTAGACTCCCTATATTTACAACCATAGTATACTCCTTTGATCCCGTATTTGCAAGCGCTTTCAAAATTGTTTATTTATACGTTTTACAGATGTAAAATAGGGAAAACATACACCTAGAAATATAAACATTTTAGAAGTTTACTAATTTATTTCTGCTAAAACTAATTAAGAGTCCATTTTATAAAATATTGATACATCAAATTATTGAAATTCCTTATTTCATCAAAAGTTATAATTATAAAAAAACACCGCTATTTAAAGCGGTACTTAGCTTAATTTTCTTAAAAAATTGGTCTTTGAAAAGTCATGAATATCAAAATAGCCGCTAATCCCAGATAAGCTACTAGGGCTAAAATTCTTTGTGCCTTACTAAAAGCATTGCGTTCGCCTGAAACTGGTAGAATCACCGCACCTAAAGCTCCACCAACAAGACCACCTAAGTGACCAGAAAGACTGATTCCTGGTAAGAAACTCATGATTAGATTGACAGCCAGTAGGCTCATATAGGATTGCCCCAACTGTTGAAGATAGTGGTTTCGTGTGGCATAGCGCAGAACGACGACTGACGCAAAGAGACCGAAAAGCGATGTGGAGGCTCCTGCAGCCAAACTGTTTGGTGAAAAATATACGACGAATAGATTCCCCATCACCCCAGACATGAGATAGAGCAATAAGAATTTCCATGGTCCGAAAATATCTTCTATCTGACGGCCAAGGAAATACAGAGTGAGCATATTGACCACAAAATGCTCTAAACCAATATGGACAAAAATAGCAGCAAAAACTCGCCAAAACTCTATAGGTATCTCTTGGATTGTATAGCCATGTACTGCCCCAAAGCGATACAAGGCTTCCGTACTACTATATTGGAAACCGTAGAAAAGAAACATTAAAGCAAAGACAAGGCTCGTTATGATCAATAAAATACTTGTCATTGGATAGTTTCTATCGTAGATTTGTTTCATATATAATTAACTCCTTTACCGAGACATCATGCAGATCCGGTTTAAAATTCGCTAGCTGAATTTGATAAAGCGTACTGACACTAGCCCCAGAAAAATCAGCCAGATAACGGTCATAGTAGCCACCGCCGTAACCGATCCGAAATCCTTGAGAATTGAAGACCACACCTGGCACATGAATCAGATCAATTTCTGTCTTATCCACAGCCTCTTCACTTATCGGCTCCATAAGACCAAAGGAACTTTTTTGTAGGCGACTTTCATCATAATCCACAAATATCATCCGCCCCTGGCCATAGGTTTTGGGCACTAAAACCCGCTTGCCGTCCAACTGAGCCTGCTTGATAAAGGCTGCGGTAGAGACCTCATGTGGCATAGAAAGATAAGTTGCGATGACTTTAGCTTCTTGATAAGCTCTTGACTGGAGCATGTACTGGGTCAGCCAGCCATCTGCCTGCTCTTTTTCTTTTTCTGAAAGACTCTTCATCTGGTTCAGTACAGTTTGTCTCAGCTCTTTTTTCATGCAGCTCGTCCACCCTTTCCTTATCTTTCGTTGATTTTATAATCTAGGAATTTCCCAATCTTTTCAATAGCAAAGGGCAGTGCTGCCTCATCCGGTGTCATCTTAGGATGATGGAGGGCATAGGGACTATCCACTCCCAACCAGAACATGACGCCCTTGACCTTGCTGAGCAGATAGCCGAAATCCTCACCTGTCATCGCCGGCGCAATATCAATCAGCTCCACTCCTTCTTCCTTCTGGAAAAAGTCCATCAGTTCACCTGCCAGATCAGGATGATTTTCTACAGGCAGATAACCACCTTGCTTGAGCTCCAAGTCCAATTCCAGACCGAAACCTTGGGCTATGCCCTCTGCTATTTCTCGTAAGCGTTTCTGGGTCAAGAGGTTCATCTCCTGAGTCAGAGTCCGAATGGTACCATGCAAAAAGGCCGTTTCTGCAATGACATTGTTGGTCGTGCCAGCATGGAGCGAACCAAAGGTCACAACCGCTCCCTCGATAGGATCGACATTGCGGCTGACAATGGTCTGCACCTGAGTGATAAAGTAGCTAGCCGCCACCAAAGCATCGTTGGCCTCATGAGGAAAAGCCGCATGCCCCCCCTTTCCCTTAAAGGTCAGCTTGACTTCACAGGTACCAGCAAAAAGCGTTCCTCTGTTGGTCGCAATATCGCCAACCTTGAGATCCGGTCGCACATGGAGACCGTAAAACTCATCTGGCAGCCAGTCACCAAAAGCACCGTCTTCGTACATGAGCATTCCACCAGCTTCATTTTCCTCTGCAGGCTGAAAGAGAAAGAGTAGATTATGGGTAGGCTGAGCGCTCACAGCTTGTTCCAGCAGGCCTAGAGCGACCGTCATATGCATATCGTGTCCGCAGGCATGCATACGACCTTCATGGGTACTGGCAAAGTCCAGACCTGTCTCCTCCACAATCGGAAGACCATCGATATCTGTTCGCCAGCCAATCGTCTTATCTGGTGAACTTCCCTTGATAAAGACCAAAATACCCGTCCGCCAAGTCCGAATTTCCACAAAGTCTAGATCAGCCGTTATTCCCTCAATGACCCGCATGAGGTAGTCATGTGTCTTGTATTCTTCCAGACCGATTTCTGGTATTTGGTGTAAATCTCGGCGAATTTTTAGATAATCAAGCATCATTTCTTTCCTTTATTGTCTTGTCAAACCAGATAAAATCTGACCGCACCCAATCAACTTCGGGCGCGGCACTGTTATTTATGCAATATTAAAGTGTGCGAAGAGCATCTTCTAGAGCTGTCTTCTGCTGGGTCTTCTCATCAATGTTCTTGATAACTCGAGCTGGAACACCAGCAACCACTACGTTTTCCGGAACATCCTGAGTCACAATCGCACCAGCCGCAACAACGGAACCATTGCCAATTTGTACACCTTCAATCACAACCGCATTGGCACCAATTAGCACATTATCTCCAACCCGAACTGGCTCAGCGCTAGCTGGCTCAATCACGCCTGCTAAAACTGCACCGGCACCAACATGGCTATTTTTGCCGACAATAGCTCGGCCTCCCAGAATGGCACCCATATCAATCATAGTACCAGCGCCAATCTCTGCACCAATATTAATGACTGCTCCCATCATGATAACAGCATTATCCCCAATTTCTACTTGGTCACGGATAATAGCGCCCGGCTCAATGCGGGCATTGATGTCGCGCTTATCCAGAAGCGGAACCGCTGAGTTGCGGGCATCCTGCTCTACGACATAGGTCTTGTTCTCTTCTAAGTTCACTAGGAGGGGCTTGATTTCTTCCCAGTCCCCAAAAAGAACATTGCCTAACTTCACAACAGACCAAGGAATGGTACCGTGCAATTCTCCATTAAAGGTCACCTTGACAGGAGTTTTTTTCTTGGCGTCAGCGATAAATTTGATGATTTCTTGAGCATTCATTTTGGTAGCAGACATAGCTTCACCTCTTTGTTCTTTCTATTTTTTGATCTAGGAAAGAGGCAAATCTCTCCTAGCTATCTAATGTTTTCTATTATAACACAATTCGGGCAGTCAGTTTGAACTTTACTAGACATCGAAATCGTTTTTGGATTCTTGGACCTTTTTTAAATGAAACTTTCCATCCTTGTCCCTTGCAAATTCCAAAAGGACGAAGGTTTTATCCTTTGTTTGGTAGGCCATGTTCAAAATAGAGTAGCCTTCAATGTTCGATTTATAATACCTTTTGGGAACTCCCACTTGATCAACTATCTCTATATCCGTGATGCCTTTTTCTTCATCTGGGCCAATCCCTCTAAGAAAGGCAAGTCTCTCATCCGTCAGATATTCTTTTTGAGTAGTATCATAAGAAACACTGACAAGATGTGGACCAGAACCTCTGTTCCAGAATTGAATAACAGCCACGCCTCCGCCTTTTAAATTATAAGTCAGTGATAGCAATTTGTCCTTTTTGCCCACTTTCATTTCGTTGCTAGTTTGGGCTAAACCATATTGACGAACAAAATCAGAGACGTGAAGGTTTCTAGTCCCATCATTTTCAATCTTATACTTTACAAAGTCAATCCTCTCCCAATCCAAAGCCTTAGCATTTGGAGAACTATACTTTGACTCTGCTCCCATTGCCTGATCATCTTTATGAGAATTGAGTCCCTTCCCAATTAAGATAAAGAGTCCTATAACAAGCGTTAATACTGCTACAGCAATTAACTTTGAAGAGAAACGAGAAGTCGGTTTAATCCTTTGTGTTCTTGCTTCTTTAGCCTTTGATTGATGATCTAAATTCCTAGAAGCTAAATTTTGTTTCAGTTTCGGTTTTTGTACGTCCTTGGTATTCAATTCCGATATTGGTGTAGCTGGCTTCTCCGAAATGGCTTCATTTGTTGGTTTGGCTTCCTCATTACGCTTTGCTAGAGGCGTAGGACTAGACACTTCATTAGAATTTCTTCTTGAAGATTCTTTCGCCTTGCCAAATCGATCCTTATGTTCTCTTCGTAATTTCTCTAAGTCTCTTTTTTCCATTCTCTTACCTTTTTTTCTCCCTAAGACAAATCAATGTCCTGCTATCCATTTACCTATCTCATATACATTCTAGGCCTTTTCAGATGCTTCAAGTAAACTCCCGCTTCGTTATCAATATATAAAATCTATCCCAATAGTGCTACATCTCCCCTGATTGTAACATATAATCAAGGAAAGGAAAACTTCCACTTCTTAGATTTACTGAGCAGATTAGTGAATCAATTTCAACTAAACAGATAAAGACCTGGAATTTCCATTCCAGATCTTTCAAAAAATTTTATTCAAACTTTAAGCTACTCGCTCTTCATACTTATCAGGAACCTCCAAAGTAAACGAGACTAAGTCGCTTCTCAATCGGCTCCCTTTTTAGCTAAAAGGAAATCTCCATCTGCCTGTTTAACAAAGGTCAACTTGTACTCATCCGAACCCGATGAGTTGAATTGAATCCTCATTTTGGTAATTACTTCATCTGTTTCAATATCTTCCCCTGCAGACATCGTCAGATATAAGACTGCATTATCCCCAATGACTTCCTTATAGGAGACCCCACCTTTACCTGTTTTTGGATCTCCCACTTTCAGCTTATCATAATAATCAGAGGGCATATAAGCGACTTTAGCCTTTCTGTAATCACCTGAATAAGAAATATTTTGTAAGTAGTAGCGATCGCCTTCCTTCTTAAAGGCAAGCTCCATTTCACGAATTGAGCGATAGTAGAAACTATCTTCATCCTGGTCATAATCATCTAACTCGCCCCACTCTAAATCAATTCTATCTCCTCGAAACGAACCTTTTATAGCCTTACCATACTCATCAAGAATATCTTCTATGGGAGTTCCTAAATCTGGCTTATCGTAATAACCAAACTTAAGAGCAGTGAGATTATTGATATCCCAACTAAAGTCTGACTCTTTGGGGTTGATGTATTCAGCTGCCACATCTCTTTTCGATTTACCCGTATCAGCTTTTAAATTGATGATTGGATAGAGGCGTTTGGTCAGATTCATATCCCCTGTAGAATAACCAAAAATTAGACCAACTATCAGCCCCAAAACCGCAAAACCTGTGATACAAATAAGCATTCGCCTTTTTCCGGCTTTCTCTTGATCACGATTTTCAGGCACGTCAAATGGTATCTGTGATTGATTTATATTCATCTTTCATCTATCTCCTCTATCTTAATCTCGTTCTGTGCCAATGTATAAGAATTCCCCATTCGGTTGTGCTAGGAATCGTAATGTCTTATAGTCATCATCAACTTCATAGAATACCTTTGCAATCACTCGATTAGAGATATACTTTTCTCCATTAGCAGTAATATCGTTTTCCGTTTCAATTTGGATAGATTGTCCATGTTTTTTCAATAATTCTGATAAAGGAGTCCCTCCCTTGCCTGTTTTTGAATCTCCTTTTTTCAGACTTTTAAACTCTTCATTTGTCAATTTATAATCTTTTGAATTGTCAGTATCCTTTTCATCTTCGTCTTCATCTTCTAGTTTCTGCTTATCATAGAATTCGCCTAGCGCATAAGCTTGTACATGCTTTAAATAATAATTGTCACCTGATTTTTCAAAATACATAGTGACGCTTTGACTTTTTGAAGACTTCGATCTATCCCAAGAAAGTTTAATCCCCTTCTTTTCATAATCTACACCAGAAGCTAATCCATAGGTATTAACAATTTGATCTGCAGTTAATCCATGACCATCTTTATTGTTATACTTCAACAAGCCAAGATCTTTTAGAGAAAAAGTAAAGACAACCCTGTCTTTCTCTGTGATAAAGCCAGTTTCTGTATCTTTAGCTTCAGCCTTGGCTCGTTCTATACGTTTATATCGTCGAGTATCAGCTTCGGACTTGAATGATTGTCCCCAAAGATAGCCAACACCTCCACCAATCAGACCAGCAACAAAAGCAGCAAGGACTGAGAAAGTGATTAACTTAATCCAACCGCGTTTAGCTTCCGATTGAAGTTCTTGATGATTCTCCTCTTGAGAAACTAAATCGTTTTCTTTCTGATCAGGCTCTTGATTGGTTTGTCCTTCTTGCGATTTAAGAGGCTTTTTATCTTCTGTTGTCATAACATCTCCTTTACTAGCAACTTTCACCCACCACTCTCCTCACTTTCGTGAATAAAGTCTGACGCGCAAAATTTAAATATAATAGTTCTAATATATCATAAAATCAAAAGATTGGCCAACGCCCCAAAAGATAAAGGGTCCTATACAAAAAAGACCTCTTTCGAGGTCCTTTCGTTTGTCTATTAAAGGCGAGCATTCAATTCTTTGCTCAATTCTTCAAATCCTGGTTTACCAAGAAGGGCAAACATGTTACGTTTGTAGGCTTCAACACCTGGTTGGTCAAATGGGTTGATGGCATTCAAGTAACCTGAAAGGGCAATTGCCAATTCGAAGAAGTAGATAGTGTAACCAAGAGTGAAAGCGTCTTGCTCTGGAAGTGTCACGTACATGTTTGGCACATCACCGTCAGTGTGGGCAAGAAGAACACCGTCAGTCGCTTTTTTGTTTACAAAGTCAACGTCTTTTCCTTGAAGGTAACCAAGTCCGTCAAGGTCTTCTTCCAAAGTAGGAATGATCACGTTCTTACGTGGTTTGTCAACACGGACAACTGTTTCAAACATGATACGAGTTCCTTCTTGGATAAATTGGCCCAATGAGTGCAAGTCAGTTGAGAAGTTTGCTGAAGTTGGGTAAATCCCTTTTTGGTCTTTTCCTTCTGACTCACCAGCCAATTGTTTCCACCATTCTGAGAAGTATTGAAGTGATGGCTCGTAGTTTACCAAGATTTCAGTAGCGTAGCCTTTACGGTAAAGGATGTTACGAACGGCTGCGTATTGGTAAGCTTCATTTTCTGAAAGTTTGTCTGAAGTGTAGTCTTTACGAGCTGCATTCGCACCTTCCATAAGGGCTTTGATGTCTGCACCTGATGCAGCGATTGGAAGCAATCCAACTGCTGTCAATACTGAGAAGCGTCCACCGATGTCATCTGGAACCACAAATGTTTCCCAACCGTTGGCATCTGCTTCAACCTTAACAGCACCTTTTTGGCGGTCAGTTGTAGCGTAGATACGTTTGTTAGCTTCTTCTTGACCGTATTTCTTAACCAAGAGTTCTTTAAAGACACGGAAAGCGATAGCTGGTTCTGTTGTTGTACCTGATTTAGAAATCACGTTTACTGAGAAGTCTTTGTCAGCTACGTACTCTACCAAGTCAGCAAGGTAAGTAGATGAAATTGAGTTCCCAGCGTAAAGGATTTGTGGGGCTTTGCGTTCTTCATTTGTTTGCAAGTTTGCAAAATGGTGGTTTAAGAAGTCGATGGCAGCTTTGGCACCAAGGTAAGATCCACCGATACCGATCACAACCAAGACATCGCTGTCTGATTTGATTTGCTCAGCAGCTTTTAAGATGCGGTCGAATTCTTCGCGGTCGTAATTTTCAGGAAGGTCCAACCAACCTAAAAAGTCGCTTCCAGCACCAGTTCCTTTACGGATTAATTCATCTGCTGCTGTTACTTGTGATTGCATGTATTCCACTTCATGTGGGGCAACAAATTTGTCCAAAACTTTTGAATAATCAAATTTAATATGTGACATGATATTCCTCCAATTTCTTTTCTTTAATATGATAACGCTTTACGACTTTTTTAGCAAGCAAAACCTTATTTTAAAACGCTTCCAATTTATTTTTTTACAAATTAGCAAAACCTAATAGGCACTTCAAGGCAATCGTTTGCGTAAATGCCTGAATTTCTCCTGCTCCGCTTAGAATTCCTCTTCCTAGAAAAAAGCCTAGGATCCTCTCCTAGACCAGAACATTTCTTGTATATTTTCTTATCTGAAAAATTCACAAATAAGGCTTTCTAATCAGAACCTAGTTCTCGCTTAGCTCAAACTGCATCAATCTACCTAAGTTCATCTGCGTCCTTTGTACTTGATTCACTAAGAATCTTTATAGGGTTTACAAGTATTGACTTACTTCCATCTTAACTAAATATTAGTCCAGCAATTTAACGCAGTAGCTGATTGGCTCTTCTTTCACTTTATAAGTTTAGAAGAAAGCCTAATCAGCCTTGCGGGGGTGGAACTACGAACATAAGTTCTGTTCCACTCCCATCCATTGCTCTAAGATTCATCTGCGCCTTGCAGGCTTGACTCATTCAACATCGGAACCTAGTTCTCGCTTGGCTCGAACTTCATCAATCTACCTAAGTTCATCTGCGTCCTTTGGACTTGATTCACCGCATTTCGGAACGTAGTTCTCGCTTCGCTCAAACTGCGTCAATGTCTCTAAACTCATCTTCCTCCTTCGGAGTTGATTCGTTAAGGATTTTTATACGGTTTACAGATTTTTCCCTTACGGGAAAAACTGCATCCATTGCTCTAAGATTCATCTGCGCCTTGCAGGCTTGACTCATTAAGAGCAATAGAAAAGAGCACACAGTTTACATCGCTTAGGGCTGCTGGATTCCTCCCCTGACCCGCTTCACGCAAAACTGTTGCTCCATGAATAGTATATCATATTTTTTTACTTTTGGCGACGATTTCTGAAAAAATCTTGCATGATTTGAGCGCACTCTTCTTGGAGAACACCTGTCTCCACCTCTACTCGGTGGTTAAGACGCTCATCTGTCAAAATATCATAAAGGCTGCCAGCTGCTCCAAACTTTTTATTTGCTGCTCCGTAGACAACATGGGGAATGCGCGCTAAACCGATTGCTCCGCTACACATGACACAGGGTTCAATGGTCACAAAAAGTGTTGTATCCAGCAAGCGCCAACCATTCTCATGCTGATTCGCCTCTTCTATTGCCATAATTTCCGCATGCATAACCGCCCGCTGCAACTCCTCACGTGCATTATGCCCACGACCAATAATCTGACCGTCTTTTACGACGACACAACCGATAGGAATCTCGTCATTTTCTAAAGCAATTTTGGCCTCTTTCAAAGCCTCCTGCATAAAATATTCTTTTTCTTCTTGACTATAGTTCATAGATTTTCTGTTATCTTTCAAATTCTCTTCTGCTCTATTATAATGTTTAGAGCCAAAAAAAGCCACCAAGAATCTTGGCGACTTTTTAGGAGATTATGAAAAATTTTAGGATAGGTATATCATAAACTCCCTTACTTAAAGAAAACTTAAAGTTTTTTAGAAATTCCGATTGGATCGATTATAGCCGTAGCGCTCCATAAAATCTTCACGGAATTCTAACAAGTTATCATCCATAATAGCTTGGCGAACTTTCTTCATAAGATTTACTAAGAAGTAAAGATTGTGGTAACTTGTCAAGCGAAGTCCAAAGGTCTCGTCAGCCTTGAGCAAATGTCGGATATAGGCCCGCGTGTAATTGGTACAAGTGTAGCAATCACAGTTATGATCCAATGGCGTGAAATCTTCTTCAAACTGAGCATTTTTAACGACTAATCGTCCTTCGCTAGTCATACAGGTACCATTTCGGGCAATGCGAGTTGGTAGAACACAGTCAAACATATCCACACCACGGATAACACCATCGATCAAGCTATCTGGAGCTCCCACTCCCATGAGATAGCGAGGCTTATTTTCAGGTAGCATTGGTGTTGTGAAGTCCAGCACCGCATTCATCTCTTCGTGAGACTCACCAACAGCCAGTCCTCCGATAGAGTAGCCTGGGAAATCCATGCTGATCAAGTCTTGAGCAGACTGGCGGCGCAAATCTTCAAAGCCAGCACCCTGAACAATACCAAAGAGGCCTTGGTCATGCGGACGACTATGGGCCTCTAGTCCACGCTCTGCCCAACGGCTGGTCCGCTCAATGGACTTCTTGACATAATCATAAGGCTGGTAGAACTGCGGGCACTCATCAAAGGACATCATGATATCACTCCCCAGATTGTTCTGGATGGAGATGGCCTTTTCTGGTGAGAGGAACATCTTGGAACCGTTGAGGTGGTTCTTGAAGGTCACCCCTTCTTCTGTGATGTTGCGACTATCAGCTAGAGAATAGACCTGGAAACCACCACTATCGGTCAGAATAGGTTGGTCCCAGTTCATGAACTTGTGTAGACCACCTGCACGGGCAATCAGCTCATCTCCCGGCCGTAGCCAGAGATGGTAAGTATTGGCCAAGATAATACCCGACCCCATTTGCTTGAGCTCTTCAGGGGACTGGGTCTTGACTGTCGCCTGAGTGCCAACCGGCATAAACATAGGCGTTGGGAAGGTCCCGTGAGGTGTGATAATCTCTCCCAAACGGGCACCTGTGTGTTTTTCTTTTTTGATCAATCGATATTGAATCGGTGAATCTGACATTTTTACCTCCGATGCTGGGAAAGACAGTCCCAGATCTTATTTTTTGTGGAAGATTCCACAAGATACTGTATGATTTTATCAAAAAAAGCCCCGTCTGTCACGGGGTATGATATAATAGATAGCATTACTGGAGGTTTTTATGAATTTACGTCAACTAAGGGCTGAAGCCCGTCTCCTACAGAGAAAAATACCAGGAATTCTCTTTCTCTTTTTCATCCCGATTATGATCTTGTTGCTTAGCAATTTTTTGGGTGATTCGCAAGAGGATTTGATGGAGTATTTCGCGTCAGTTGATCTAAAACAGGCTTTCTATCTTGAAGTTAGTCGCGGTCTTTTCTCTCAAGTTATCAATTTCGTCATCTCTCTTTTTATCATTTCAGCGTCCTATGCTTTAATTGATTTGTTGCGCAGACAAACTGAACAGTTGAAGTTTTCGGACTCTCTGCGTGCTTTTTCCAATCAAATCTTTACTCCCCTTGTACTTACTTTGTTTTGCAAGCGCCTGATTTTATTTTGTTGGAGTATTTTACTTTGGGTTGGCTCTGTCATTTCTATATTTACGAGCTACCGCATCCTCTATATCTACAATCAAGCTCCTAATAATCAACTGTCTGATCAAGCTATTCAGCAGATTAGCAACTACTCGCCTTCTCTGTTTCTGGGCTTGCTTCTCGTTACTCTAGGCTTGATTATCTCCCTTCCTCAGCGTTATGCTTATTCGCAAGCTGAGTTTATTCTTTACGATCAACTTAAAGAAGGAACTTACCAAGGTCCGCTTCAAGTCCTTCGTCAAAGCCGGCTTATGATGAAGGGATACAAAGACAAACGTTTTATGCTGGATGTGAGCTTTATCGGCTGGCAGATTTTAATGTTTCTGACCCTTGGTCTTGCTGGAATCTATGTTATTCCCTATATCCATACCAGCTCCGTCCTCTTTTATGAGCAATTAAAAGCCCTGAAAAAATAAAAGCGCCTCTGCTTGAGTGTACTGACCCCAAAAAGTTAGACAGTAAATCTAACCGATTGGGGGTAGTTCATAAGGCAGAAGTGCTTTTTGTTTGTACGCTATTTTAAGCCAGCTCGACTTTAAAGACCAATGGCAGATTAGTCTCAACTTCAGACAAGAATATCCGTAAACCTTGAGAAGTTTGCTCCCATTTCAGTGCTTTTTCATAGCCCAGCAAGAAGACACTTTTTATAATACCGTGTAAACGAGAGGCGGGATTTTCCCTTTCATCTGCCAAGGCTTCTACTGTCAGCCAGTGATCCATAGCCGGCTCCATTGCAAATACATAAACAGAACCTTCCTTGGCTGTAAAACGGAAATCTTGATGAGTATAGGTTACGGTATCACCATCAGAAAATGGTCCACTAGCCGGCTGTGTCGGCCCTTCTCCAAATTGTCTCCAAGCATAGGAGTCATATATCGCTGGCCCATTCACCTCCAGCCAAGTCCCTATTTCCTTTAAGATAGCCTGATCTCTCTCAGGAATCGAACCGTCTCCTTTAGGTCCGATATTGAGCAGGAGATTCCCATTTTTAGAAACTACATCGATCAAGGTTTGGATGATTTCTTTAGCAGATTTATAATCCAGCTGCTCTGTGTAGCCCCAAGAATTGCGTGCGATAGCTGTATCTGTCTGCCAAGTGAAAGGCTGTATCTCCGCAAAGCCACCGCGTTCCATCTCGACAATCCCAGAGCCAAAAGCCAGGGCGTCGTGCTTGTAGCAAATACTAGCCGGCTTACCGGTCGCAGCTCCCAAATTATAATAATAAGCCGCAAAAAGTTTCAAATGTTCTTTAAAGGCTGTATGTTGAATCCACCAGTCAAAGTACAAAATCTCTGGCTGATAGTCTCGGACAAGCTCACAGGTCCGCAAGAGCCAATCATCTAAAAATTCTTGATCAGGATAGGGCTGACCAAATAAATCATGGTGATCTGGCTCTGGCATGGCTGGCCAATAAAGTTCATCTCGGCTGACTTCCTTAGCAATGTCACTATCGAATTCTTTCCCATGTGAAAAGAAAAAATGATGCTCAGCCCGATGGGAAGAAGTACAAAAATGAAGATGGGCTTGATCTGCTGCCTGCTTTAACTCCTGTAAGATATCCCGATTTGGCCCCATTTCCACACTATTAAAAGGTGAGAGCTGACTTTCATAAAGCTGGAAACCATCATGATGCTCAGCTACTGGAAAGATGTAGCGCGCCCCAGCCTCTTTAAATACCTGTACCCACTCCTCTGCCTGAAATTTTTCAGCAGTAAATAGAGGGATAAAATCCTTATAACCAAAATCCTTGTGGGACCCATAGGTTTTGACGTGATGTTCAAACTCGGCAGTACCTTGGATGTACATATTTCGAGAATACCACTCACTCCCAAAAGCCGGTAGACTATAAAGCCCCCAATGGATAAAAATCCCAAACTTAGCTCCTTTGAACCAGTTGGGCACCTGATAGGTCGCAAGAGAATCCCAGTCTGGATAGAAAGGCCCTTGATTGGCAACTTTTTTGATTTCTTCTAAGCTAATCTTCATTACTACTGCCTCATTAGTTTCTTTTAAAACGCTTTCTTTTATTCTACCAGTTTTTTGGAAATTAAACAGATTATTTTAGCAAAAATGATTCTAGATTTGCTTATCCATCATATTCACTGCCATCAAAAATATACTCTTCCGTATGAGGTAGTAGGGTTATCTCATCCTCTTGCTTGACATGATGGTAATCTTGAAAATAGAGAACCTTTTTTTCTCCTGCATAAAAAAGCGGGATCATAATCGGTTTTCCATTTTTGCAAACACGATAAAAAATCATGCCCTCTGTCATATTTTCAATAAAAATACCTTCCTGCCCCTCTGATATCAAACGTTGAAAACGTGCTAATAACTGGCCTTGATGATCATATAAAGCGATCGTTGTAAGACCTAGTGGTGTTTCTGCTAGTTTTTTTGGAAGCATTGTTTTTCCTCCTTCTACTGAGATTATACCGACTTCCCCTTGCTCAAAACAGGACATGAATGTCACTATGATATTTGATGTTTTGAGCAAAAAACTCTATTTCCAAAAGACTCATTTATAAGAGGAACTCAAAAAATGAACCAGAAAAAAGAAGGCTGAATCAATGTTCAACCTTCTTTGTCTTTGCATCTATGAATAGGATCATTTTGCAGGCAATTAGTTGTTTTCACAGATACACATCATTTACTAATTTGCCACTCGGTAGTATGGATGTTGGGCTGCATAGGTAGAATCACTACCTAGTTGTAGCTGTTCTTTCGGACATTCATTCCCTGTGACAGGCATAGGCGCACCTTTAGGAATAAAGAATAAGGGATCACTACTACCCGCGCTCGCATAGCCAAAACCAACTACATATTTCCCATCTTGGATCTTCCCGTCATACAATGTATTATTTGCAATTTCCTTACCATCGTTTTTCTTAAAGATACTAGTGCCATCTGCCTTAAAAGTCAGTTGATCACCCAAATCATTGGTCCAAGTTCCTGCTACACTGGAAAAATCACCACCAGCAATAGCCTGAATATCCATGCTTGCTGTAGCCATCTGAGTTGTAGTAGCTTCTTTTTGATTAGTATTGGCATCTTGCTTGCTTGAGTTGCCCGTATCTATTTGATTAGCTTTAGAATCCTGGCTACTTGAGTTGGCCGTAGCCTTTTCCTTTGTGGATGATGTTTCCGATTTTTCGCTGGATTTGGTAGTCTGAGTAACCTTGCTTGAGCTACTGGTTGCACTTTCTTGCTTATTCCCACAAGCACTGAGAAAGAAGCAAGTCGCTAAAGACATAACAACTAAAAGAGTAAATTTTATAGTTTTCATCACATATTCTCCTTTTTGTAACAAAAGAAATATTTTGTAATTTAATTGTAATCTTTTGTAATATATATGTCAATAGTTTTTTGATTATATTTTAAATTTAAATAGGAGACTACAAAAAAAGTGACACTTAAACTGAAATGTCACTTTTAAAATTGGGTAAAGATTAAAATCCGTCTAAATCTTGACAAATTCGCTGAAAAGCTGTCTCAAGCGAATCCTCATCTGTGAAAAAGACTTCCTCTTCCCAGGCTAAGAAGTCTCGGTCTTTCCACCAGCGCTTCATGTCGGCTGGGGTAAATTCTTCTTGTTTAGCTCTGGTCTGATGGCGGCGGACAGTTTCTTCAAAGGATAGGTCATAGTAGTAAGCAAAGACCTGCGGAGCGAAGATTTTTTTCAACCGTTCTAGCATCTGTCCGTAAATGTCTGTCTCATAAAACCCTTCAACCAGAACCAGCAAATCATGCTCGTAGCCGAAGTGGGCCAGTGTCTCCGTCAGGTCAATAGACAAATTTCCCGGCTCGACTTTTTCCTTGAGCATGTCCCGTCTAATCGTATCCTGCGCAATCAAGAGAGTACCTCGACCGTAGTGAGCCTGTAGTTTCTTGGTTAGGCTAGACTTGCCAGAGCCGGAATTTCCACGAATGATGACTAACTTGGCCATCTTATTCGCCCAGAATCAAGCGGGTATGCTCGCGTTTAATACAACGGTCCATGACAATATCGTCTCGACCGGCAGCCCGCAAAATCTGCTCAGCTTCCTCACTCTCCAAGCCCAACTGTGCCCAGAAAATCTTGGCATCTGCTTCCAGAAAATCACGCGCTACATCTGGCAAAAACTCACTGCGACGGTATACATCGACAATATCCACCGGGAAAGGAATGTCTTTGAGACTGGCATAAACAGTTTCACCAAAAATCCGATTGCCTGCTGCCCGAGGATTGATTGGGATAATGCGATAACCTCGCTCCTGCATCTCCTTGGACACGCGGTTGCTGGTCGTTTCCTCACGGTCTGACAGACCAACAACAGCAATCACCTTGCTGTTTTCCAGATAATGCTTGACAATGGCATCACTGGGATTTTGAAAATGATAAGTCATAGACTTCCTCCTCATTCATAATAAAGCTAGATAGTTTTACAGTATTTGCGTCTTAACTGAATCCGGGCTAAACACCGTGTGAAAAAGACAAGCTTCCTTGCATTCATCGAATGCTATGTCAGCTTTCTATTTTCACTTTGTGTTTTACGCCCTTGATATCTTAAACTGAACACGAGCTAAAACCTTGGAAAATAGATATATTCTCCTGATACCGTTACCATTTAGTTGTTCTGTTAATTTTGTATGCTTAATTTAATCCGGGCTAAACACTGTGTGAAAAAGACAAGCTTCCTCGCATTCATCGAATGCTGCGTCAGCTTTCTCTTTTCACTTTGTGTTTTACGCCCTTGATATCTTATTTTGCCTCGTACCAAGTTTGGCCGGCATTTTCATCAGCCACTAGTGGAACGGCTAGCTCAATCGCGGCTTCCATGGTTTCTTTGACTAGCTGGCGGACGGCTGTTAGCTCGTCATTGGGCACTTCCAGCACGATTTCATCGTGTACCTGCAAGAGCATGCGCGACTTGAAATTCTTCTCTGTCAGAGCTCGATCCAGATTAATCATGGCGACTTTGAGAATGTCTGCGGCCGATCCTTGGATGGGGCTGTTAATGGCTGTGCGCTCCGCAAAATTTCGGATGTTAAAGTTGCGGGAATTGATGTCCGGTAAAGAACGACGACGATGGTAAATAGTCTCTACATAGCCCTTATCACGCGCTTCGCGAACAATCGTTTCCATATAATTTTTGATTCCTGGGAAACGCTCAAAATAGGTCTCAATGTAGTCCTTGGCAGCCTTGCGGGAAATTCCCAAATTATTGGCCAGTCCAAAGTCGGAAATGCCATAGACTACTCCGAAGTTGACAGCCTTGGCATTACGGCGGTCATTAGGCGTCACATCCTCTGCCTTTTCAATACCAAAGACCCGCATGGCTGTAGCGGTGTGAATGTCTTCTCCATGCTGAAAGGCAGCAATCAGATGCTCATCCTGCGAAATGTGAGCCAGCACCCGCAGCTCAATCTGGGAATAATCCGAGCTGAGTAACACGCTGTCTGCCCACTCTGGCACAAAGGCCTTGCGAATGAGGCGCCCCTGCTCCAGGCGAACGGGGATATTCTGCAGGTTCGGGTCAACCGAGGACAGGCGGCCCGTCTGAGTCAAATCCTGAACATAGCGAGTGTGAATCTTACCGTCAGCCGCTATCGCCTCCTGCAATCCGATGATATAAGTGGACTGGAGCTTGCTGATTTGACGGTATTCCAGAATCTTAGACACAATCGGTGCTATCGGTGCTAAACGCTCCAGTACGTCAACCGCTGTCGAGTAGCCCGTCTTGGTCTTTTTGGTGTATTCCAGCGACAACCCCATATCTTCAAAGAGAATGGTTCCCAGCTGTTTGGGCGAGTTAATATTAAACTCCTGACCAGCCAGATCATAAATCTCCTGCGTTAGACTTTCCAGTGTCTTTTCATTTTCCACCTGCATGCCTTGCAGGGTTTCCCGCTCAACCTTGATCCCTGCAATCTCCATCTTAGCTAGGACAAAGGCCAGCGGTTGCTCCATTTCAAGCAACAAATCCAGCTGATCGTGGGAACGGAGCTGGTCTTTCATTGGCTCTTCTGTTTCCAACAACACTTGAACCTTACGAGCTAGATGCTCAAAGAGCTGCTCTTGCTCCGGCAAAGCTCGCTTGGCTCCCTTGCCATAAACCTCGTCATCAGTCGGCAGAATTGTTTGGCCGTAGAGGCGAGCAATAGTCGCCAGCTCATTATCCTCGACCGTCGAAAGCAAATACTTGGCTAGGCGCGCATCAAAGGAGGCTGCTGGTAGTTCAATGCCGTAATGACTGAGCAGTACCTTGGTCCGCTTGAGGTCGTAGGTTTTTAGAGCTGTTTTTGCCAAAAATTCTTGAAAGAGAGGCTGCTGCAGTAAATCGCTGGAACCGACATAAATCTGACGACTATCGCCCCAGGCAAGACCGACAATCTCTTCCTTATGGTAGTTGTCGCCCAAAATTTCAAAATAGAAGAATTGCTCTGGTGCCAGCATATCCGCTGTCACCTCAGTCACTTTGGTAAATTCAATTGGTTTGACTTCTACTGGTTCCTGACCAGTTCCTAGCTGAGCCTTGAGCTGCTTGAAGCCCATCTCGTCGTAGAACTTGCTCAGGGTCTCTACCTGTGGCCCCTTGTAAACCAAATCATCCAGTCCGATTTCGATCGGAGCCTGAGTATTGATGGTTGCGAGGGTCTTAGATAAGAAGGCCTTGTCCTTGTCATTAATCAGATTTTCCTTCATCTTGGAAGCCTTGAGCTGGTCGATGTTTTCATAGAGATTTTCCAAAGAGCCATACTCCAAAAGGAGCTTGAGGCCAGTCTTCTCACCGATCTTGGTCACGCCAGGGATATTATCCGACTGATCGCCCATCAACGCCTTGAGGTCAATAAACTGCTCTGGTGTGATGCCCATCTTTTCCATGAGGTAGGCTGGGGTAAATTCTTCGAACTCGGCCACACCTTTCTTGGAAATCTCCACCACTGTATTATCATCCGTCAGCTGAATCAAGTCTTTATCGCCGCTGACAATGGTCACATCGTAAGGCACAGCTGTCTTTTCAGCCATCTTGTCCAAGGTTCCGATGATGTCATCCGCCTCGTACTGAGCCAAGTCGTAGTAGTGAATGCCTAGGTGGCTCAGCATTTCACGGATAAAAGGTAGCTGCTCACGAAATTCATCCGGTGTCTTGGCCCGACCTGCCTTATAATCGGCGTACATCTCGGTCCGGAAGGTCGTCTTGCCAGCATCAAAAGCTACTAGGACATGGGTCGGCTGCACGCGCTCCAAGAGATGATTGAGCATAAGGTGGAAGCCATAAATGGCATTGGTATGCAGGCCCGATGGACTCTTGAAACGGTCAATTTGATTGTAAAGCGCAAAAAAAGCGCGAAAAGCAACGGACGAACCGTCGATTAATAATAATTTGTTCTTTTTTTCCATAGGTTTATTATAACACGAAAGGCGGACAAAGACAGAAAAGGCGGTGTGGAAAATAGAAAGTGATTTTAACTACTCCTCTGTGTTATAATAATAAAAACTAGGAGGTAAGAGATGTTTCCAATCCGTATTACAACTCTTATGACTGAAGAAGTTTATAAAAGATTTTCTTGGGCTATTCTCGTGCGACGAAAAGGATTTGTATTATACATAATCATACTGATAATCGGACTGTTCACCTACGTAATGTTCAGTCCGTTAGAGAAAAAGATAATATCTATCATATTGGCTCCCCCTATTTGCGCCTCTATGTACTATTTTGGCATGAATTATCAGATAAAGAGAGCCTATCAAAAAAATCCTTTATTTCAGAACATGGAGGTCACTCTGATATTTGACAGAGAGTCTTTTGTTGCTCAGAATAAACGTGGAGAATTTCACTATACCTATGATGATATTGTCAAAGTCATTATGACAAAGCAAGATTTTTATATCTTGATAGGGGAGAACACTGGTTTTGCAATTGAAAAAAAGAACTGCACTCCCGAAGCTCTTGAGTTCTTGTTAGAACTTCACATTGAAAATATGTAAAAGAAAAAGCAGGCTAGACTGATAGTAGATCAGTTTTAGTCTGCTTTTTATCTTGTAAATAGTTGCTTGATATTCAACAACTTCTCTATTTTCTGATTGATTTCTGGTCGGTAGTCACAGAAGTTAATGCTCTGGATGCCACTGTTGACGGCGACATCCACATCCAGAGTCCGATCGCCGATATAGTAGGTCTTCTTCTTATCCAGGCCATATTTCGCGAGCAGATAATCGACACCTTCTGGGTGGGGCTTGCGCTCAAAGCCGTTGGCTGTTGTGATGATTTCTGTAAAATAGTCATGAATACCCAAGTCTTGTAAAATTTGATGGGCATTGAGTCCCTTGTGGGTATAGACGAACTGGGTAATGCCCTGCTCTTCAGCCCAAGCCAGTATCTCCTCAGCTCCTTCCATCAGATGAACCTGAGCATTTTTCTCCTTTAGGCTTGCTCCACGGAAGACATTCATCTCGGCAGCGTCCAGACCTTTCTCAGACGCTACTTTTTCCAAGAGCTTCTGGACAGAGTGCTTTAGGATATAGCTGTGGATGCCTTCTCTGTCAAAGTCTAGATCATAGTGAGCATAGGTTTCCTCAATCCCTGCCAAAATAGCATCATAGGAGTCCAGCAAGGTGCCGTCCAAATCCCAAATAAACGCTGTTGTCATGTGATTTCCCTCATTTTTCTGTCAAATAAAACCTTTAAAAATAGCCAGCGGAAGCCATTGTCCAAGAGTGTCCCAGCCCAGACCCCCGGAAGGCCCAAGCCAAGGGTCACACCCAACAAATAGCCTGATATGATGCGAATCAGCCACATACCAATAGTTGTGGCATAAAAGGGCAGTCTAGCATTGCCCAGCCCCTGCCAGAGAGCTGTGTAAATCACGGTTCCCACTGCCATGGGAGTCCCCAGTAGGGAGAAGAGGATGACTAACAGACTGGCTGTGATAGCTCCGCTATTGTTCGTATAGAGCGAGGTCAACGGCCGACCAAAAGCAAAAATCCCTAGAGCCACGGGTAGCATACAAGCAAAAGATAGCCAGAAGGTACGCTTGCGAATCAGACTGACCGCTTGCAAATCTCCCTCACCAACCGCATGGGCGACCAGCATGACTGTTGCTGTTGCGACCCCGAAGATTGGCATATAGTTAAACTGAGTCAGAACTTCACCGATAGCATTTCCCGCTACTGCTTCCGTACCAAAGGCGACCACAATAGCGATAATCACCACGTCACCCGCCCGCATCATGAGACGCTCTCCTGCAGCCGGCAGAGACAAGCGCAAGAGTTCTCCATCTAAGCCCCAGCTCCAGCGAATCGTGAAAAAATCCAGCTCTCGCCAAAGAATGACTACACCGACCAATCGAGCCAGCACGGTTCCCAGTGCTACACCGACAATACCAAGCTGAAAGACGTAGATCCCTAGACCGGACAAGAGAGCATTGAGCACATTTGTCAGAAGACTGACATACATGGGAAATCTTGGATTGCGCGTGACCCGCACTAAAGCTCCAAAAGAAGTCATCAAGCCTAGCAGGACAATAGTCCCACCAACCAGAGCCAGATAAAGACCCCCAGCTTCAGCCACTGCCTTTTCTGTCCCCAGAAGATCCAGCATCTGCCTGCCAAAGAGTAGAGAAATCAGCCCCAACAGAAGGCTCAAAAGCAAGGTCAGCTTGATAGCCTCGGTTGTATGAAAAGCTAGATTTTCCTTGTCTCCCTGAGCCAGAGTCTTGGAAATGAGACTAGAAATAGCAGCCCCTAAAGCGATAAAAATTGCTTGATAAATAGTAATAATATTGCTGGCCACCGAGACACCAGAGATTGCAATTAGCCCAAGACTGGCTACCAGATAGTTGTCTACCATACCCATGAGCATTTGCAAAAAGTTCTCCGCCATAGCTGGCATGGCTATATTCATGATTTTTTTATAAGTCGTCATAAAGAAAATTCTTCCTTTTAAGCATAAGCTACTTCACTTTTCCATAGGACATCTCAAGAAAAAATCAGCCAGATATCTAGCTGATTTTAGGCTTTCTAAGCAAACTTTATAATCCTAAGTAATCCTCGACTGCTGTTTGCATTTGGTCTGCAGCAACCGTCGTTTTGTGGCGAACCGGTGCTGTTTCTAAGCCATCCACAGCTGGTGGAAGTGCTACGCCAGAAAGTTCGTGCAGTTGGTCCAAAGCCTCGAAGTCACTAAGTCCTGTTTGGCCAGTCACAGCCTCAACAGCCACAACTGGGAACTTGTAAGGACTAGCGGTAGACGCGATAACAGTCTTGCGCTGATCACCTGTCTCTGCCAAGTATTTTTGATAGACAGCAGACGCAACGGCAGTATGAGGGTCTTCAATGTAGTCAGATGCTTGATAGACCCGCTTGATTTCAGCAGCTGTTTCTTGCTCTGTCGCATAATCAGCCGCAAAGAGCTCTAAAATCTCAGCGTCAAAGTCTGTCAGTTCATACTGTCCATGCTCATTTAGGGCAGCCATCAGGGCAGCTGTTTTCTCAGCGCTATTACCAGACAGATGGAAAATCAAACGCTCCAAGTTAGAGGAAACCAGAATATCCATGGACGGACTAGACGTCACCTTGAAGCTCCGTTTCTTGTCATAAACCTGAGTCTTGAAGAAGTCCGTCAGGACATTGTTCTCATTCGAAGCACAGATTAGCTTGCCAACTGGCAGACCGATTTGCTTGGCATAGTAGGCCGCCAAGATATTACCAAAGTTCCCTGTCGGAACTGTAAAGTTAACCTGGTCGCCCGATGTGATTTCTCCCGTCTTCACTAGCTGAGCATAAGCATAGACATAGTAAACAATCTGAGGCACCAAGCGGCCGATATTCATAGAGTTAGCTGATGAAAACTGGAGTTTGTGCTCCAAGAGACGAGCTCGTAGGTCTGTGTCATTGAACATATGCTTGACATTGGTCTGGGCATCGTCAAAGTTGCCGTCAATGGCCACCACATGCGTATTGGCACCTGTCTGCGTTGTCATTTGCAGCTCTTGAACCTTGCTGACACCGTCTTTGGGATAAAAGACAATAATTTCAGTCCCTGGAACGTCCGCAAAGCCTGCCATAGCCGCCTTGCCTGTGTCACCAGAAGTTGCCGTCAAAATGACAATTTTGTTTTCCAAGCCGTGCTTTTTAGCTGCAGTTGTCATCAAGTGAGGCAGGATAGACAAAGCCATGTCCTTGAAGGCAATGGTCGCTCCGTGGAAAAGCTCTAGATTGTACTGACCATCCAGCTTGACCAAGGGAGCAATCGCCGCATCATCAAACTTGCTGTCATAGGCATGGTTGATACAGTAGTCCAGCTCTTCTTCAGAAAAATCGTCCAAAAAAGCAGACAAAACCAGCTTGGCTACTTCCTGATAAGAAGCGTCTTTGAGCTTGGCAAAGTCCAAATCGACCTGCGGATAGGTAATGGGCGTAAAGAGCCCACCATCTGTCGCCAAGCCTTGCAGAATCGCCTGGCTGGCTGTTACTCTATTCTTTTCGTCGCGTGTTGATTGATAAACTAAGGTCATTCTCTCTCATCCTTTATCTATAGTTCGCTTTATTATACCAAAATTTATCAGAAAATTCTCGCTTTTTCACAGAGAATATCAGAAAAAGCCCATTTCTGGGCTTTTAATTGTCTTATTTATTCATTCATAGATACATGCACGTGGTCGTAATGGTTTTCAGTTACGCTACCACGGTCTGGCATTTCGTTCCAAGTATTGGCTGGACCGTAAATGCTATCAAATGGTGCATAGAATTTCTGTTGCCAGATAACATAAGAGATTCCTCTTCCGGTCATGTTAGAAGTAACATCAGCTGCAACCTGATTTCCTAACTCCGTATTGTTGCCAACGATAAAGTCAGCTGCCAAGCCCTTACCATGATCTCCGCTATCGCCTGGACGGTAGAGACTAAATTCTGTAATGCCATATTTAGCTGCTATTTCTTCTTTCAAAGCAGCAGTCTGTGGTCGCAAACCTTCATTAGCAGCATTATTGCTTGTTTGAGTTGCTACAGCTGGGGCAGTGTAGGTTGGTGACTCAATATTAGTAACATCTTGGTTAACTTGCTCTTGGTCTAATTGAGGGGCCGCTTGAGTTACAGCTTCTGCTTGAGTTGCCTCAGGCTGAGCTGGGGTTGCCGGAGCAGCTGGGGCAGTGATAGGCTCAGCAGACTGTGGTTCACTCACTTCCGCAGCAGGTGCCACTTCATTTGAAGCAACTTCTGGAGCTGATTGGACTTCTGCTTGAACTGCTGGAGCCTCAGGAGATACTGGTCCTTCTGCAGGGGCTGGAGCCACTGGAGCTTCAGTCACTGGGGCTGCTGGAGCTTCAGCATTTACTTCAGTTGAAGGAGCCGAAGTTTCTGCCGGAGCTGCCTCAGACTGAACTGGAGTTGCCGGAGCTAGCTCAGAAGCTGGTTCTGTTACAGCTCTTGACGCTTGTGGACTCGTAATTTCTACACCAGTTATTTCGTTTTTATCATTTGTCGTAATATTTAAAACTGTATTTGGATAAATTAGATCAATATTAGCAATCGCGTTAATATGAGCCAGAACATTTACATCCAAGTCAAATGCTTCCGCAATTGTTCCAAGAGTATCGCCATATTGAACTGTATAAGTCTGTTGATTTTCGCTACTAGTAATATCAGCTTTGATTTGATCAACTGTTCTAGCTGTCCAATTTTGTGATTCCTCTTCAGCATTGGCTGTAATCAATGGGAACACTGACAAAGCTACTGTTGAAGCGAATAGCATTTTCTTATTGATTTTCATAAGTAAAGTACACCTTTCTTCATTCATACTACAAATCCCATCTTAACATAATTTCCCCAAGAATAAACCCTTTTTCATCCGATTTAATCGAACTGTCTGACCTTTGTAATATAGAGACGTACTTGTAACATATCTTCAATAGTTAGTAATAAATATACAGGAAACAGGATAGCTTTACTTCTTAATAAAAGGCGATTATACATTGGCATATCAAAGCATTGAAAATGATTTATAGCTTTTTATTTCAGATTTTCACATAGTCAAAGAAAGGCTAAAATAAGGTTTAAAAAAACTAGGCTTGGATTCATCGAATCCATCGTCTAGTTCCTATTTCTTATCTGTATTCTGCTAAAACTGAACCCGACCTAAGCTCTGGGCAAAAAAGAGAAAATCTCCTAGAAGCTATCGCTTCTTCGTCTATTTTCCTATTTTTGCTGTGAGCTCTTAACGGTCTTGGTATCTTATTTCACCTTCATCATTCGGACGAGGCTGGCCCGTTCGGCTTCTTCCAGCTTCATTTCGATGTAGTAGATGGTTTCTTTGAGGTCAGGGATGGTAGCATACTCTAGTCCGTTGACCCGGCGGCGGGTTTTCTCGATTTCATCCGCCATAAGCTGGCAGCTTTTCTCAATTTCAGCCAATCGCAGCAGGTCAGGAAGCAGATCGCTCATGCTTTCAATTGTTTCATCCATCTGGCTGTTAGAAGCCACATAGCTATACACCACGTCTCCCTCGTCATCACCGTAGGGATTGTCAATATGGGCATGCATCTTGGGCACGCGCACACTCATGATATTCTCTGTTTCCACATGCAGATTGACCTCCCGCGTGGGCACAGCGAAAATCTCCTCAACCATGAGGTCGCTCTCCAGCGCCTTGGCCATGACAAAATCCTGCAGGTGACCAACCAGAGCGGATTCGACCTTTTGGCGAAGCTGATTGTTCTCACGAACAGACTCAATGAAGCGCCGCATCAGCTCATCCCGCTTATCCTTGAGCAGTTTATGCCCACGGACAGCCGTTTTGAGACGGGCTTTTAAGTTATTCAGCTCCATCCGAGTCGGCTTGACATTGAGTCTCGTCATCCTTCTTCCTCCTTGGTCTGCGGCAGGTATTGGTCAATCATATCGTCCTTGATCCGCTTGAGTTCCGTTCTTGGTAAAATGGACAGGAGTTCCCAGCCCAGATCCAAGCTTTCCTCGATGGTTCGGTTGGTCTGGAAACCTTGATTGATGTATTCCTGCTCAAAGCGGTCGGTAAAGCGCACATAGAGCTTGTCCGTTTCGGACAGGGCGGATTCTCCCAGAACGACAGCCAACTCCTTGGCCTGCTTGCCTTGCGCATAGGCAGCAAAAAGCTGGTTCATAGTTGCAGCATGGTCTCCTCTGGTCTTACCCTCACCTGAACCCTTGTCCTTAAGACGAGACAGAGATGGCAGGACATTGATGGGCGGACGATAGCCGCTGTTGTAAAGGTCGCGTGAAAGGATAATCTGACCTTCCGTAATATAACCCGTCAAGTCTGGAATCGGATGGGTAATGTCATCCTCTGGCATGGACAGGATCGGAATCTGCGTCACAGAGCCCTTCTTACCTACCAGACGTCCAGCCCGCTCATAGAGGGTTGACAGGTTAGTATAGAGGTAACCCGGATACCCACGACGACCCGGCACTTCACGACGAGCTGCGGAAACTTCCCGCAGGGCTTCACAGTAGTTGGTCATGTCCGTCATGATAACCAGAACGTGCATGTCCTTTTCATAAGCCAGGTACTCGGCTGCTGTCAGGGCAATCCGTGGCGTCGCAATCCGCTCGATAGCTGGGTCATTAGCCAGATTGATAAAGAGCACCGAGCGATCAATGGCTCCTGTCTCCCGGAGGTCATTCATGAAGAACTCAGCTTCCTCAAAGGTAATCCCCATGGCCGCAAAGACCACGGCGAAGTTTTCATCAGAGTTAAGCACTGTGGCCTGACGGGCGATTTGAGCGGCCAATTCCTTGTGGGGCAGACCAGAGCCAGAGAATACTGGCAATTTTTGTCCCCGAACCAAGGTATTGAGGTGGTCGATGGCCGAAACTCCAGTCTGAATAAACTCATCCGGATAATCGCGAGCTACTGGATTGATAGCTTGACCATCAATATCCAGATATTTTTCTGGCAAGATAGCTGGACCGCCATCAATTGGCTTGCCCATGCCATTGAAAATCCGGCCTACCATGTCTTCTGACACTGGCAGCTCTAGCGGACGACCGGTAAAGCGGACCTTGGCTTTTTCCAGATTGATTCCGCTAGAACCTTCAAAAAGCTGGACCATAGCCTTGTCTTCTTGGACTTCCAGAACCTGGCCCTGGCGCTTGCTGCCGTCATGCAACTGGATTTCTACCAATTCATTGAAATGCACGCCAGCGACTTGGTCGACAATCATCAGAGGGCCGACAACTTCACTGACGGTGCGGTATTCTTTAATGACGCTCATTGTCTAGTCCTCCTTGGGCAAGAATCTGGTGTAGGGTTTCCTCGATAGTCTGACTGAGAGCCTGAATTTTTTCCAACTGGTCTTCATGGATAAACTTGCTGCGGGCAATTCGATCACGCAGCTCCACTGTTCCTTCCATGATTTCCCGGAAATAAGCTCCCAGCTCCAAGGCACGATTGGCCTCCGCATCGAAGGTCAGGATATTGCTCAATAAAGCCACCTGTTTTTTGAAAGAAGTATAGGTGTCAACATCATCAAAGGCATTCTGCTGCAGGTAGTCCTCACGAATCATCTTGGCTGCATTCATGGTCAGCCGGTCCTTTTCAGACAAGGAATCTAGGCCCACCAAACGCACGATTTCCTGCAGTTCACTTTCCTTTTGCAGGATATTCATGGCCTTGGTCACCTTTTCTGCCCAAGCAATCTTCTCATGCTGGTCGATATATGCTCCCACTTCGTCTAGATAGAGCGAGTAAGAGCTCAACCAGTTGATAGCTGGGAAATGCCGGCGTTGAGCCAGCTGTGCATCCAAGCCCCAGAAGACCTTGACAATCCGCAGGGTATTTTGCGTTACTGGCTCAGAAATATCTCCACCTGGAGGTGATACGGCTCCGATAGCGGTTATAGAGCCTTCGCGCGCAGTTGAACCGAGCGTCTTGACCCGGCCAGCCCGCTCGTAATACTCAGCAATCCGACTACCAAGATAGGCTGGATAGCCTTCGTCACCCGGCATCTCTTCCAGACGGCCGGACATTTCCCGCAGGGCTTCTGCCCAGCGAGAGGTAGAGTCCGCCATGATGGCCACGGAATAGCCCATGTCACGGAAGTATTCTGCGATCGTAATCCCTGTGTAAATTGACGCTTCCCGAGCCGCTACCGGCATATTGGATGTGTTGGCAATCAGCACCGTCCGCTGCATGATGGACTGGCCAGTTGCTGGGTCAATTAGTTCTGGAAATTCATTGAGTACGTCGGTCATCTCATTGCCACGCTCACCGCAGCCGACATAGATAACAATGTCAACATTGGCAAACTTGGCCACCTGGTGCTGAACCACAGTCTTACCAGCCCCGAAAGGTCCTGGTACGGCTGCTGCTCCGCCCTTGGTTACTGGGAAGAAAGTATCAATGACCCGCTGACCAGTCACCAAAGGCTCAACTGGAATCAGCTTCTGAGCAAAAGGACGCCCACGACGGACCGGCCATTTTTGCATCAGAGTCCCTTTAAAGACAGAACTGTCCGCCTGCTCAATCTCGTAAACAGTTTCTTCAACAGTGAAACTGCCAGCTGAGATATTAGCCAAGCGTCCACTGACGCCGACCGGCACCATGATGCGGTGCTCCACCAGATTGGTCTCCTGCACTGTTCCCAGAATATCGCCAGCCTCAACTGTATCTCCGACAGACAGACTTGGAACAAAGTCCCATTTAGTCTCTCGGTCTAGATTTGGCAGTTGGACACCGCGGACGAGGAAGTCACTCTTCGTGATGGTTTGGAAACGCTCCAAAGGCCGCTGAATTCCGTCAAACATCTGAGAAATCAGACCTGGACCCAGTTCAACAGACAGAGGGCTTCCAGTCGTGATGACTGGCTCTCCCGGACCCAAGCCAGAAGTTTCCTCATAAACCTGAATAGAGGCTTGGTCCCGCCGCATTTCAATAATTTCACCGATCAGCCCCAAATCGCCAACCCGGCAGATATCCTGAATATTCGCTTCCTGCATCCCTGATGCCAGCACCAGAGGACCAGAAACTTTGATAATCTTTCCTTGACTCACAATCTTCCTCCATTCTTGGGAGATTTTTGTTGTTTCTCAATGAAAATCAAAGCTCAAACTAAGCAAGAGTTTGGATTTCATTTCCAAAGAGTATTTTTTGATTCTTGCCGCGAGTTTGAAATCTTTCTTAGCTCGCTCTATGGCAAGGATTGTTTCTTTTTATTTTAAAAATCAGATAAGACTTTTATTTGCTGACCGTTTACGTCAAAATTGTCTGGGCTAAGCCATTTTTCTAGACGACTCTTGACGGCCGGCCAATCCGTGTCAATCATAGACAGCCAGTCCGTATCTCGGTTGCGCCCCTTATAGACAATAGCCTGACGAAACCTACCTTCATAAGTGAAACCAAGCCGCTCTGCTGCTCGCCTTGAAGGCTGATTGAGGGAGTCGCATTTCCATTCATAGCGGCGATACTCCAGCCCTTCAAAGACATAGCGTGCTAGTAAGTACTGGGCTTCTGTAGCCAGCCTAGTGCGCTTCAGCTTAGGCGAATAGGTCACAGCTCCCACTTCGATAACGCGGTTGCCCCGGTCAATCCTCATCAAGGCAAAAGTTCCTAGAGCCTTACCGCTCTCCTTGTCCACAATCGCATAGTGGAAACGATCCTGTGCTGCCAGCATCTGATCTAGCTTCTGGGACCATTCTGCCTGATTTTGGGCAGGAGTTTGAAAGAGATAGGTCCACATATCCACAGGAGAATCCGGACCATACACTTCATACAAATCCGCTCCATGCTTGTCCTTTGACAAACGCTCGATAATAACATACTGGCCTTCGATTCGCTCCAGATTGGGCAAGTCCCCCGGCTGAAAATCCGGTAGAGCATCCCCAATGGGTTGGCCTAGTTCATTCATTCGCATAAAAACCTCACAATATATCCTGTCCGACAGCCTTTTCGACATTTTCATGAATCCGCGAAAGGGCCAGTCCCGTGCTCCCCTTATGGGTAGGAATGAGCACAAGAGCAGGAATCTCCAGCTGGTCATAGTAGGCCAGGGTTTCTGGAATATCAGCAGCCATATCCTCCGTCAGATAGATAATGCCGAAATCTTCACGGGCTAGCCGACGCAGGGTATTGACCGTCTCCTGAGCTTCCTTCACCGGAAAAGTCTGAAAACCAATCAGCTTAAATGGGAGAATGGTGTCGCGATTCCCCACGACAGCAATCTTGTAGCTAATCTTGTCCATAAATCGGTCGCATCCTTTCTCTGATAAGCTCTACTGGCAGCTGATTGTCCATACCGGTCAAAATCAGCCGCAGATTCTTTACTTCTAGCTCCTTACCCAGCAAATAGCGAGCAAGAGGAAGCGGTCCATCTGTCTCAAACTGACCAGCCGCCAGCAACTTAGCCTGCAAGAGGTCCGCTAGATATTCTAACTCTACTGTCGTCAAGGTCTGGTTCCGCATTTTCTCCTCATAGGCGCGCAGATCCAGATCGTAACCACAGGGATTGACCTGGCTAAACCAAGTCAAGAAATCTCCCTGCTCTGCCATCGCAATCCAATTGGCAGCAGAAAGACTCCCTTCATCAGACAGGAGCTGCCTCATAAAGCTATGCGGTTTCTCCAATCCAACAGCCCGCTTGACGGTGATAGCATTGTAAAAATCAATAGTCAGATTCACCAGCTGCAGCAGACGGTCATCTTTCAACTCCTGTGTCAGGCGCTTAAGATGCTGGAAGTAGGCCATGTCCATACCAATCTCCAGCACGCGTACATCTTGATAATCCTGGTATTCCTGCCAGGTCGCAAGCACCTCGTCCAGCATGAAATCTGGACAATACTCAGCCGAAAAGGCCATAACTAGGTGCTCTAAAACCTCCAGCGAATAGGTCCCCACCGGCATCAGAAAATGCTCTAAGGACTGACCTGTCGCCCGACCTTTAAGAAAAACTTTGAGATTGTGGTAGGTATAGCGGAGCGTGAAAATCTCCACTAACTCCTTACTTGGACTGATCTCAAGCGCCCAATTATAAACGGAATACAAATGCTTCATCAGTACTTGCTCAATGGAATTGAGATCCTTGATAGCTTCAGCATCCATGGCATAGACCGTTCCCTGCAGAAGAGCCGAACGGCTGGCAGCATCGTCAGTCTGCAGCAACTGATCATATTGCTGGGGCGTCAAAAAGGAAGCCTCCTGCACGCTAATGGCTGTATTGACTTGAGAGAAGCTTGTTTCACTCATGGTCCGCCTCCTATTCTGCCTGGTCTTTGAAAATATCCTGAGCCAGTCGGTAGCTTTCCTCCTGCCAGACAGAGTCCAGCAAGTCACGATAGAGATAACTATCATCCACTCGTCCTTGACTCAGCACAAAACCTGCCTGACCGGCTATGGACTGGTCTGAAAAGTGTACTTGCGGAAAGGATTTTTTCAAATCTTCCAACTGGATGGAGCTGAATTTCTCAGCTGATAGAGCACCAAAAGTCAGTGTCAACTCTTTCTCTGGGTATTTAGCCAGGACACTCTTCAGAAAATGCTCTTCTTCAGCTGGTGACCAAGCCGACATCTGAGCATAGGCTTCCTCAAAAAGCTCTCTGAGAACCCGCTGCTTGATGACCAGAGTAGACTGGCGCTTTTGATTTTCCAGCTGCTGAATATCGCGCTGACTACGCCGGCTGATTTCTTTCAGCTGCTGCTCCCGCTGTCCAAGCTTTTGCCGAACCAGCTGGGCCTCACGTTCCTTGGCTTCCTGTTCTATTTTCTCAGTAGCCTCGGCCAAAAGCAGACGCCCCTTCTCGTGAGCCTGCTCCAAGACAGAAGCTTTGAGATCTGATATGTCAGACATAAAAGCCTCCTTACTTCACATTCAGAACCATGATGAAGGAAACAACGAAAGCCAAGATGGCGTAGGTTTCAACCATGGCCGCGAGTATTACCCCTTTCATGACCTCTTCCGGACGCTTGGCCAAAATCTGAATACCAGCTGTCGCCACTCGTCCTTGATGCTTGGCTGAAAAGTAACCAACAATGGCAACTGGCAAAGCAGCTAGGAAATAAGCCACACCTGATTGCAGAGCCAATTCTGGCTTGATATTAAAGAAGACTGTAATCCCGATAACAAAGCCGTATAGACCTTGGGTACCTGGCAAAAGCTGCAGAATCAGAGCTTGAGCAAACTTTTCCGGTTGCTCTTTCAAGAGGGCTGCCGCTGCCTGACCAGTGCTTCCAACACCCAGAGCTGAGCCCATCCCGCTGAGAAAGACCGCCAAAGCTACTCCCAGACCTGCAAAAAAGGCGCCGCCATAAGTTCCAAAATATGATGCTAAATGTTCCATGATTTACTCCTATGAAAATGCTGTAACCGTCGTAAAATCAACAGCTAGTTGAATGAATGTTGCTTGTTTTGATGTTGTAGAAAGTGTTTTTATAAAGACGAGTTTCTCATCTCTTACCCTAGTTCCTAATCTTTATTTCTTGCTTTGCTGGACGTATTTCTCACTAGGCTTGAGCGGAGTGAAAGGCTTGCCGCCACCGTCGTAGAATTTTCCGAAGAATTCAACGAAAATCAAACGCGCTCCGTGCACATAACCGGACAGAAAAGATAGAAACATATTAACCAAATGAAGGGCAATAAAGAGCAGAATGCCGATGCTAAAGCGAGCGACAGGTGGAAAAAGGCTGACAATCAAGTTAAAAGCCGAGCCAATGCTGGCTCCCGAAAGCCCCAGAGCCATCAGCCGAGTAAAACTGACAAGGTCTCCTACATAGCCGCTGACATTGTAGAGATTAAAGAGACCTGACCCCAATCCTGCCAAGCTCTTAGCACTGACAATAGACACTGCCAGTATGCCCAGAGCATTGATGATAGCCAGCCACTGACCAATCGTTGCTGCAAAGGCCAAGGATGGGAAGAAATTTCCCAAGGCCAAGAGTAGCAGCCCCAGCAAAATCAGCACCCAAGCAAAGCCCGCATTATAAGCTTCTGCATAATCCTTGAGGCGGATATTTTTCAGACCGCTGAGGAAGAGGCCCGCCAGCACTGTAACAAAGCCAAAGACGACCGAAATAACTAGAATCGTCATGGCGTCGGAGCTGGTACTAATCAGAGCGAAGGGCAGTTCAAAGCCAAAGAAAGAGCCATAAACCAGTCCCCAGATGATGACTGCTACGCCCAACAGGCGGAAGAATCGTAGATTCTTAGCCAGTCCTGGCTTAACATGCAAGAAGTGCAGCGCCAGACTGGTGCCTACAAAGAGCAAAAGGCCGTAGCCGATGTCAGCGACCATCATGCCAAAGAATACAAAATAGAAGAGGGAAACGATAGGGGTTGGATCCTTGTCACCATACTTAGGCAGGGAATACATCTCCGTCACTAGCTCGAAGGGTTCCACCAAGGCATTGTTTTTAAGCTTGGTCGGAACCTTATCTTCCTCATCCTGTCGAACCTCTCTGGTCTGGATGAGAATGCTCTGGCCAAACTGCTCTGTCAAGCAAGCCTCAAGAGCTTGAACTTGATTGCTTTCAATCCAGCCTTCCAAGGCTGCCAGGTTTTGCGTACTTGCTAACTGGTTCTTACTTTCTTGGCGAGAGGAGAGATTGCAGAGATAGTCCAGCTGAACCTTGAGCTGGTCCAACTCATTCTTGGAAGCTGCCAGACTCTTGGTCATAGCATCTGCCACTGCCTTCTGCTGTCGAATATTAGCCTTGAGCTGGGCTACTCGCTCAGCAGGCAGTTCCGCATGGTCGTACTCAAAGGGCTTAAAACCGTACTCTTTCAATACTTTGCGAACTTCTTCCAGAGAGCCTGCCTTGTAAAAAATAAGAACCCCATGCTCCGTATCATCGGTAAAGACTTCCTGAAACTTCAGGTCAGGATGTGCTCCCAGAGTCAGACGCAGAGCGTCGTCATCGGTATTGGGAATCGTCCCAATCAAAGCTCCCAGATGGCTGAAAGTCGCTGCTGCTTGCGGTGTTAGCTCCAAAGGCTCCCACTTCTCCAACGCAGCCACTTCCAAGCGGTCAGCTCCTATCTGATCTTTGGCCTCTTGCAAGACCTTGAGTTGCTTACTGATTCCTTCCAGCAACGCCCCCTCATCGCGAGACTTCCCTGCCTGCTCTAAAGCAGCAAAGGATAGCTCCAAAGGCTCTTCTTTTAAGGCTTCCAGCAGTTTCTTTTTGGGCATAAAGGGCTCCAGATCTGCAATCAGTCTCTCCAGTTTTTCCTGACGACTGAGCAAATCCTGCCGAGATAGCTGCCGATCCGGCTGGCCGACTAAAGACTGTTCAAAGGCTGCCTGCCAGTCCTCTTCCTGTCGCAAATCATGAATCTGAACCGACTCTAAACCCTGTAGGTAAAAGAGAAGCTGGTCTAGCAGTTCCTTGGGCAGGAGCAGAGACAGTTGCCGCATTTTACTAATGGCCATAGGCTTCTACCACCTTCTCTACAATGGCTCGCGCCAAGTCTGCTTTTTTGTCCGTCAGCGCAGCCTCAACCTTGTCCTCATTTTGCTGGGTTGTCTGCTCCAAGTCTTGCTGCAGGAGCACCAACTTTTGCTGGGAACTCGCTGTTAATTCCTCTGCCAGCTTCTGCGTTTCATCGTCATAGGTCAGACCCAGTCGTCTGAGATTTTCATCTACTTGCTGTCGCAGCTCCTGAGCTTGCTTCCTGTAGCCCATCAAAACTTCTTCTGCAGCAGTCTCAATTTCCTGCATTTTTTCAAGTGTTTCATTGGCCATCTATTCACCCCCTCGTTTTCAAAAAACTCGAAAACGGATTTTAAAATCTGCATTCCTAGCTGACTATCCCGCATCTGGTAAACTCATCTTTTGGAATACAGCTTCGTACTTGCATAAATTATAACACATTCTTTCTGAAAACATCTTTTTCAACCAGAGTACTCTCCTGATTCAGAAAATGTCGAACAGCACCTAATCGTCCGGCTTCATTCCCTAGAGCTGCTGCCACCAACTCTCTAGGCAAAAAGCGTGGATCTACTACTTGTTGCTTCATCAGACTTTCAAGACGTGGCAGAATAAGCTCTGATCGGGCTAATATGCCACCGCCGACAATCAACACCTCTGGATTTAGAATATAGGATAGCGTTAAGAGACCTTTAGCTAGACGACCCAAGAATATATCAAGTGTTTCCTGCGCCAGCTTATCTCCTTGATCTACCGCCGCAAAAAAACTACGCCCAGTATGGCCTTGCTCGCCTGTCTTTTGGCTGTATAATGCTAACAAGGCAGTTGTTGATGCCAAGGATTGCCAGTCCTGTCCATCTTCCATGGGCAGATAGCCTACCTCACCAGCGGTATAGGTGGAACCATTGACAATCTTTCCATCATAGATAACGCCACCACCAATGCCTGTACCGACAGTAATCATAACTGCAGAAGCATGACCTTTGGCAGCACCTAGCCAAGCCTCTCCCAGAGTAGCACAATTAACGTCATTTTCAATCGCAATCGGCAAACCAAATTCTTTTAAAATCCGACTACGGAAATCCGTTCCAATATAGCCTGGAATGGTATAGCCTGCGTAACTGATTTTCCCAGCTTGGCTGTCAACTACACCAGCAGATGAAATCGCTACTCCATCTAGCTCAAACTTCTCCTTATAAAATGCTATTAACTGGCAAACCTGCTCTAAAATCTGATTCGTTTTCTTTTCAAAATCGATCTCAGTAGTAACTTCTCGAAATTGATTTAGACTATGTCCATCAGACTGATAGAGATCTGCTTTAATCGTTGTCCCACCGATATCTATTCCAACAATATTCACGATTCATGCTCCTTCTCTTCTTGATTTTCTTCTAAAGCTGAAAGTGTATTTGTAAAGATTTGGCTACGATGATCTCGGTCTAAATCCATATAATAGGCATAGAAAATGTCCATCACGACTAAAACCGGAAACTGAGGAGAGATATTATTGCCCTGTGCTAAGTGCTTCTTGACGGCTACTAGGACCAGTTCATCACACTGCTGCCTCAAGTCGTCGCTATTATTGGAAGTTACCAGCACAGTCTTGGCTCCAACTTTTTTGGCATTCTGAATAGCCTGCGTGATAATTTTAGTCTCACCAGATATGGAAATGCTAATAACCAGACAGTCCGGATCCAGCATAACCCTATTCACCCGAATCATGTGATCATCCGTAATGGCCTTACAAACCATTCCCAACCGCATGAAGCGAAACTCCATTTCCCGAGCCACTAAGCCTGAACTCCCCTGCCCGTAGATATAGACTCGCCCAGCATTGTTAAGCATATCCCCTACGCGCAGGAACTGTTCTTCGTCAATCAAGGAAAAAGTCTTATTAAGCAATTCGCCATAATCAGACAAGACATTTCTGGTCAAATCCCGACTGACATTTTTACTTTCTGAGCTGGATTCCTGAAATTCAAAGATAAACTGCCGATAACCTGAAAAGCCACATTTTTTAGCGAAGCGAGTCAGAGAAGGCACAGAGACATAGAGCTTCTGAGACACAGCCTGAGCCGATAGATTAGCTGTCAGCGCCTCATCAGACAGAAAATAATCTGCAATCTTCTTTTCCAGGTGTGTCAGACTGCCGTATACAGACTCAATCACTGGCAAAATGTTTTTTTCCAAAGAAACCATCAGACTTTCTCCTCCTGCAACTATTTTCTTTATTCTACCACTTTCTCAAAAGTAATTCCAACACTTGCTAGCTCAGTCTCCCTTAGAGACTTGCAGCAAAAAACAAAGCTCAAAACTGACTAAAAAAGCTGGGGCAGCATGTTGAGAACAATCTGTCTTTCTCATCCCGCCCGCAGCCTGTTATACAATTTTTACTTTAAAGACAACCTTACGGATGGGGCCGGCTTCTTCAGCGATCAGTCCAGTCTTATGGGCGTCATTAGGATCCAGCAAGAGCAGGCTGCCAGGAGTGAATATCAGGTCAAACAAGGCTTGCCCAGACATCTGCTGCCAGTCTCCCTCCGCATCATAATCCCCTTCTTCCATATTGGACAAAAAATTATATGAGATGCGTTCTTTTCCTTCAAATAGAACATAAACGTCATAGTAGGCTCGGTGGCTTTCCCACACGCGGTGTTCTTCATCTGTTGTTTCCATTTCAATCACATTGTAAAAGAAATCATTAGAGACTGTATGCGTCCCCTTTTCCTCTTGACTGACATCATGTGTTTTTAAATCCTAAATTGTCAAATTAAGTTAGACTTTTGTCCCAGCCTCATCTCTATTTCTTTATTCAATGGGTTGTATCACAGAACTTTAGAAAGTATATAATTACAAGAATTTACTATTCTGTTTTACAAAAGTTAAGCATTTGTGATTTCTGAAAGCCTTACTTTTCGATCTTCTTTAACTGATAAAGTACATGCATCAGCGGTAGCGATTGATTCTAAAGCAGCTACACCATTGAGAAGTTTTTCATATTCTTCTGTAATTTCTCCACCTTTAATGATGTCATGTAGATATTCCATTTCTTTATCAATACATGTTTGCAACCATAATGGGCAACGTACTCCTGGTTTACCGTACGCAATTGCTCCATCCATACCACGACCGGTATAGATAGCTGTACGGTCATCATCTTCCTCTTGAGTTTCATGAACTAAGAAGTGTGATTCTCCTTCACCTTTAACACGAAGAGTACCGCCAGTATTGAACAAGTCAAGTTTGATAGCTCCTTCAGTTCCTTGAATCAAGACGTAGTGTTCACCCCAACGGAAAGCATTACCATATTCCAAAACAGCATAACGATCATCAGAGTATTCTAAGTTTACAATGAGCATATCATCTTCATCACCAAAGTTTTCACCTTTATGATATACATTGCCTCCTACCATTGTCGCTTTTTCAGGAAGTCCTCCCATGATAAACTGAATGCAATCTAATTCATGAATATGGTGGTACAAATGTCCTCCAGATTGAGAACGAAGTTTCTTCCATGATACAGTTGGTTGTTGTTCTTCCCAACCTGTACGAGCGGCATGGCAATAAAGAACTTTACCGATTTTTCCTTGAGTAATCAATTCTTTAGCATGGTGTACACCGTTAAAGAAGTTCATGATGTGACCAGCCATAAAGATAACATTATTTTCTTTACATGCGTCAACCATGGCTTTACAATCTTCATAAGACAATGCAATTGGCTTTTCACAAAATACGTGTTTGCCATGTTGAGCAGCTTTCACAACCGGTTCACGGTGAAGGTAGCTAGGTGAAGCTACGATCACACAATCAATATCTTCACGTGCTACAAGTTCATCTAAACTTGCACAAACATCTGATCCCAACTCTTGAGCAACTTCTTCTCCGTGATTTGGGTCAAATACCGCAACCACTTTTGCATCTTCAATTTTGTTCATTGAGCGAGCCAAATCAGCGCCAAAATATCCAGCTCCAACAATACCGTAATTTACCATAATTTTTATCCTCTTTCTATATATTTTTAAATTTCAGCTTTAATTCTTTTTCAAATCTTCAATTTTAAATGTTATATATGGTACAACATTTTTCATATGAAGTTCATTACGAGACCATGAATCAAATTTTTCAAACATCAATCCAATTTCATGATTCGGTAACTCTGTCAATGTTGAATATGAGTATCCATAGTTACTATAATCAACATCGTGATGATAACGCCAATCAATTGTATTATCATCATTAATTAGACCAATCCAAATTTGTCCGTGTTTACGAACATTTGTGGAGTTTGGAGTACTTAAAATGACAGCCTTTTCCCATCAATCAATTGACTATAATTGATGATTGATAATTGTGTTTCATAACTTGGATTTGAATCAAATTTCAAATATTCCGGTACACTCCAGGTAGTACCTGCGTCTGTACTTGTTAAATATTTTTTTCATTTTTATTTTTCCTCGTTTAAAACTTTGATAACAAGTTTTTTAACAGGTTCATCATTACAATGAATTTTTGGTTGGTGAAGATCTTCTTCAAAAGTCACCAACATATTCCCTGGAAGCAATTCAACAATTTGATAGTCTTTGCTATCGTAAAAAGCAATATCCTTTTCTTCGCTAAAAGGTACACGTGACTGGGCACGAACTGGGGAAGTTACTGCCATTTTTTCAGTATTTTCAATAACAATATGAATATCTAAATATTTCTTATGAGTTTCAAAAATAGCTCCTGGAACTCCATCAGCTAGATAGATCATACAATTTGCAAAAACATTTTCTCCGTCAATATCAATTTTTCCATCAACTAAATCTGTCAAATTTGTATTTTCTAAAAAATCACAGACTTTTGAAAAATGTTTATTTACAGAAGCATATCGTCTAAAATCAGATTGTTCGGAAATAATCATATTATTTTCTCTTTTCTATTAGTGACGAACTTCCCAACTTGAATCCGCTTTAATTTCTGGAATATCATGAATCGTTGTATATTTAGGTGCAGATACTTTATTTCCAGTAAGAACAGATACAATATAACCTGAAACTACTGATACAGAGATTGAAATCAATGAATATGCCCAGTAGCTAACAGCTGTTGGAGGAAGGAAGTATTTAATAAATACCATGACGATGGTTGATACAATCAGCGCTGCATAAGCACCTTGTTTATTTGCTTTTTTAGAAACAAATCCAAGAATAAATACACCACCAAGTAGACCAAGTACAAGTCCCATGAAACTATTGAACCATTCGTATGCAGATTTAATATCTGAGTGAGCCATGACAATGGAAACACCAATTGAGAATAAACCTACTGCTAGAGATACGAATTGTGCAATTTTCGTACGACGATCATCTGACATATTTTTAGAAATGACATCTTGAATATCCAATGTCCATGAAGTTGCAACAGAGTTCAAACCTGTTGAAATAGTTGATTGAGCTGCTGCATAAATCGCTGCCAAGATCAAACCTGTGATACCTACTGGTAACTGGTATGCAATAAAGTACATAAAGATTTGGTCTTGAGGGATATTGCTAGCTGCACTACCTGCATTTTGTACTTGATAGAATACGTACAAGCCTGTACCAATCAAGTAAAAGACTGTTGCAGTTGCAAGTGACAAGACACCGTTTGTGAACAACATCTTATTAAGTTTTTTAATATTTTGTGTTGTAGTAAAACGTTGAACCAAATCTTGAGATGAAGCATAGGAAGACAAGATTGTAAAGCCTGAACCCATCACAATTAAGAAGATGGAGTTTGAAAGCAAGTTAGGATCGAAAAGTTTTTCATTTGCAGCAAGGAATTTCCCGTTTGCTAATGTTTCTGCTACTGCACCAAAGCCACCTTTAATATTAGCCATCAGTACAAATAAAGCTACAACGACACCACTAATCAGAACCACACCTTGAATAAAGTCTGTCCATAATACGGATTTTAGACCACCAGTATAAGAATAAACAATTGCAACTGCCCCCATCAAAATAATCAAAATATTGATGTCAATTCCTGTCAATACTGATAAACCAGCTGATGGGAGGTACATAATGATAGACATACGTCCCAATTGATAAATAATAAACAAGAGTGCTGAAATAATACGAAGTGCTTTAGAATTAAAACGTTTATCCAAGTAATCATATGCCGTATCGATGTCTATCCGTGCAAAGATAGGTAAGATAAAACGAATTGTCAGTGGAATAGCTACTACCATCCCTAATTGAGCAAACCATAAAATCCAGCTACCTGCATAAGAGTTACCAGCGAGTCCCAAGAAGGAAATCGGACTTAGCATTGTGGCAAAAATGGATACCGAAGTAACATACCAAGGAACCGAACCATCTCCTTTAAAGAACTCTTTTCCTTTCATCTCTTTTTTAGAGAAATAGATACCTGCAACCAACACCACAAGTAAATAAACAATCAAGATAATTAAGTCAATTATTGTAAATCCTGTTGTACCCATAACATATCTCCATATTTATTATAAAAATTCTTTTCGTGCGTGTTGAATAAGTTCTGCTGCTTCTTTTGCAATTACCAGATCTTCTTCATGCAAAGGTTCTAGTGGTTCTCTTACAGAACCAAGATCTAATTTTTCATTTAGACGTAGAATTTCTTTGATCACTGCATAAAGATTTGCTCGACCACTGACCATTTTATAAATGACATCATTGATTGCATATTGCAATTCTTTAGCTGTTTCAAAATCGGATTGTTTGATTAATTCATTCAATTTCAAGAACAAATCAGGCATCACCCCATAAGTCCCACCAATTCCAGCTTTTGCGCCAATAACACGACCACTGATGAACTGTTCATCTGGTCCATTAAAGACAATATGATCTTCCCCACCTTCTGCGACAAAGATTTGAATGTCTTGAGTCGGCATAGAAGAGTTTTTAACCCCAATAACTCGTGGATTTTTACGCATTTCTGCATAGAGGGCTGGTGTCAGGGTTGTCCCAGACAGCTGTGGAATATTGTAGATGACAAAGTCAGTATTCGGAGCCGCTGCACTCATATCGTTCCAGTACTTAGCGATAGAATAGTCCGGCAAACGGAAGTAAATAGGAGGAATAGCAGCGATGGCATCAACACCCAAACTTTCAGCGTGCTTAGCCAGTTCTACACTGTCCTTAGTGTTGTTGCAAGCCACATGGGCGATAACTGTCAGTTTACCCTTAGCCACTTCCATGACATTTTCTAAAATTAATTTCCGGTCTGCTACACTGAGGTAAATACACTCACCAGAAGAACCATTAACATAGACACCCTTAACTCCCTTATCAATAAAGTACTGAGTCAAAGCGCGAACACGTTCTGGGCTTACTTCCCCTGCTTCATCATAACAAGCATAAAAAGCTGGAATGACACCTTCATATTTTTCTAATTTTGACATATTCTTCCTCTTTTCTATTCTTTCGTTGCGTCTGCAAACTTCCTTGTAATCAGCTGCGGCCGTGTAATGGCAGATCCAACTACCACACTAAAGGCTCCCAGCTCTAGAACCCTTTTCACCTTTTCAGGGCTATCAATATTCCCCTCAGCAATCAGAGGGTGCTGAATCTCAGCTAAAGCTTTTCGGATGATTTCAAAGTCATTGGCTTCAATCTTATCTCCCTGGCTCTGACTAGTATAGCCCACCAAGGTTGTTCCGATAAAATCAAATCCCATTCGATCAGCTTCCAGCATCTCGTCAAGAGTTGAACAATCAGCCATCAAAAGCTGCTGAGGATATTTTTCTTTCACTTTCTGGAAAAATGCTTTTAAACTCTCTCCTTGAGGTCTACTAGAATTTGTCGCATCTAAAGCGATAATCTCCGGATGGGCTTCCATCAGCTCATCTACTTCCACCATAGTTGGTGTAATAAAAGCTTGAGCGTCTGGATAATCTCTCTTGATAATCCCAATAACTGGCAAATCCACCGCTTCTTTAATCGCCTTGATGTCTATAACCGAGTTAGCCCGAATTCCGCTAGCACCTCCTTCTTTGGCCGCCACTGCCATACGAGCCATGATAAAGTCGCTATGTAATGGTTCGTTTGGTAGAGCCTGACACGACACAATTAACTTATGTCTCAACTCTTCCATTTGATTCCTATCCTCCTTACTCATTATTTGTAAGCCTTTACATTCATTATCTTAACATTTATTGCAATTAGTTTCAATATGTTTTTATTTTTAGAAAGTACTTTCTCTTCAATCCTTCTGTATTACCATTTAATGACTAATTCATCAGAACCCAAACCACATATTCATAAATCCCTTTAAACATTTCAATATTTTTTGGAAAAACGAAAAGAACCTGATAATCGTAAAATCCTATATAGTAGCATGGTTGATAACATCTATTCTTTGAGGCTACTTGAAAATTTTTATGTTTATCTTCTTGCCTTACTTTCTATACATAACAAAGCTCTCATAAGATATTTAAATTTTTTTACTTTCTTTTTCATTTTTCTCATCTTCCTGCGAATAGTTAAGTGTAAGCAAAATCGCTTAACAAACTGTAAAGGAGTAGCAAGATGTTTTTATTACCACTTTTCTGGCCTCTATTTTTCAAAATCTAAAAGATTGGAGATAATAATGAAAGAATTCAAAGAACTAACCAAACAAGAGTTAGAAGAAACAAGTGGCGGAGTTGCCATGCCTGCCTTATGGTTTTTTAGACGCCAAGCCCCTTCAGGAAATCGACGGTCCTCTAGATTTGCACTTCTCATTCTCTAGACCATAGATGAGATAAGGCTCAACCGCTAGTCCTAAAGCTAGCTTCACTTCTACCAACTTAACAGTTGGCAACCTATATAATAAAGGAGAATATACAATGGAAAATATGACAACAATTGAAAACCACTACCTAGCCCTAACTGAAGATGAATTGATGAATGTGGAAGGGGGAGAATTCTTCACTGCTACTATTGCGGGTATTGCTGTATGGAAAATTGGAGTAGCAGCTCTATCTGGACTAAGCCTAGGTTATTTAATTAACCGCTAAAACCCTATACTTATATAAAAGGAGAATAACATGAGTAATTTCAATAGCATTGATAAATATGAAACACTAACTGAGACAAGCTTGGCAGAAATCCAAGGTGGTGATTTAGGAGTTTTAGTCGGAATTTTCGCTGCTGCATATGTTATTGGTAGTGACTTAGCTAGACGAAAAAAATAGACCATTATGTTATCTAAAAAAGAAATAGTTATAACTGTCTTGTATCTTGTCTATGTCATTTTTTATGTATTAAACGATATGCATGTTCTGAAAATTGGCAACCTTCCTAATCTATTAGTTCCAACTATCCTATTTTTCTGTCTAAGGTACGAATTCAGACGAAATAGGGAACATAAAAGAAAGCCTGTGTCCAAAGACATACAGTAAACTACTGCTGGATTTGATCCAAACACCATTTCAGTTGATGTTTGCCAATCAAAAGCCAGCCTATTAATCTAAACAAACCAGATGAGCAATATGAACTCATCTGGTTTTTAAATTCATTAACCAGGATAAAAGAAGTTACTCCATTCAGATAAAATCATCCTATTCTCAACTTTTCAACAAGCAAAACTGTCTACAAACTACCAAACAAGGGGCCAAAATCTAGATAAGATCTGCTTATTGTTATCATTCCATAAAGCCCTTTTGGGGAATATTGAAACTCTTTTGCTGATCAATATACGAAAATCCCTCACTCATGCGAGCGAGGGATTTTTTTATGATCTTTACAGGAGTTTTTCACTCCTTCAGCCATGTACTTATTTACGACGTCCTGGACGTTCTTTGTAACCGTAGTAAGAATCTTCAATGATTTCTTGCATATGGTCAACCATTGGAAGACGTGGGTTAGCTGGAGAACATTGGTCTTCATAGGCAAGGAAGGCTAATTCACGTGAATGTTTCTTCCATTCTTTTTCGTCGATTCCTTGAGCCTTAAAGTTCATTTGGATACCAACGCGCTCACCAAGTTCGTAGACTGCTTTTGCGTAAGCTTCTACACCTTCTTCTGGAGTAGAAGCTGGTAAGCCAAGCATACGAGCAATATCTTGGTATTTTTCATCAGCACGGTAGTAGTTGTATTTAGGCCATGTCGCTGTCTTAGCTGGACGTGTACCATTGTAGCGGATTACGTATGGAAGCAAGATAGCATTTGTACGACCGTGGATAGTGTGGAATTGCGCACCGATCTTATGAGCCATTGAGTGAGAAATACCCAAGAAAGCATTGGCGAAAGCCATACCAGCAATAGTTGAAGCATTATGCATCTTTTCACGTGAATGGAAATCTGCATTCTTCACAGAGCTTTCAAGATTTTCAAAAACAAGTTTGATTGCTTGAAGGGCAAGACCATCGGTGTAGTCGCTGGCCATTTGAGATACGTATGCTTCTGTTGCGTGAGTCAATACGTCCATACCAGTATCAGCAGCAACAAATCCTGGAACCGTTAATACCAAAGCAGGGTCTACGATGGCTACAGTAGGAGTCAATGAGTAGTCAGCGATTGGGTATTTACGGTTGTTAGCCTTATCAGAGATAACGGCAAACGGTGTTACTTCAGATCCTGTACCAGATGTTGTTGGGATTGCGATAAACTTAGTCTTCTTACCAAGCAATGGGAACTTGAAGGCACGTTTACGGATATCCATGAATTTTTGAACAAGGTCACGGAAGTCAACTTCTGGTTGTTCATAGAAGAGCCACATTACTTTAGCTGCGTCCATTGGTGAACCACCACCAAGTGCAATGATTGTATCAGGTTTGAAGGAACGCATGATCTCTGTACCACGTTCAACTGTTGTGATATCTGGATCTGGTTCTACGTCAGCAAAGATTTGATAAACAACCTTATTACGACGAAGATCGAGTTGTTCGATGATGCGATCTAGGAAACCAAGCTCTACCATAGCATGGTCTGTAACGATCATGACACGCTCTACGTCACGACATTTTTGAAGGTATTGAATTGAGTCACGTTCAAAGTATGTTTTTGAAGGAAGTTTCATCCATTGCATGTTATTTCTCCGTCTTCCGACTTTTTTGATGTTCAAGAGGTTGATGGCGCTGACGTTATCTCCAACTGAGTTGCGTCCGTAAGAACCACATCCAAGTGTCAATGATGGCAAAAAGGCATTATAAACGTCCCCGATACCACCGAAAGTAGAAGGTGAGTTACAGATAACACGAATAGCTTTAACTGCTTTACCAAATTCTTTAGTCAATTCTTCATCTGCAGTATGGATGGCAGCTGAGTGACCAAGACCGTTAAATTCAACCATTTGACGAGCCTTGTTAATTCCGTCTTCACGGCTATCAGATTTCAAAACTGCGATAACTGGAGATAATTTTTCACGAGTTAACGGCTCTTTTTCGCCAACTTCTTTACATTCTGCAGCAAGGATATTGGTTCCTTCTGGAACTGTAAATCCTGCTTGTTCTGCAATCCAAGCTGCTGGCTTACCTACGATATCTGCATTAAGCTTCGCACCAGCACAGTTCTTACTGTTTGCCTTAGCACCGAAGCAGAATTCTTCCAACAGAGCTTTTTCTTTCTTATTTACAAAGTAAGTATGGTAAGACTTGAATTCTTCTACAAATTCATCGTAAATTTCTTTGTCAATGATAACAGCTTGCTCAGAGGCACAGACCATACCATTATCAAAGGACTTAGACATAACGATATCATGAGCTGCCTGACGGATATTAGCGGATTTTTCAACATAAGCTGGTACGTTTCCGGCACCTACCCCAAGGGCAGGTTTTCCACATGAATAGGCAGCCTTCACCATTGCATTACCACCAGTTGCAAGGATTGTTGCCACTCCTTCATGGTTCATAAGAGCGCTAGTTGCTTCCATAGACGGTTGCGTAATCCATTGAATACAGTTTTCAGGAGCACCCGCTGCGATTGCTGCATCACGAACGATTTGAGCTGCATGAGCAGATGATTCTTGAGCAGATGGGTGGAAAGCAAAGACAATTGGGTTACGAGTCTTCAATGAAATCAAAGACTTAAAGATTGCAGTTGAAGTTGGGTTTGTTGTAGGAGTAATCCCGCAGACAACACCAACCGGCTCAGCAATCAAAGTTAAACCTGTTACATCATCTTCTTCGATAACACCAACAGTCTTCGTGTGACGCATGTTGTTTACCACGTGTTCACAGGCGAATAGGTTTTTTGTTGCCTTATCTTCAAAGACTCCACGACCTGTTTCTTCATAAGCATGAAGTGCCAATTCTCCATGGGCATCAAGTGCTGCAACAGAAGCTTTAGCTACAATGTAGTCGACTTGTTCTTGGTCCAATTTGCGCATTTCATCAAGAGCAACCAAGGCTTTTTGTACTAACTCATCTACATGCTTTTCAGCTGCGAGTTTCTTTTCCTCAGGTGTCACAGTTTTTTTATCAGCCATATTTTCCTCCATAGCTTTCAAGGAATTTATCCTTTGTTAATTTTTTCACAATTTCATTATAACCCATTTGCTTTCCTTTGTAAACACTTTCGCTTACATTTCACAAACTTTTTTATTATTGTTTGTGAAATGTATTTCAATCTCCATTTATTGCTGCGACTACCTCTATTTTTTTGTGAAATCAAATTTTATAATAATTTTATTTCACATAGATTCATTTACATGTTTTCACAGAAGCTTGTAAAAATTAGGTAAGCGCTTTCATATATTATATATAAAGAACCCGAAGCTCGGGCCTTTATATTCATCATTAAATTAAGGTTTGACAGGACCTTGATTAGCTTCATCAAGTGTAGCCTTGATTGTTTGAGCATATAATTGACCACCTGCAGCAATGCTTTGTGCCTCAGTGCCAAAGTGAACGTAATCTGTTCCATACCAGATAGCAGGATTATCAATAGCTGCTTGATACCAATCTGCTACGTAGACATAATCATATTTCTTCGCCAATTCCAATTGGTACTGCCGAGTTTTTACTAGATCGCTATTTTCATCTCCAGCAACTCGTCCATCATACGGAGTCACTAAGATTAAACGGTGTCCTTTTGGAAGTTTTTCAACCAGTTTATTAAGCACTTCTTCGTAATTAGGAACTGTATTAGCACCTAAAGCAAGGACTACATTTTGTAGAAGAACCTTGTTGCTAATATCTGTTTGATAAACCTCTAAACCTGATTCCAGATTTCGGCTGACAGCTGCATCCAATTGCACACCAGGAATAGCTTCTTGTAACCAGTCATTAGCTCGCAAAGCTACAGAATCACCTATCAAGGTCGTTCCAGGCGCCACATTGTAATCAGTAGCTGTTGTTTGATCCGCTTGGCTACGAGTTAATTGCATCTTACTATCCGCTTGATTTAAGGCATTAATCATTAAGTCTTCCTCAAAAGCTCCAACTTTAGGGGAAGTAAAGATGATAAAGAAGCAGATGAGCCCCAAAGGGATCAGACTATAAAAAATCGGTCTCGCAATTGATTTTACATCGAGCTTAATACCAAACAAATCTGGTTTTCTTCCTGCTAATACAGGCTCTAAAATATAGAAAGAGACTGCTGCAAAGGCAAAGGATAGAAGAGTAGTTAATACTACCGCTCCTGCATTCCCCATCAGCTGACTGAAAATAATGTAAAAAGGCCAATGGAAGAGATAAACACCGTAACTCGTATCAGCAATAAATGTGACCCAGATCGGCTCTTCCAGCTTAGGTGTCTTTTCATGGAGAACACGAGCACCCAAAATCATAACCAAGGCAGCTATCGTTGCGAGGAGAAAGCCAACTAAATAAGTGAAGATATTATCAAAACGAAGCAGGAAGGTTAGAAGAATTAAGACAACAAAACCACCACCAATAGTGGCTATCGTCTGCTTCATGCTCCAAGACTGTTCTAGTTTCTTGAAATTTGCCCCTACATTTTGAACACCAGAAACTGTAGCTAAAGCTGTCCCAGCAAAGAAGGGGAAGATATGTGTCCAGCTTGAAAAATAAAGTGAAGAAAAATTCTTAGTGAAAAAGCTACTTACAAACATGGACAGAAAACTAAATAAGAAAATCCCTGTCGAAATCAGAAAAATCATCCCTCGAAATTGGCCGAGGCTTCGACTTTTCTTAGCCAAGAACCAGACTGCCAATCCCCACAAAATATAATAATGCACCTCAAGTGCCAAACTCCAAGTATGTACAAATAAATGAGGTACAAACTGACTCTCGTAGCTACCGCCCGATAAAATTTCATAGAAATTTGTTACAAAACCTAGGGCACCCGCTATCTGCGTTCCAATACCAGCCACAAAATCTTTGCGAATGAAGAGGGTAAACGGCAGAGTGATCAGAATCATAAAGACCAGAGGCGGAAAAATCCTATAGAAACGTCGTCTTAGAAATCCTAAAATATCAATTTCTTGACGTTTAGCAAATTCATCAATCAGGAGTGAGGTGATCAAAAATCCAGAAAATGCGTAGAAAACGTCCACCCCAATAAAGCCTCCAGGAAACACTCCCTGGAAGAAATGATAGAGTAGAACGAGAAGCAAACCTGCTATCCTTACTAATGAAAACCATTTAATGCGCATTTTGATAAATTCCTTGTTTAAACTTTCCTTTGTAAACGACCTTTTGCTCGGTTGTTAGAGTGCCTTGGCCGTCCGCTTGGCCTTTACTAAACTCACCTTCGTACTTCCAACCGCTCTTAGAGGTAAATTTCCCCTTGCCATCAAAGATTCCATTTTTGAAATCTCCTTCGTACTTATCGCCATTTTTGAAAGTCAAAGTGCCTTGACCATCCATCTTTCCATGAACCAGACTGCCATCATACTTAATAGCCCCCTTATCAAGAGTAAGCACCCCTTTATCTGGAATATTAGAAGTAAAAACTAAAATCGCAGACAAAGCAATTAGTGTAACAGCAGCTATCTCAAAATTTGTTCTTGTCAAATAATGCTGGTAACGATTATAAAATTCTTTTAATTTATCCATTTTTATCCATCCAAACGTTCCAGCCAGCGCTCACAGCCTGCTTGAACCAGCCGATAAGTTTCATCAAAATCATTAGTATACCAAGGATCTGGTACACTTTTATCCATAAACTGATATATCTTATCCTGATATTTCCGAGGGGCCATCTTTTTTAAATCGGCCACATTGGAAGCATCCATACCAACGATATAATCAAAGAAGGCAAAGTCCTTTTCAGACATCTGCAGAGAAGTTTTTTCAACATCAAATATAATCGCATGCTCATTCAAAGCTGCTTGAGTTCCTTGGTGAATTGGATTTCCATGTTCCCAATTAGAAGTTGCCCGACTTTCAATATGAAATTTATCAGTCAAACTTTTCATAACAAATTCAGCCATCGGACTCCGACAGATGTTGCCCAAGCAAACAAATACAATTTTCTTCATAGAAATACCTCTTCTTAATTATATCAGAAAATGACATTAAATAGGTTGCTGACCTCCAAAAAAACTGGACGCTTTTCTGCCAATTTAGCATTTTTCTCCTTTCCAAATAAGCAGGAAAAGACCACCTGATGGGTGGTCTTTTAGGGAGATTATTATGAAAAAGAAAAGTTTTAGGAGTTCAAGCTAAGTATCCTTAACTTATGATTACAGTATACTCGAGCCAACTTAAAATTATCTTAAAGCAATTTTAAGTTTCTTTTTCTGGCAAATAAATGTCCAACCTAGGCCACTTAGATTGCCATTTTTTCTTTTCCAAACGTTCTCTATAAAGTTTAATCCTTTCCTCATCCGCTAAAAAATGCGGTGTGGGCTTGACTTGAAAGTTAACAAGATCAATCAAGCCATAAGCCGTGAATAACTCAAGATCATCATTTTTTAATAAACGTAAACCAAGAGCGGTACAGGTTTCTGGATATCTACTCATAGCGTCCTGTGAACTAGTATAAGGCTTAGTATTAGGACTATGAATATGCATATAAACTTGATTCTTTACTTCCCAGCTATAGAGTGGATAAGCTTCTCTCAAGCGCTTCTCAATTTGTAACGTCTCCTCATAAGAGACTGTCGGATCAAAGAATATCACATCTATATCTGTTTCAAAATCAAATTTTTCCCGATCGGATAAATGATTCCAGATGAAATTTCTAACACTTCCAGCTGCCAGCCAGCTATCTTGTAAATTTAAGTCTCGAATAATCTTTACAATAGTCATTAGATGTTGATCAGCATAGAAAAGGTCTAGAAGATTTTTCTCTTCTATTTCCATAAGCCTATTTCTCCATATATTCATAACCTAAATGTTCATAGGCTTTTCGAGTTGCAACGCGACCCGTTCTCGTTCTCATGATAAAGCCTTTTTGAATCAAATAAGGCTCATACATATCTTCGACCGTTTCACGCTCCTCAGCAATATTTACTGACAAAGTACCTAGACCGACTGGACCACCACCATACATCTCAATCATAGTTCTCAGAATTTTTTGATCGACATAGTCCAAACCTTCATGATCCACATCTAACATGGAAAGAGCTTGATCTGTGATCGTCTCATCAATCAAACCATTACCCATAATCTGAGCATAATCCCGGACGCGCTTCAATAGACGGTTGGCAATTCGAGGGGTGCCACGACTACGCAAAGCCAGTTCTTTAGCTGCTTCATGAGTGATATCCATCTCAAAAATTTCTGCCGTTCGCTCAACAATCTCAGTCAAATCAGCTTCTTCATAGTACTCCATGTGCCCTGTGATACCAAAGCGAGCTCTCAGAGGATTGGACAACATTCCTGCACGCGTTGTTGCACCTATGAGGGTAAATGGTGGCAAATCAAGATGGACACTACGATTAGCATCCCCTGAACCAATCATGATATCGATGTAAAAATCTTCCATAGCACTGTAGAGGACTTCTTCTACTGCCATTGGCAAACGATGTATTTCATCGATAAAAAGAACGTCACCAGGCTCTAAATCATTTAAAATAGCAACCAAATCTCCTGCTTTTTCAATAACCGGCCCCGAAGTCTGCTTGATATTCACACCCAGCTCATTGGCAATCACAAAAGCCATGGTCGTCTTCCCCAGTCCAGGAGGGCCAAATAAAAGAGCATGATCCAAAGCCTCATCCCTTAGTTTTGCTGCTTCAATAAAAATTTTCAACTGATTCTTGACCTTATCTTGACCAATATACTCCTGCAGATATTGTGGTCGAAGCGTGCGCTCCACCATTTCTTCATCCATCATTTGTTCATTATCTAAAATTCTACTCATGTCACCATTATATCAAAATATCATAGTTTAGGACTATTTTAAATAAAAAAGAGAGCGAGAAACCTTTTTAATGAAGGTTTTCCATCGCTCTCTTTCTTTTTAAACCCAAAGATTAATTAACCTTTTTAGTACGATATAAGAAGACTGAAGCTGCAAGAAGCAGGAAGCCAACAAGAACAGAGAAGGCTGAGGACTCAGCTGTTCCTGTCTTAGGCAATTCTTTCTTCACTTCTTTTTTAGGTTCTTCCTTCTTAGGATCTTCATGCTTATCACCTGATGGTTTTGGTTTTTCTTCAGATGATGTTGGAGGTGTTTTGGCAGCATACGTATTGGTAAAGGTTGGTCCGCTACCAGTAACGGTCGCTACAAGTTTACCATTCGTATCATAAGCAACTTCTACAGTCACTTTGTGAACTGTCTTATCATAAGTCACACCTGCTTCATTACCAGCTTTTTCAGTAATAGTGTATTCATACTTACCTGGTGAAGTGAAGCTTTGTGATTTAAAGGTTACCGAACCATCCGCTTTATTCTTAGCAGTATCCACTACGTTACCTTGATAAGTCAACTCAAATTCAAACTGACCATCTTTCAGCTCTTTACCAGTCAAGACCTTGTTTGCTTGAATAGTTGCAGTGGCTGGAGTTGGTTGTTGCGGATTTGGAGTTGGCGGTGGAGTTGGTGCAGTGTATTTATTCACAAATGCTGGTTTATTACCAGTAATTGTAGATACCAACTTACCTTGGCCATTGTCTGCAACCTCTACGGTTACTGTGTGGACTGTCGTATCGTAAGTAACATTCTCTTCATTGCCAGCTTTTTCAGCAACAGTGTAGGTATGTGTACCTGCTTCTGTATATGTGATTGATGGGAATACAACTTTTCCATCTGCAGCATTTGTTGCCGTGCCGATGACTTTGTCGCCTTCCTTCAATTCAAATTCATATTTACCTGCTTCTAATTCCTTTCCAACTAAAGTTTTTGTTGCTTCAATTGTAATGGTATCAGCAGCTGGAGCTGGTTTTGTATAAGTGTTAGTGAAAACTGGTTGTTCACTAGTGATAGTTGCTACCAATTGACCTTGGCCGTTATCCGCAACCTCTACAGTTACTTCGTGAGTATTTGTATCGTAGGTAACGTTTTCTTCCTTGCCAGCTTTTTCTGAGACGAGATAAGTATGAAGGCCTGGTCCTTTATACTCAATTTCTTTGAAAGTAATGCTACCATCTGCTTTGTTCTTAGCGGTGTCAACAAGATTTCCTTCAGAGTCTTTCAGTTCAAACTCATACTTATCTGCTTCAAGGGCTTTACCGTTTAAAACTTTTTTAGCTTCAATTGCTTTTTTACCTGGTTTTGCAACATAATCGTTTACAAAGACTGGTTTTTCACTTGTAACAGTCGCTTCAAGCTGACCTTGACCATTGTCCGCAACATCTACAGTTACTGTGTGTGAAGTTTTGTCATAAGTCACACCTGGTTCATTACCAGCTTTTTCTGACATAGTGTAAGTATAAGTCCCTGCCTCAGTGTATTCAATTTCTGGGAAACTAATCGAACCATCTGCAGTATTCTTAGCTGTACCAACGACTTTGTCGTTTTCTTTGAGCTCGAACTCATATTTGTCGGCCTCAAGTTCTTTACCATTTAGAACTTTCTTAGCTTCAATTACTTTTTTACCTGGTTTTGCAGCATAAGTATTGGTGAAGACTGGCTTCTCAGCTGGAACAGTTGCTTCAAGCTGACCACGTCCATTATCCGCAACATCTACGGTTACTGTGTGTGAAGCCGTATCATAAGTCACACCTGGTTCATTACCAGCTTTTTCAGTAATTGTATATGTATGAGGGCCTGCAGCAGTATACTCAATTGCTGGGAAAACTACCGAACCATCTGCTTTGTTTTTAGCTGCACCAACGACTGTATCGCCTTCTTTGAGCTCGAACTCATACTTGTCAGCTTCAAGGGCTTTGCCTTTCAAAACTTTAATTGCTTCAATAATTGCTGTAGTTGGTTTAGCAGAGTAAGAATTTACAAATACTTTGTTGTCGTATTTAACACTTGCAAACTTTTCTCCAAAGACATCTGTTACTGTAACTTCAGCATTAATGGTCTTGTTATCATAAACATAGCCTGGTTCTTTCTCATCCACTTCTTTGATTTGGTATTTGAAAGTACCAGCCTTTGAGAATTTAATTGCTTTAAATTTAACTTGTCCGTCTTTGTTGTTTTTGGCAGTTTCAACCACTTTGCCATCTGGATCAATCAATTGGAAGATGAATTCATCACCTTTCAATGTTCCACCATTCAGTTGCTTTGTAACTTCAAATTCAACTTCAGAAGGGCGAGCACCTGATCCAATTCCTTCAGTAGTTGTTAGAGGAGCAAAGCCATCTACATCATATACACCATCTGATGTTGTCACTTTCACATTGTTGAAAGCTTTCTTGGTGGTATTGTCAACTGGAGCAGTCAAACGAGTACGGTACAAAACATACAGACCTTGTGTACTCAAGTCACCATTACCATTTGGAGTAATAGTGAAAGAATTTGTACCCGTAACATTTACATGTGAAGCATCCAGTCTTGGACGAGCCTCAGCCTTATTCCATTCAGTAAAGTAATATCCAGTAATTTCACTTGCTAAGACTTGACCTTCAGGGATTGTATCCTCAATCTTAACTCCTGTAACAGGTTTTACGTAACGATTGATACGAATACGCCAGTTAACATAATTAGGATCATCAGCATCTTGGACACCCCACTTGGTATAACCAGTAGGATCATCATCTGGTACGATACGAGTCAATCTGTATGTCCCGGCACCAGGAATATCAATGCTGTATTCCTTATTTAACTCGACATCATCCGCCCAAACTACAGTGAATAAAGCAGTCAATTCACGATCTTCTGTCAGATTTTTGAAGTATTCTTCATTAGTGATGGTCACTGTAGCAGAATTAGTTGCAGCATTTGTCTGCAGTTCTGCAATTTTAGTGGCTCCATCCTTGGCATAGATATCTGTCGTGATGTCACGCTCAACTTTAAACTCTTTTGGCACTTTATAAACCATAAAGTCCCCGTTTTTCAAAGTTGCAGAATTATCAAACTTGTAGGTCGGATTCAGATAGAACTTTCCTTCACCATACTTGGCACCATCAACCAACCGATTATTATTAATGGTTGGAGAGGTTGTCATCGTATAGCTGTTTGACGGCAATTCTTCCGCTTTAACTGTGTAACTTGTTTTTAGTAGAGGTATGAATACCGATACTATTAACAACAGCGTCATAAATGCATGAAAGAGCTTTTTATTCATCTTTTTCACAACATTTTCCTCCTTTATATTTGGGCACAATCCCTTACTTTATATTATATATTCTTCTATAACACTGTCAAGGATATTTCATCTAATTTTTATGCAATCCATACATAATAAACACGACAAATAAATTTTATACATAAAATCAAATATAAGGTCATAAAACAGCAGAAAAATGCGACATTTCTTCCTCTTTTTCTATATGCCTACTCCCTTTAACTAGGAAGCTCATGTCTTTATCCTTCGAAAAACAAAAAACCATCAGTCAGAATCAAGGCCTAACTGATGGGGCTATCCAAAAGAATTTTTTATTTATCTAAATGCCACACTTCATCATTGTATTGTTGAATCGTACGGTCAGCTGAGAAGAAACCAGCTTTAGCAATGTTTACAATAACTTTATCCAACCATGCGTCGCGGTTTTCATAGTCAGCAAGCATTTGCTCTTTGACTTTGATGTAGTCTTCCAAGTCAAGGAGAGTCATGAACCAGTCTTTGTTGATCAATTCGTTGTAAAGACGTTCCAAGCGTTCTTTCTTACCTACTGCAAGAACAGCATCACTAACGATGAAGTCAACCAACGGTTTGATAGCTTCACGAGCGTAAAATTCACTTGATTTGTAAGCAGATTTCGCATAAAGATCGATAACAGTTTCTGAATCTTCACCGAAGATGTAGATGTTTTCGTCGCCAACCAACTCAGCGATTTCCACGTTTGCACCATCCATAGTACCAAGAGTCAAGGCTCCGTTCAACATGAATTTCATGTTACCAGTACCTGAAGCTTCTTTAGAAGCAAGTGAGATTTGTTCTGAGATATCACACGCTGGGATAAGGAAGCTTGCTGCAGTAACATTGTAGTTTTCAACCATGACTACTTGCAAGTGTGGAGCTACTGCTGGGTCGTTTGCAATGACTTCTGACAAGCAAAGGATCAAGTGGATAATATCTTGCGCAATTGTGTAAGCAGGAGCTGCTTTACCACCAAAGAAGACAGTAATTGGACGAGCAGGAATGTTTCCAGCCTTGATGTCAAGGTATTTGTGAATCACATACAAAGCGTTCATTTGTTGGCGTTTGTACTCGTGAAGACGCTTGATTTGGATGTCAAAGATAGAGTTTGGATTGATTTCCACACCTTGGTGTTCTTTCAAGTGACGAGCCAATTTACGTTTGTTGTGAGCTTTGATGCTTTCCAATTTTTCCTTGACAGCAGCTTTATCTTCATAAGACAAAAGATTTTCAAGTTCCTCTGCTTCATGGTGCCAACCATGACCAAGAATCTCATCTAAATAGTGAGAAAGGCGTGGGTTAGCATGCATAAGCCAACGACGGAAAGTAATACCGTTTGTTTTGTTGTTGAATTTTTCTGGGTAGATGTCATAGAAAGCTTTCAACTCAGAGTTCTTCAAGATCTCAGTGTGGAGAGCCGCAACCCCGTTAACACTGTATCCATAATGGATATCCATATGAGCCATATGAACACGGTCATTTTCGTCAATGATTTGGACAGCAGGATCTTTGTAAACTTTCTTGACACGTTTGTCAAGTTCCTTGATAATCGGAACAAGATGAGGAACAACTTCTTCCAAGAATTCTAGTGGCCATTTCTCAAGAGCCTCTGCAAGAATAGTGTGGTTTGTATAAGCTGTCATTGACTTGACAATGTTTACAGCTTCGTCAAATTCCAACCCACGTTCTGTCAAGAGACGGATCAATTCAGGGATAACCATTGAAGGGTGAGTATCATTGATTTGTACAACTGCATAGTCCGCAAGGTCGTGCAAGTTGCTTCCTTTTTCGATTGCTTCATCAATGATCAATTGCGCACCATTTGAAACCATAAAGTATTGTTGGAAGATACGAAGAAGTTCACCTTGTTTGTCACTATCGTCTGGATAAAGGAAGAGAGTCAAGTTACGAGCAATATCTGTCTTGTCGAAATCAATTCCTTTTTCAATCAAGCTAGAGTCCACAGAATCTAGATCGAAGAGACGCAAACGGTTTTTCTTTTCTGTCTTATAACCTGGTACATCAATGTCATAGAGTGTAGAAGTTAAAGTAAAGTTTGCAAAAGGCACTTGGTAGCTACGAGTTGATTTTACCAACCAATTTTGGTCACTCAACCAGAAGTTAGGGATTGTTGTTTGCTCATTGTTTTTCAACACTTGTTGGAAGAGACCAAAGTGGTAGTTCAAACCTACACCGTCTCCATTTAAACCGAGAGTTGCGATTGAATCAAGGAAGCAGGCAGCCAAACGGCCTAAACCACCATTACCAAGAGATGGTTCTAATTCTACTTCTTCTACTTCAATCAAATCTTTACCTGCATCAGCCAATTCTTTTTTGACATCATCATAAAGGCCAAGGTTGATCAAGTTGTTTGACAAGAGTTTACCAATCAGGAACTCAGCAGAAATATAGTACAATTTCTTTTTTGAATCATTGACAGGTTTAGTTGCACTGTATTCTTTTGTATAGTTCAAAAGAGCTGTATAGAGTTCTTCATTGGTACAATCAGCAATGTTTTTTTGATACGCGTTTTGTACGTATTGCTGTAATTTAGACATTTTTTTCTCCTTTGGAATTCTGATTTACATTGTTTTTGGGTTTAAGTTTTGTATTAATTCGACGATAAATAGTTGTTAGAGAGAGTAACTCTGCCTCTACTTCTTTAGACAGTTCGTCTTCTGTCATACGCCATTGCCAGTTGCCACCAATAGTGGATGGCAAGTTCATTCTTGCAGAACCATCTAATTCCAGTAAATCTTGCATGGTTGCAATCGCCATATAGCTGACAGAAGCAAAGATCGTACGGAGCATTGCATGAGGAACTGTTTCATATTCTTTACGGTTGGTATAAACAGCTAAGTATTCCCGTGTTGGATCATCAATCTCATCTTTATACCAGCCAAGAACAGTATTATTATCATGAGTTCCTGTATACATCACTGAGTTATGAGGCGCCAAGTGTGGGCTATCGATGCTTTCATCATCTGGATTGAAGGCAAACTGCAAAATCTTCATTCCTGGGAAACCAGTCTTCTCACGCAACTCAATAACTTCATCAGTCATAAAGCCTAGGTCTTCCGCAATGATATTCAGTTCTCCCAAAGCTTCTTTAACAGCTTTAAATAGAGCATAGCCAGGTCCTTTTACCCACTTACCAGTTGCAGCTGTTTCTGAATCCGCTGGGATTTCCCAATAAGATTCAAATCCGCGGAAATGGTCAATACGAACGATGTCATAAATCTTAAAGCTCTCGCGCAAGCGCTCAACCCACCAAGAATATCCATCTTTATCCATAGCTTTCCAGTCATAGATCGGGTTCCCCCAAAGTTGGCCTGTTTCTGAGAATTCATCAGGCGGACATCCTGCCACACAAGTTGGTTTACCAACAGCGTCTGTTTTAAAGAAATGTGGTTGTGCCCAAACATCAGCACTGTCTGCCGCTACATAGATTGGCATATCTCCGACAATCTCAATATGATGCTTATTCGCATAATCTTTTAAAGCTAGCCATTGTTGGAAGAAGAAGTATTGAGTGACACGATGGTATTCCATCTGTTCGCTCAGGCGCTCACGGTAATCAGCCAAGGCCTCTGGCTTACGCAGGCGAATGTCTTCATCAGACCACTCTGTCCACGCCGCCAAATCAAAGTGCTCTTTGATTGCCATGTAGTCAACATACAGGTCTAACCAGTTGGCATTGTCTGCCACAAATTTTTTATAAGTCTTCAAATCAGAACTTTGAAGGAAATTTTTAACAGCTTTTTCCAATAGTGGACGACGTGCTTCGAATATCTTAGCATAGTCAACGGCCTTAGGGTCACTTCCAAAATCCACACCATCTAAATCACTTTCTTGAAGCAAACCTTCTTTTATAAGAAGATCTAAGTCAATAAAGTGAGTATTTCCTGCGAAAGCAGAAAAAGATTGGTAAGGAGAGTCTCCATAGCTAGTCGTGCCTAGTGGCAAAATCTGCCAATAGCGTTGCTTAGTTCTTACCAAGAAATCTACAAAATCATACGCACTTTTCCCAAAAGATCCAATTCCGTATTTCCCTGGCAAAGAAGAAATATGCATGAGAACACCACTTTGACGTTCTTTCATCTTGTCACCTCAATATTTTTCTTAGTTAAAATCTACGTTTTGTTCAACGAAAACGTTTGCGTAGTTCGATTATATCTGTTTTTAGTTTTCTATGCAACCATTTTATAAAAATTTTTTCAATTCTTCAAGAGAATCATCTAACTTTTCTTTTTTTCTTCTATAATATTGACAAATAATTTGTCGGATAAAAAATATTTTTTTGATTTTTTGGAAAAATATCTTGCAAACGGTTACTTTTTGTGATATAATTTTTTCAGTTTAAGAAAACGTTTGCGTAAACTTAAATGTAAATTATTACTTTTTTTATTCTTAGGAGGAATAAACATGAAAAACAAAGCTCTTAAAAGTGCTGCTGTATTGGGTACTGTTGCTTTAGCTAGCTTTATTTTAGCTGCTTGTGGTAGCAAGGCTTCTTCAACTAAATCATCTGAATCTGGTGATAAAAACGTTACTGTTTATGTTGAAGAGCAGTACAAGGCTTACATGGAGAAAGCTGCAGCAGCTTTTGAAAAAGAAACTGGTTCTAAAGTTACTATTAAAACTGGTGACCAAATGGGTGGATTGGACAACCTTTCACTCGACAACCAGTCTGGTAAAGCTCCAGACGTTTTGATGGCTCCATACGACCGCGTAGGAAGCCTCGGTACAGATGGACAATTAAACGAAGTAAAATTAAGCAAAGATAGTAAGACAGATAAAACTACTGAATCTCTAGTAACAACAGAAGGTAAAACATACGGAGCACCTGCTGTTATCGAAACTCTTGTAATGTACTACAACAAGGACTTGATTTCAAAAGCTCCAACTACTTTTGCTGAATTAGAAGAGCTTGCTAAAGACAGCAAATATGCATTTGCTGGTGAAGATGGTAAAACATCTGCCTTCCTTGCTGACTGGACAAACTTCTACTACGCTTACGGACTTCTAGCTGGTAACGGCGGTTATGTATTCGGTGACAATGGTAAAGATCCTAAAGATATCGGTCTTGCTAATGAAGGTGCAATTAAAGGTATCGAATACGCTAAAACTTGGTATGCAAAATGGCCTAAAGGAATGCAAGATACTGAAGGCGCTGGAAACTTGATCCAATCACAATTCCAAGAAGGTAAAACTGCTGCTATCATCGATGGACCATGGAAAGCATCTGCTTTGAAAGAAGCTAAAGTAAACTATGGTGTTTCAACTATCCCAACTCTTCCAAACGGAAAAGAATACGCTGCTTTCGGTGGTGGTAAAGCTTGGGTTATCCCAACTGGTGCTAAAAACCCAGAAGTTGCTCAAAAATTCGTTGACTTCTTGACTTCAACTGATCAACAAAAAGCATTTTACGATGCTACTAACGAAGTACCTGCTAACACAGAAGCTCGCGAGTACGCAGTAAGCAAGAAAGATGAACTGACAGACGCAGTTGTTAAACAGTTCCAATCAGCTCAACCAATGCCAAACATCTCTGAAATGAGTACAGTTTGGGATCCAGCTAAAACTATGTTGTTCGATGCTGTAAGCGGTAAAAAAGACGTTAAAACTGCTGCTGACGATGCAGTGAAATTAATCAAAGATACTATCGCTCAAAAATACGCTAACAAATAATAAAGAACTCTAGGGGTGGGAATTTTCCCTACCCCTTCTTTATTAAAAAATCTATTAAAACAACTACGGGTTTCTTAAAAATTTTGAAAAAAGAGAAATATTTTCTAACATTTAGTTTTATATTCTCTGCTTTCAAAATTTTTAGCCCCTCTTTGAATCTTATTCAGGAGACAAATATGACTAGACAACAGAACCCAAGTAAAGCCTTGTTGCTGTCCCTGATTCCAGGACTTGGACAAATTTATAACAAACAGAAAGCCAAGGGGTTCATCTTCTTAGGTGTGACACTGGCCTTTCTAATCTATTTCTTTGCGATCGCTTCTGGTGAGCTAGGAAATCTTATCACACTTGGTGAAATGCGCGGACGCGACAACTCCCTCTTTATGTTGATCCGTGGTGCCTTCCACTTAATTATCGTACTGGTTTATTTCCTATTTTATGCCTTCAACTTAAAGGACGCTCACACAACAGCTAAACGCTGGAATAACGGTATTCCGGTTCATACTACTCTGAAAGAAATGATTCACAGCATCTATGAGAATGGTTTCCCATACTTGCTGATCATCCCTTCTTATGTAGCTATGACCTTTGCTATCATTTTCCCTGTATTGGTAACTCTTCTGATTGCTTTTACAAACTATGATTTCAAACATTTGCCACCAACTAAATTGCTTGACTGGGTTGGTTTGACAAACTTTAGCAATATTTGGAGTCTCAGCACTTTCCGTTCAGCCTTTGGTTCTGTCCTATCTTGGACCATCATCTGGGCTTTATGTGCTTCAACTTTACAAATTGTTATCGGTATTTTCACAGCTATTATTGCTAACCAGCCTTTTATCAAAGGAAAACGCATCTTCGGTGTTATCTTCCTACTTCCTTGGGCGGTACCAGCTTTCATTACAATCTTGACTTTCTCAAATATGTTTAATGATAGTATCGGTGCCATCAACACCCAAGTTATTCCTATGCTTAGCAAGGTATTGCCTTTCTTGAACAATACCCTCATCCCTTGGAAAACAGATCCTACTTGGACCAAGGTTGCCTTGATTATGATGCAAGGTTGGCTAGGATTCCCATACATCTACGTCTTAACTTTGGGAATTCTGCAATCCATTCCAAATGATTTGTATGAAGCTGCTTATATTGATGGAGCAAATGCTTGGCAAAAATTCCGCAACATTACGCTACCAATGATTTTAGCTGTTGCTGCGCCAACTCTTATCAGTCAGTATACCTTCAACTTCAATAACTTCTCTATCATCTACCTCTTTAATGCGGGTGGACCTGGTAGTGTCGGTGGAGGCGCTGGTTCAACAGATATCTTGATTTCTTGGATTTATCGTTTAACTACTGGTACTGCACCTCAGTACTCAATGGCCGCAGCCGTAACCTTGATTATCTCAATTATCGTTATCGGTATTTCAATGATTGCTTTCAAGAAACTACACGCATTTGACATGGAGGACGTCTAAGATGAATAATTCTGTAAAATTAAAACGTCACTTTAATCATTTTCTGACTTACCTGTATCTCGTAGTTCTGTCAGTAATCATTATTTATCCTCTATTAATTACGATTACATCAGCCTTTAAAACTGGTAACATTGTCGCCTTCAAACTTGATTTTAATATCGATTGGAGTTTTGACAACTTCAGCAGGCTCTTCTCTGAAACACTCTACGGAACCTGGTACCTCAATACGGTCATCATTGCCGTCTTGACAATGATTGTGCAAACCAGTATAGTAGTTTTAGCTGGTTACGCATACAGCCGCTATAACTTCATCGCCCGCAAGCAAAGTTTGGTCTTCTTCTTGATTATCCAGATGGTACCAACCATTGCTGCCCTCACCGCCTTCTTCGTCATGGCTTTGATGTTGAATGCTTTGAACCAAAACTGGTTCCTCATCTTCCTTTATGTTGGTGGAGGAATTCCAATGAATGCTTGGCTGATGAAAGGTTACTTTGATACCGTTCCAATCTCTCTTGATGAGTCAGCTAAACTAGATGGTGCCGGTCATTTCCGACGCTTCTGGCAAATCGTCCTTCCTCTGGTTCGTCCAATGGTTGCTGTACAAGCACTTTGGGCATTCATGGGACCATTCGGAGACTATATCTTATCTAGTTTCCTCCTTCGGGATAAAGAATTCTTTACAGTTGCAGTCGGTCTGAGAACATTTGTCAGCGATGTTAAAAATATGAAAATCGCCTTCTTTGCCGCAGGAGCTATCTTAACAGCTCTTCCAATCTGTATCTTATTCTTCTTCCTACAAAAGAACTTTGTATCTGGTTTAACAAGCGGTGGTGACAAGGGATAATCTTGTCCCACCCTGTTTTTTGTCGGACGACTATAAAAATTAGAAAGAGCTACTATGTACCCCTACCCTTTTAATTATTTTTCAAGTATTTTTCAATTTAAAAAAGCTTTTGCTAACCGCAAGCTTTTGTCTTGGTTCCAACTGATTTTTACTAGTCTTTTCTTAATTTCTTTGACCTTGATTCCTATGGCATTGCAGACAGCTGCCAAAGAGAGCTATCCATTAGATACCTTTATCGATCAAGTTTTTCAGCCTTTAGATGAGTCTGCTATGAGAGAGCTTAGCAATCATGTTCAGATCAAAGACGGCCAACTAACTTATGATAGTCATTTTGGTGTACAAAAAAATAAAGACGGCCAGGTTATTATCGGACATCACAAGGATACCCGACCAGGAGACAAGTTAACGCTTTATTTTGACAAGGATCATCTCCTGATCAGTAAAAGCAAGAAAGAATTGGCTGCCATTCGTTACCAGGCTATCAATCAGGAAGCTTTAAAGGATAAGGAAAGCTTGAGCGAGGCCATCTCCAAAGATTGGTTCCAGCAAAACCGTTTGATTATCAGTCTATTTTTACTTTTGGTGTCTGGCCTGCTCTTGACCTTTAACTTCTTCATTGTGACCTTTGGAGCCAGTCTCTTCCTTTATCTAACTAAAAAATCTAAACTCTTTTCATTTAAAAAGTTCAAGGAATGTTATCATTTCACTCTAAATTGTCTGGGACTTCCGACTCTCATTGCCGTCTTCTTTGGCATCTTGGGTCAGCCTTTGACTACCATGATTATGATTCAAAATATTCTCTTTGTATTATTCCTTGTTATCACCTTTTATCGTACGCATTTCCGTGATGAAAATTAGGAGGTCATCATGCCTGTTACTATTAAAGATGTTGCCAAACTAGCTGAGGTTTCGCCCTCAACTGTAACCCGTGTTATCCAGAACAAGTCTACGATTAGTGAGGAGACAAAAAAACGAGTTCGCAAGGCTATGAAAGAACTGAATTACCATCCAAATCTAAATGCCCGCAGTCTGGTCAGCAGTTATACTCAGGTCATCGGCCTCGTCTTACCAGATGATTCAGATGCTTTCTATCAAAATCCATTTTTTCCATCTGTTCTGAGAGGGATCTCACAAGTAGCTTCTCAGCACCAATACGCTATTCAGATTGCTACCGGTAAAGATGAGAAAGAACGGATGACAGCCATTTCTCAAATGGTACACGGCCGTCGGGTGGACGGACTTATTTTCCTTTACGCCGAAGAAAACGATCCTCTGGTTCGGATGGCCTACGAAGAGCAATTCCCCTTCCTTATCCTAGGAAAATCTCTTTCTCCTTTTATTCCATTGGTTGATAACGATAACATCCAAGCAGGATTTGATGCAACTGAATATTTCATTAAAAAAGGTTGCCGCCATATTGCTTTTATCGGAGGAACTAAAAAGCTCTTTGTAACCCAAGACCGTTATACTGGCTACGAAAATGCTTTAAAAGAGCATCAGCTGGAATTAGATCCTCAGAGCACTGCCTTTGTCACAGAATTTTTGGAAGAAAAAGGTTACCAGTTTACCAAGCGCTTGCTAGCAAAAAATCCAAATATTGATGCCATCATCACTACAGATAGCTTGCTGGCATCTGGTGTTTGCGATTTTCTCTCTTCACAAAACTTAACTATCCCAGTCCTTTCTTTTGATTCGGTGGAGCCAAAGTTAGACTTGGCTGCCTATGTTGATATTAATACCCTAGAACTGGGTAGAGTGTCCTTCCAAACCATCCTTCAGATCATCAATGATAGCAAGGAAAATCGGAAAATCTGCTATCGCCAGTTGATTTCCCATAAGATTATCGAACGGTAAATTGGTATTCTCATCGGACCGTAAACCGAAATGTTAAAAACACAAGAATAGGGCCTCAATCCCAAATAAAAAATGACAACCGTAGTTCCATTCAAATTAAACTACGGTTGTACTTCTCTTTGGCCTTGCATTTTTATGTTTGTCAATCATTTATACTTACTATTAATTATTTTTACTAGTGGCCTCTGATAGTGCACGCGCTTTGGGAGCTATCTTATCTTGTATAAAGGAGATTTATGTCTTTTAGAACCTTTCAAGCTTATTTAGATAACACACGACTGATTAATCTTCAGTTACCCATCATTTATGATGCCAAGGACCTATCCTTCACTTTGGAATCTGACGACCAGGTGATTCCTCTGACTATTCAAACATGCAAATCTTCTACCGAACATTGCCTCTACACCCTGACTTTGGAAGAAGATATCGATTTGGAACAGCATTACCTCGTCTACGACCAGGACCGCAATAAAACTGTTCTAGCATTCCGACATATTGTCCAAGAACAGATTTTTGATCAAACTTTTGACTACGATCAAGATGATCTTGGTGCAACTTATACCTCGAAGGCTACTTCTTTTGCCTTTTGGGCTCCTATTTCCGAACAAGTCCTTATCAAGTTGAAAAAAGATGGCAAAGAGACTATCTGGCCTCTCCTTCGTCAGGAAAAGGGCGTTTGGAAAACAATGATTCCCGGTGATTGGGAGAAAGCTAGCTACACCTATCTTCACAAGGTCAATGGTCAGTGGCTAGAAGTACACGACCCTTATGCCCTCTCTTCTGAAGCCAATTCTGGTGCTAGCTTTATTATTGATCCAAAGAAACTACTCAATACAACTGGAGTCAAGCGGGCCAAGACCCAGCTAAGCCCAACCAAGGCCGTCATTTACGAGATGAGTGTTCGCGACTTCTCTAGCCAAAAGGATGCTGGTTTTAAAGAACCTAGCACATTCCGAGCGCTGACAGAGTCTCCCAAGCTAGGCAAACGCAAAATTGGTATGCAACACTTGCTAGATCTGGGAATCACCCATATCCAGCTCATGCCTGTTTATGATTTTGGTAGTGTAGATGAGAAACACCCTGAACAAGTCTACAACTGGGGCTATGATCCTGTTCAGTATAATGTTCCAGAAGGCAGCTTTGCCAGTGACCCAGAGGATCCTTATGCACGCATTCTAGAATTGCAGGAAGCTATCGCAGCCTACCATGAGGCAGATATGAGTCTGATCATGGACGTTGTTTACAATCACGTTTATGATGCGGATAGCTTTGCTTTTGAAAAGATAGTTCCTGGTTATTTCTATCGCTTGGATGAGCAAAAACAACGAACTGACGGAACTTTCTGTGGTAACGATGTTGCTAGTGAAAGAGCCATGGTCCGTCGCTTCATCAAGCATTCGGTCAAGCAATGGGTGAATCTCTATGGCTTTGACGGCTTCCGTTTTGACCTCATGGGTATCTTAGATATCCAAACGATGAATGAGCTAGCAGAAGAGCTTAAAGAGAGCTACCCAAATGTCTATCTCTACGGAGAAGGCTGGAAAATGGCGACTGGTTTGGAATCAGACCTCCTAGCCCACCAGTATAAGGCGGCAGAATTGACTGATTATGGCTTTTTCAGCGATAATTTCCGTGATACCATCAAAGAAACCATCTTAAACAAGCAAAGGCTGACTGGCTCTGAATGGACTTCCAGCATGGCTAATATCCTAACAGCTAATGTCGGCTTAGAAACAGCAAGCCATTTCCAAAGTCCTCAACAGGCTATTAACTACACTGAGTGTCATGACAATGCGACTGTCTTTGACTACTTTAAAATGGAAGATCCAAACATCAGTCAAAAAGAACGTTTGGCAAGTGCTCGCTTGGCCTTACACTTGGTCTTGCTTGCTCAGGGAGTTCCTTTCCTCCATAGTGGGCAAGAATTCTTCCGCCACAAAGACTTGCTAGATAATAGCTACAACATCCCAGATACTATTAATCGTCTGGACTGGCAAAGCTTACTCAACTACGAAGAAGATGTTGACTTCATTCGTGAATTAATCAGCTTCCGAAAAGAACACCCTCTACTCAGTCTCGAAAGCCGAGAAGAAATCTTGGAGGCATGCCAAGTTGAATGGCTCAATGATTCACTTGTCAGATATCAGATTTCACAGCAAGATGAACAAATGACCATCTTGATCAACTTTGGTTCAAAAGATCAGACCTACCAAAACGAACTAGGTCAGGAAGTCTTTCTATCCTATCCAGCCATTAGTAGCCACAAGGCTATCGCTCCCTTGGCTGACAGCTATGTTGTTCCTGCTAAGCAAGTCCTAGTCCTAAAATAAATAAAAAGCACGTCTCAATCTAAGAGACGTGCTTTTACTTTTCTGATGTGAGCTAATTTAAAGCTGATAGAGTTCTGCGATCTTATCACCAACACGGCTGATATCATTTTGCAGACCACGAAGCTCAAAAGTATCTAGCAGAGGAAAGCCAAAACGTTGAGAATATTGCTTGGCCGTTAAACAATACTGATTGTTGAAATTACGGTTGCCACTTCCTACGATACCGAAACATTTTTTATAGTTTTCTTCATATTCAATAAAGGCTGCTAAATCATTGGTTAAAATCTCAACATCACCAGAATCAACTCCATTTCCACCCTCTAAATAAGTAGGCAAGAAGGCTACAAACTGATTGTCCATAGCAAAGAAATCTTGGCCCTCTTTGACCAGATCCTTAATATTGACCTGTTCTACTTCAAGATCCGCGTGGCCTTCTTGCAAATAGGCCGTCAGACGCTTGATAAAGCTTGCTGTATTCCCACTTAAACTAATATAAACTAAGGAAACCTTTGCCATTCTATCCTCCTAAAACTAAAAATAACATCTATCCTTTTCTTAAAATTGTAAGCCGATAAATCTTATTTGTCAAATTTTAAATAGGCTCCTTTTTCACTTCCAAGTCCTTCTGCTGACGCCAGGTATAAAAGAGGACAATAGCTAAAAAGAGGATATTCAGTAAGAGTCCGACTATGGTTACAGCCTTAGGGATCATCATGACTGATTCACGAATCGCTGGATCACTAAAATAATGATAGAGTGGCTGAGAAGACAGATAATCATAAGCCATAACAAGAATGCTAAAGACCGAGTAGGCGGAGTATAGGATGTTGGCTAGAAGTAGCTTCTCCTTGATCAGCAATACAAGTACTGTCGCCAATAAAAGAAGACCCACAAATAGAATCAGAACCTGACTCATACTATGATTCAAATCAAAAACCGCATCATAAAACCGATTATACTGCTGGGCTACCTCACCTTTTAGCTGCATAACTTCTGCGGGATTCTCTAGTCTTTTTCCTGCAAGAAGGTCCCAGAGACTAAGCAGTCCACCAAAGACAGAGATCAACCAACACACGTACAAATAAATTGCTTTCTTTTTCATATTAACCCTCTATTTCTTCTAAAATAATAGAATCCGAAGGCTATCGAAAGGGGAAACTGAATGAAGTTTAGAGATTGCATTTTCAGGAGACAGACATACTCTCAAAAAAGTTTGTGTAATGCTAAAAAGATTTTCTTGCCTTCGGATTTCTATACATTCATTATAAATAACTTTTAAAAAATGATGCGCCAAAGCTTCTAAAATGACCCTGATTCTCCTTGAAAAGCCTCTTTTTCAAAAAATCACAGCCTCCTAGCTTGAAAAGAAAGGCTTTGTGATAGAATAAGGCTATGAAACAAGATTATCAAGAGATTCAATGGCTCTTTTTTGATATAGGTTCAACTCTAGTCGATGAAGACAAAGCTTATGAAGCTAGAATAAAAACCGCCATCACTGGAAAAGATATTTCTTATCAGGAATTCTATGATAAGATGCTCAGCCATTTTAGAAAAAATAAAAAAGGCGACTTAGAAGCCTTAAGCTTCTACGGACTTGAGCGCCCAGCTTGGAGAACGGACTTAGAGACTCTCTATCCGCAAACCAAGGAAATATTAGAGCAACTGGGGCAAGAGTATAAATTGGGAATTATCGCTAATCAATTACCTGGCCTAGAAGAGCGCTTGAAGGATTTTGGGATTTTAGACTACTTTAGCGCTATCTTTTCTTCTGCGGAATTTGGGCTGGCCAAGCCCGACCCCGCTATTTTCAGGCTGGCCTTACAAAAGACTAACTGCTTGCCTCATCAAGCTATTATGATTGGTGACCGCTTGGATAATGATATCGCTCCTGCCAAAAGAATAGGCATGAAAACTATCTGGATCAAACAAGGCTTCAGTCGTTTAGCTCAAGTCAAAAATCTTGAAGAAAGAGCTGACTGGACTGTCGAAAAACTGACTGATTTACTTCCCATCCTCTTGTCCTAGCTAGCCTTGTCTTTCGGAACGTTCTATTGTATAATATAGTCATTTTAAACAGGAGGTCTTTCTATGAAAAAACTCGGACCTGGTATGCACATTCGGGTTGTCAGCCCCTCAGCGTCAATTGAACACATCGGTGGCTTTGAGGCCAATCTAGCCGCCAAGGAGCGCTTGGAAAAGCTAGGATTTATCGTGTCTTTTTCGGAGCATTATCTGGAAAATGATATGTTAGACTCTGCCTCCATCGAAAGCCGGGTGGCAGACATTCATGCTGCCTTTTTGGATGACTCCGTTGATGCCATTCTGGCCACCATCGGCGGTTTCAACTGCAATGAGCTTTTGCCCTATCTGGACTTTGAGTTGATTGCTAGAAATCCTAAGATTTTCTGCGGCTACTCGGACACAACAGCCTTGCTCAACGCTATCTATAGTAAGACCGGCGTGAAAACCTACATGGGACCGTCCTACTCCAGCTTTAAAATGGATGCCCTGCAGGACTATCAGACCGAGAGCTGGCTCAAGGCCGTCAGCCATACTTCTTATGAATTGACTCCTAGTGAGAAATGGGGCGACAATGCTTGGTATCTGCCCGATGCGCCACTGACCTTCCATGAGACAGAGTGGAAAGTCTACAACCATGGAAAAGCCCAAGCCACTGTTATTGGTGGTAATCTCTCTACCTTCTCGCTTCTACGTGGCACCCCCTATGCCCCGACAGATGAGAACTATGTCCTCTTTGTTGAAGAGGCGGAGGAAGATGATTATGTGGAGTTTGAACGCAATCTAGCTGCCCTGCTTCAGGCCTATCCTAACCCACAGGCCCTTCTCATCGGTCGCTTTCCAAAAGAATGTCAGATGACAGAGGAGCTACTCCTTTATATCTTGGACAAACATCCGATTCTCAAACAAATTCCCGTCCTCTATGACTTGGACTTTGCCCATACTCAGCCACTCTTTACCATTACCATCGGTGCTCAGGCGACAGTAGATACGGAGACGATGTCTATCAGAATTGATGAATAGCAAAAACTCCTCATTCCAGCTGGAATGAGGAGTTTTTTATTTCTATTTGAAACTTTTATAGTTGACCTTAATGTCCACCAGGTCCGCCTCCCTGATTACCTCCTGGGGCACCACCTCCGCCAGGGCCATCAGCTGTGATTTCAGATCGAGTTTCACCATTGACTGTAATGGTTCCACCAGTGTATGTAGCTGTTCCGTCAAAGTCAAAGGCAGAGACTGTAGAAGTAATGTCTAGATTCCCTCCTGTCATAATGATATCACCATTAGAGTCAAGAGCATCAGTGTCACCTTGTCCCACTTCTACCTTGATGTCACCTCCCGTAATCTTGATAAAGATCTCTGCTCCAGTTACCTTACTAGAAGCATTGATACCATCATCAGAGGCAGAAAGATCTAATTTCCCTCCATTAATAGTCACATTGGTTCCTTCGAGTGCTTCAACACTTGACTCAACTGTAATCGTACTGCCGTCAATCACTGCTGCATTAGAAGCGTGCATTCCGTCGTCACCAGCATTAATGGTAATCGTACCGGACTGGATATAAAGATTTCCAAGTGTCGTATCTTCATCATTGTCAGCGTGAAGAGCATCTTCGGTTGCCGTCAGATTCAAGGTCGCATCCTTGATATTCAACGCGTCATTGGCAGAAAGAGCATTTTTATAGCCTTTGACTGTATAGGTTCCGCCAGTAATACGCAAATCATCATTCGACTCGACTGCATTGCCATAATTTCCTTCAATCGTCAAACTACCAGAACCATTGAAAGTCAGGTCATCCTTACTGTATATGGCTGCATCATAGTCTGTATTGGTGTGGTTGGCAGAGTCGGCAATACTATTCTTACTTCCTTCCGCAAGGGTGATAAAGGTCTTATCCGCACTTTCAACAACAATCGCTGCGTCAGTCCCTTTCATGGTCACACCATTCAAGACGATTTGGACCTTGTCTTGGTCTCCTGCTTTCACCACGATTTGGACATTTTCGCTACTTCCAGACAGGACATAGGTACCAGCAGCTGTGATTGTTACAGTTGACCCAGATACTTTCGCACCGTCTCCAGACACCTTAGCTGTTGAGCCACTTAGACTTACCTTTGTAGCACTAGATTCGTCATATGAGGCGTCTTGGTCCCGATCAGTGAAATAACTCGTTGAAGCTGTTGAGGCTTTGCTTGAGGACGTTTTACTAGTGGTTGAACTAGTAGTTGTGCTAGTGCTAGCAGCGCTGGACTTACTAATCAAGCTACAGGCTCCCAAGCTGGCTGTCAACAGAACCAGTGGGACCATCAGCTTTACTTTTCGAAATATTGTTTTTTTACTTGTTTTCATGATAGGCCTCTTTCTATTTCTTTTATAATTCATTTTCTTTTGTGATGAATCGACTGATAGCAATCTCTAGATTTCCATTGCGGGTCCGCAGAGCATCCATCAACTCTTTCTCTGTCATTTTGCCGTTGAGTTGGATGATATACTTGAGTTTAAACAAGCTACCCATGTCTGATGTTTTCACTGAGGCTAATTCCAGATGATTGGTCGCTTTATCAAAAATATCATCAAAGATAGATTCATAATCTAAACTTTCAGGAATAACAATGGTCAGCTGGCGGATAGAGTGTTTCATTTGACCAAAGTTGATGGTTTCAAGAAGGATAATCGCTACAGACATAATCAAGGTAAAAGCTCCTGCAAAGACCAGGTAGCCCATACCAATCGCAATCCCGATCGTCATAGCCAGGAAAATTGAGACCAACTCCTTGGCGCCACCTGGAGCCGAACGGAAACGAATCAAGCTGAAGGCCCCCATCACAGCAACCCCAGCACCCAGACTACCATTTACCAAGAAGATGACAACGGCAATCAAGGCCGGCAATAGGGCTAGACTCATGACAAAGGACTTGCTGTAGACCGTTTTATACTGGTAGACCTTGGCCACAACCAAACCTAAGACTAAGGCAACTCCAATTGCTTCTAGCATGGTCAATGGTTTTACAGCCGTACTGGTAAAAACGTCATTAAATAATTGATTTAGCATGGTTTACAACTCCTTTGTGGTCTGTGGTTTTTTTATAGGCTACGCCATATTTAGAGAAGGATTTTGGAAAGACCTGATGATGGTCCAAAATCTCACTCAGCCAAAGCGGATAAGCTCCTGAAACCTTGATTTCCATAATGACATAGCCTTCTGGTAAGAGCTTGTCCCCATGCTTGCCATCTAATAAACTTAAATCCTCTGATCGATAAGTCAAATCATAGTCAATGGTAATCCGAACATTTGGATCTTCTATGCCTTTCATGGAATAGCGATTATAGTAGATATACATCATGGGCTGAACCTTTTGATAACGAGCCATGAGCCAGTCAATCTCCTCGCATATCTGTGAATCATCTGTCTGACCTCGATTACCCGCTAGATAGGACTCCGCCGCCAGCAAGTCTGTTGAAATCCGGCGCTTATAGACGATTTTTCGCACTTTCTTTTTGATTTCCAAGAAAACCTGGCTGTCTTCTGATGGTGTTTCATCGTAAGTCCGTACCCGCAATTTTTCTTTAAAATAAGGTTTTTCTAGAGATTCACGAATCATTTGGAAGGTAGGAGTATCGTAGTAAAGATTGCTGATAGTTGAGTAAGCATGGTCTTCTTCTACCATATGTTCCTCAAACTCCGTCAGCAAATTTGCTAAAACCTCCTTTGAAATAACGTATTTTGTTTCAAATCGCTGGAATTTATCTTTAAATGTTTTTTTAGCCATAGGACATCTCCCTTTCTAGCTGCTTGATTATTTACTTGGTTATTTTAAGTAGCAAAGCTTAAAAGAAATCTAAAAAAAACTTAAAGAAAACAAAACATCTCCCTTTTCAGGAGATGTTGCTTAGATAAAAAGGAAAAGAAAGACAGATCTCTCTTTTCCTCTTAGGATTCCGTCAAAAGACTAGACTCTTTCTTTGTTATCTGTTTGATAGACCAAGACTCCAGCAGCCATAAATAGCACTAAGACTATCATCAGGAAGCCGACTTGTCCCCCAATCTGTCCCCCCATAGAAATGGTTTGACGAAGACCAGATACCGAGTAACTCATCGGTAGCCAAGGATTGATGGCTTGGAAGATCTTATTGGTCAACTCAAGCGGATAGGTCCCTGCACTAGAGGCCAGCTGCAAGAGCAAGAGAATCAGAGAAGCAAAAGCTCCGAGTTTGCTATCCCATGTTACCAAGGCAGTCACAAGAGCCATGAAGGTCATGCTGGTTAAGATAATCAAACCAAGAGTTGCCAATTCATGGTTGGCAGATAGTCCTATCAAATGGACAGCAGCGTAAACCAACACCCCAGCTACAACTGAAATTACGCCATTTACTTCTAGGCGTGCTTTGAACCATTCCCATTTGGTCTTTGGTTCTTTTCCTGAAGGAAGTGTGCTAAAGATGATATTGGTTGAAATAGCAGCTACAAAGAGGGCTACAGAAATCATATAAGGAGCCATCCCTATTCCGTTTTTCTCAACCTTATCTCGGTCTGTCTTGTGAAGGCTAAGTGGATCTGCTAGAATCTTGGCATTATCCTCCTTAGTTGTGACTGTTGATAGCTTGTCACCTGCTTCTGTCAGACCACTAGCCAAGTTCTCGCTCCCACTTGTTAAGGATGATAGCTTATTCGTCAACAGACTGCTACCATCGACCAGTTTTCCTGATCCATTAGCCAATTGGCTTGCACCATCTACTAATTTCCCGAAATTAGCTGTCAGTTCAGGTGATTTAGAGGCCAATTGACTTGCTCCAGCTGATAGAGTTGCTGAGTTTGTTAGTAAGCTAGAATTATTAGCCGCTAAACCACTAGCTCCCTCAGAAAGTTTATTGACGGCATTTGTATAATCCGTCACTCCTTGAGCCAATTGACCGGCGCCACTTGATAATTTTTCATTTAAGCTATCTACACCGGAAGCAATTTGACCAGCTCCCCCGCTAGCTGTTTCAAGGCCAGCGCTAACCGTTGACAAGCCACCATAGAGACCATTGATCATGTTGGCTGCTTGTGGCAATACCTGATTAGAGACAGCCCCCAGCTGAGCCAACTGTGTTTGGCTGGCAGTCTTTCCTGCTTCCAGACTGGTCTTCATGGTCATCACTTCTGATAAAATAGCCTGAGCAGATTGATCACTACCCGCTTGACTACCACTAACCGCCGCATCAATCTCCGCCTTAGCCTCTTCAGAAAGACTCTGATATGCACTCGTCCCTTGGACATTGGCTAGGGCAGCTGTTTTAACAGCTTGATTGTCATTGATGATGTTTTGAGCAGACGCTGCTATATTCGTCAAGGATGCCTCAATATTTTCTGTTGAAGCTGAAGTTCCTGAGAGAGACGCCTGAATGCTTGCATTTAACTGGTTCAGAGCAGCTGTCAAATTGCTGACATTTTCCTGATTGCTAGTAAGGCTCATATCTACCGATTCCTTCAGAGCAGTTAAACCAGTATTGAGCTTGGACGCTCCGCTAGCCAAAGCTTGGACACCAGCACTTGATTGAGTGAGTTGTTGGACACCTCCTACTAGATCAGCTGAACGATCCGATAGCTGATTGGCACCCGATGCAATAGTAGCTACCCCATTTGCATAAGTTGTTAACCCTTCTGAGAAGCGATTCAGTCCTGCTGATACTTGTGCAACGGCTCCTGTATAGGTTTCTAAACCTGAGTTTAATTGAACCGCTCCATCTGCCAAACTGCTTGTGGCCTGATTCAGAGTTTTTAAGTTATCCGTAATGGTCTGACTACCCGCACCCAACTGCTGGCTACCCGAAGCTAATTGCTGGGCTCCATCTGAGGCCTTATCCATTCCCGTCTTTAGCTCTCCCATATTTTTAAATAGAGCACTTGTATAAGTATTGGTCACGTTTTGCGCTACCGTCTGCTTTAAAGAAGTCATGGCTGAGTCGCTCATCTTACCAGCAATGAAACTCCGACCACTCGAGATCTGATAATCAATTTTCATTTGCTTAGGTTCGCCACTTAGGACACTGGCTGCCCGCTCTGACAAATTACTCGGCAGAGTGACTACCATATAGTAGTCACCCTTCTTCAAGCCATTTTTGGCATCCTCTTTACTGACAAAGTGGAAGTCCAGATTTTTATTCTCCTTGAGGCTGGAAACAAGATCGTCACCAATCGCTAGGGTCTTCCCTGAACTTGTCACAGCCTTATCCTGATTAACAACTGCCACTGGCAAGTTCTCTACTTGTCCGTACGGATCCCACATAGAGCTTAAGAAAATCACATTGTACAAGGCTGGAATCAAAGAAACACCTAACATTACAATGATAAAGCTTGGTTTTTTAAAAATAGCTTTCCATTCTTTTAACATATTTACCTCCAAAAAAATTATACATACTGTCTAAATTTTGATATACTAGATTATACACCAATCCAAAATTATTACAAGCTAAAGAATTCTAAAATTAGACATACTGTACAAATTTGTTCGAAAGGATGAAAAAAATGGAAAGTAATAAAAGAAAGAAAACCAAGATGACCATTGAACAAGCTATGGTCCAACTATTGAAAGAAAAAAGCTTTGAATATATTTCAACCGTTGAGCTTGCCAAAACTGCAGGTATCAGCCGAAGCAGTTTTTATACTCATTATAAGGATAAGTACGACTTGATCGAACGCTATCAGCAAGGCCTCTTTCAAAAACTTGAAACGATTTTTGAGGAATATTACAATGACCGACAGCAGGCCATCTTAAATGTCCTCGACTTCCTGGAAAGCGAACCCCTTTTCTCTGCCCTTCTGTCGGAAAATGGAACAAGGGAAATCCAAACCTTTTTAAGACACAAGTTTCAAATGATGCTTCACCAAGAGTTGCAAGAACGCTTCAGTAATAAGGAATTCAGTCAGATTGAAAAAGAATACAATTCCGTATATCTGACCAACGCCTTGTTTGGCGTCGTGCAAATGTGGATTGCTAGAGGAAAAAAAGAAAGCCCGCAGCAAATGACGGACTTCCTTCTTAAAATGCTAGGATAAGGAATTTCTTATTCGGCCAAGGACAGACTAAAGTTCTCCATGTTTCTGATGTTCGTCCATGCTTTCATCGCACTCAATAGTGGCTCGAACGATGCCAAAAGACTTGACCAGCTGGTGAACTGCCTGTCTGGTCTCTTGGCTTTTCTCGGTTTCTTTTAGACAAATGTGAATCATGGCGTATTTGTCAATACCGTCTGTCGTCCAAACGTTGAGTTGAGCAACAGCTTGAACATTGTCTAGACTCCCCAGTTCTTGATAGAGCTGACCCAGATCAATATCGCTTGGAACATGATCCAGAAAGATCTTGATATTATCCCAAAACTTAGGAAGAGCCTGACTGAGGATAAAGACAGCAATTAACAGAGATAGCAAGGGATCTAGGAAATACCAATCCGTAAATCGTAAGACGATAGACACTAAAATAACCGCTAGCCAACCCAGAATATCCTCTAGAAAATGCAGACTGAGAATAGACTCATTGTGACTATGGCCGTGGCTGACCACCTTGCTGGCTGCCAAGTTAACCAAAATAGCCACAATTCCTAGGACCAGCATCCCGTTATAATCGACAGGTTCTGGGGCGAAGATCTTGGGAACATTTTCCCAGAGGACCAAGAGCGAACTTATAATCAAAATAATGGAAGTCAGAATGGCTCCCAGCAAACTGTAACGCTTGTAGCCCAATGTATAACGGCTGTCTTCTTTTTTATTGGAAATCTTTTCTAAAAGCGTTGACAGGCCAATTGCCAATGCATCCCCTGTATCATGGACGGCGTCAGCCAAGACAGCACTGGAATTGAAGGACAAACCGAAAATAACTTCAATAATGGCGAAGGACGAATTCAAAAGAAAAGCAATCATCATTTTTTGACTTGATTTCATGGCAACCCTCTGTGACATCTGACATTTTTATAGTATAATATATTCAAAAGCAAACACTTTGTTCGATTCTATTATCCATCTTTTTAGAAAAGGAAACAAGAAGCAAATCACCAGCTTTGTCAGATAAGAGATAAAAGACTGATTTTGTTCGGAAATACTATGGACAGACGAGTAAAAAAATCACGCGCAGCCATTTACCAAGCCTTTCTCAGCCTCTTGCATCGTAAGAGCTATGAAGCCATCACTGTTCAAGAAATCATCGACCTGGCCGATGTGGGGCGGTCGACTTTTTATGCTCATTTCGAGACCAAAGAAGCCCTGCTAGAGGAGCTCTGTCAAGAGCTCTTCCAGCACACCTTTCTTGAGCGTCCTGATGGAAAGGACCTATTTGAAGCGACCGCCCATATTTTCTATCATTTTCGGAAAAATCAGGATCGAATCGCTACTCTGCTTCTAGCAAAAAATACCTACTTTATCAATCGCCTGAAAATTGAGCTGGAACATTACCTCTTCCCTCTAATTCAGGAAAAAGGCTTGATGAACAAGGCCCGTCTGCCACAAGATTTTTTGAAAAATCACGTAACAGCTACCTTTGTTGAGACTGTATCCTGGTGGCTGCAACAAAGAAATCCCATCGATGAGGCCACCATCAGCCAATATTTTTTAGACTTGATGAAGTAAGAACTTTGTATTAAACACTTAGAAAACTATTGTTTGAGGAGAATTTTATGAAAAAACATTCTGCATTTTTTGTCCCAGGCATTATCATGGTTGGGCTTGTTTTACGGACACCTTTTGCCGTTTTGCCGATTGTCCTATCGGATATAGCTGATGGCCTCCACGTTTCACTCAGCTCACTCGGGCTCTTGACCAGTTTACCTCTAGTCATGTTTGCCCTTTGTTCCTCTTTCTCCCCTCGCTTGGCACAAAAATTTGGGCTTGAAAAACTCTTTACAATGGTCCTAATCATCTTGACAATCGGATCTCTTATCCGGATCATTAATCTCCCCTTCCTTTATGTAGGAACTATTATCCTAGGAGCAGCTATTGCTTTACTAAACGTTCTGCTGCCTAGCATCATTCAAGCCAATCAGCCCGAACGCATCGGTCTTTTAACGACCTTTTACATCTCCGCTATGAGCCTATCGATTACAGTAGCTTCTGCTCTGGTTGTTCCTATCGTTAGTGCCACCTCTTGGCAAGGATTAATTTTAGCTTTAAGCGCCATTTGTCTCTTGGCACTCTTGGTATGGCTCCCTAATACGAAACACAATCACTTCCTAGCAAGAAAAGGCAAAAATCATCCAATCGGCGCCCTGCTGAAAAACAAAAAAGTCTTGGCCCTCATCGTATTTTGTGGCTTGCAGTCCTTGCTCTTTTACACAGCAGTGACCTGGTTACCAACCTTGGCCTTGCAAGCTGGTCTATCAAAAGATGCAACGGGTATTCTCGCTTCGATCTTCTCTTTGATTAGCCTGCCATTTTCTATGACAATACCAAGTCTCACAGCTCGTTTATCCGCTCGTGGACGCCTCATCATGATATCTTGCGTTGCAGCTTCTGGACTCATTGGTGTCTCTATGCTCCTAATTCCGACCAGCAATTTCTTTTACTGGCTGATCCTCAATCTCCTTCTTGGAGCTGCAGTCAGCGCCCTATTCCCTTATCTTATGGTAACCTTCTCTCTTAAGACCAGCACTCCTGAACAAACAGCTCAATTATCTGGTTTGGCTCAAACAGGTGGTTATATCCTTGCAGCATTAGGACCTAGCCTTTTTGGTTTCAGCTTTGACCTCTTCCAATCTTGGACACCTGCCATTATTGGTCTTTTGATTCTAACGTTGATTATGACTGCTTCTCTTTTCTATATTGAGAAATTCGATAAGATTTTGTAACATCTAAAACCGCTTAGTTAACCTAGGCGGTTTTACAATTTGTAGACTAAATTACCAGCCAACACTTATCTCTCAACGCTCCAAACAACTTTTTTACATTCTGATAAATATTTATATATGTTACAATAATATTACATAGACAAACAAAGAGCAAACAAGTCAAACCCTTGATAGCGCTGTCTTTTATCTGTTTTTCCTCTGTATTTTATGTAACGAAATTATTAAGCAGGTATGATAATTCAATGTCATATCCATTTTTTTATTGCGTCAAAAGCTTGAATCATATACTATGTAAGTAGAAGGAGGGATATGATGAAAAAATCAACAATTTATTTATCTCTAATTACACTAGTTTCACTCTTCTTTTTGGCTGCCTGCGGAAATTCTGCAGACAAGGATACAAAAGAAAGCTCAAGCTCAAGCGTATCTTCTTCATCTAAGGCCAGCTCTTCAAGCAAAGAAGACAGCTCAGCATCCTCTGAAAGCGGCAAAGCTAAAGTTAAGGTTAACGGAGGCCAAAACGGTGGCAGCGTTAACGTAGAAACTGATGACGCTAAAGTAGAAGCTGACGGCGATGGCTCAGCTACTGTTGAAGCTGGCAATGAAAATGCTAATAGCAATGGAAATGTTAACGTAAACGAAGACGGCGTTCACGTACAAGGTGGCGGTGTCGATGTTAAAGTTGGAAGCGACGGAACAGTTAACGTCCAAACTCCATAATCATAAAGCTATTTCGAACATTATAATACCCAAAAAGCCAAGCACTGCTTGGTTTTTTTTGATTGTTTATTTTATACTCCGAGCCAAAAGACTTACAAAGCATTAAAGAAACTTGAAAACACTTAATCTCTGTGCTATACTCTTTTTAGACAAACAGGGAGGGACTAGTATGTACCAAGAACAACGCTTGGCTGAAATCTTAGAGCTCTTGGCTGAGAAAAAACAGCTATCAGCCAAGGATATGATTGAGCATTTTCAGGTTTCTAAAGATACCATCCGACGAGATTTTTCGATTTTGAGCGAGCGTAAGCTTGTGCAACGCACTCACGGAGGTATTATCCCACTGGACACTAACCAGCAAATCCCCTCCTTTAACGACCGTCTCAAACAGCTGAGCCAAGAAAAAAAGGCTATAGCTCGAAAAGCGCACGACTTTCTCAAGCCGGGGCAGATTGCCTTCTTTGATGTCTCAACCATCGTTCTCCATCTGGCACAGCGCATCAAGGAGCCTATGACAATCTACTCCCACTCGCTGGATAATGCGATCATGCTGAGCAGTCAGGACAAAGTAGACTTTCACCTCTTAGGCGGAAAATTTTATCCAAAAAACCGATTCTACTACGCGCTCAATGAAGCAGAGCTGCTAGAGCAGATTTCCTTTGACATTGCCTTTATCGGGGCAGCTAGTGTCTCTGATGGTCTGGTTAGCTTTGAAGACGAGGCTGATGCTCACCTGAAAAGACTGGCTTTGAAGCACGCCAAGACTAAGATTCTGCTGGCCGAGCAAGACAAGTGGCAGAAAGAGTCTAAGTACATCCTGGGGAATGTCAACGACTTTGACTACTGGATCACGGACCAAGAGCCCAGCCCTGAAGTCCAAGATAAGCTAGGAGACAAGCTTCAGATCATTTATTAAATCAGTTCATTCGTTACAAAGGAGGACGAGCCATGACAAGCCAACCGATTCGCCTGATTATCAGCGACATTGACGGTACCATTTTAGACAACCAGCACCAAGTAGATCCTGACCTCAAAGACATCATTCCCCTGCTAAACCAAGAACAAATCCCTTTCGTACTGGCTTCTGCCCGCTCACCTCTGGGTATGGAGCCCATTGCCCGTGAGCTGGGGCTGGGAGATAATCCGCTGGCCTGCTACAACGGTGCTCTGGTCATCAAGGGTGACCCGCAAGCTTACGAGACCATTATCGAGCACCCTCTAGACAAGAAAAAGATCCGCACTTTTCTAGAACTGGTCAAAGCTGAATTTCCTAGTGTGTCCATCAATCTCTACTCTGGCAAGGATTGGATTGCTGACCGTCTGGATAAGTGGGTACAGATAGAGGCAGCTATTACAGGTGAGCAGCCAGTCATTCAGAATGTTCTTCTGCCAGTACTGGATGTGCTAATCCCTATCCATAAGCTACTTCTTATCGACGAAGCGCCTGTCATCCAGAAACTCCATGACTACCTACAGACCTTAGACTTTCCCAAGACAGCCTTCTATCTCTCTAAGGACAACTACATGGAAGTCACGGCCAAGCATGTCTCCAAGGAGCAAGCCTTGTACGAAATTGCCCAGCACTACCAAGTGCCACTAGAAGAGGTCATGACAATCGGAGACAATTTCAATGACCTTCCTATGTTGCGACTGGCAGGACTCGGCGTCGCTATGGGCAATGCCCCTGAAACAGTCAAAACCGAGGCAAATGCTGTCACCAAAAGCAACAATGAGCACGGAGTCGCAGAAGCTATCAAAGAATATGTCCTCGACTGAGTTTGCGAAATGGCTCAGATACCCCAACCTTAAAAATCAGCAAAATAATTTGAATTAAGGATTTAGTTCTACATTGGCTAGGACTAAGTCCTTTTAGCTTGTTTTTTGTTTTAGGCTTAGTGCATCACCTGAAATTTTCTTTATATACTAAATGAAAAATAGGTGCTAGATAGAGACTGAGATATGGTAGGTAAAAGAAAACCACCTGAATTGATGTTCAGGTGGAATAGCAACTTCAAATAGAAATAGGCCTGAACAAAAAGCCCCAGGCATACTATTTCTTCGATAGACTATCTTTTTCCATTGTATGCATCTCGTGAAGAATAGCTGACTGCACAGCCAATAAGCGCTAGAGAAGAATCGCTCAACCTAAAAGAAATCGTTCCTGTATCCGATTACGATATGAAAGATAAAATAGGATAAAAGTATAACGATTATTTGCTCTTTTTCAATTGATTATAATAATCATTCGAGCGAATTTTATTCTTTTCTGCAATATTTTTATCTTCCATTGGGATAGATTCCAATCCATTATTTGCAGAAATTAATTTTGCCATTTTTGAATCAGCTTTCTCAAATTCTGCTGCTACAGAATTTAAATAGTTATTAAGATTCTCTACCGTAGTATGAATATCTGCTGAAGCCTCATCCAATAAGGTATTGCAGTCTGAAAATAATTCTGTAGACTCATCATCAACCCACTCTGAAGCATCATTTTGACCTCCTGACGCTACTGCCGCATCTAAGCGAACTGATGTTTCGTAAATTTGATCTGTATTAATCTGTCTCTTTTTCCCCATTTGCTTTTATCCTTTCCTGTGATTTTTTAGTTTCCGCTATCAAAGGCTTTTAAACTATCTAGTGCTAGATCCTTATTACCCGTTTCAGTCAAAGCCTGTTGATAAACGATGTTTCGCAAATTTGTGGCATATTAATTTGCCTCTTTTTTCCTATTTGCGTTTATGCTTTCCTGTGCTTTTTTAGCTTCCGCTTTGGACCAATCAATGAATTCTTGGTAATTATTTAAAGGAGTTTCTTCGTTCGTTTCATAATCCTTTGCGATTATATCTAGCTTATCCTGACCAACTGGCGCAAACCAATGACGAAGATCTTCATAAAAATTCGATGGAGAGACTAGACCTCTACGATACTGAATTTCTGTAATTCTATTTTTCTTTAAACGCTTTACCAAGTCAGGAAACTCATGGCTAAAGTTAATAT